>JBBQZA010000032.1:0-19771 GCA_038208175.1 Burkholderiales bacterium
GGACGAAGAAGGCTTCATGCAGGCAATTGAACGCTTCACCAAGCAGGACATTCCGGTGCAAATTGTGGAGGGCTTCATGCCCGAGCCTGACGAAAGGGCTGAACCCATCGCCATGGGCCGACAGACCATCTGGGGCGGTGCCGGCAAGCCACCGAGCCGTGACGTCATGCAGGCAGCGGCCAGAGCAGCGCGTACCGAAATGATGCAAAGAGTTCGAGAAGGCAAGGCGACCCAGGGCAGCCGGGGCGGCAATGCAGGCGCTGGCCGCAGTGGCGGCAATGGGGCTCGCAGCGGGAGCCCACGTATGCCAAGCCCACTCGGAGATCAACAACCCCCCCGTGTTCCAGGTCAGCGTCCAGCGCAGGGACGCGGCGCTTATGGCAACGGCGACAGCCGTCCCGCGCCTTCCAGGTCGGCCCAGAGTCAACCGGACCCGATGCGCACCAGTGTCGATATGATGGCCGAACGCGGCGCACGCCGTGGCGGCGGAGGTTATGGCGGTGCCAACCGCAATGGAGGTTCTCATGCTGGATCAGGCGGCCGCTCCGGCGGCAACTCGGGTGGCTTTGCTGGCGGGGGCAACGGGGCTCGTGGGCCGGGAGGTTCTCGCGGCTCTTTTAACCGATAAGCGCTATGCCGCGGTTGGCGGTGCTGGCGCTGGCCAAAGTAGGCAAAGCGGCCGGCTCCCGTAAAAGGGCACTCGCATTCTGCTCTCCCGCGATATGCAAAAGATCGGCTGATTCACTCCGAACCAGGCTCTGTGTCGCTGTCAAAATCTTTCTCCAACGGAATCAGTATCTGCGCCTCGGCGTCGGGCAGGGCTTCCACTTTCTTCAGTGCACGCCCTAGTGCACGACTGCGGGTCTGGGCCCCGTCCAGCGTCCTGAGTACGGTCTCGGTCTGACTTTTGACCTTGGACAGAATGTCTCCAAATTTGCCAAACTCCGCTTTCACCGCGCCCAATACCTGCCAAACCTCGCTGGAGCGCTTCTCCAACGCCAGCGTGCGAAAACCCATCTGCAGCGAACTCAGCATGGCCAGCAAGGTAGTCGGTCCAGCCAGCGTAATGCGATGCTCACGCTGCAAGGCCTGCATCAGCCCCGGTCGCCGCAAAACCTCGGCGTAAAGACCTTCGGTCGGCAAAAACAAAATAGCAAAGTCGGTCGTATGCGGGGGCTCCACATATTTGTCGGCGATAGAGCGTGCCTCCAGCCGTATGCGCAGTTCCAGCGCCTTGCCCGCGGCCTCCACACCGACCCCATCGGCCTGGCCCTGTGCTTCCAGCAAACGCTCATAGTCTTCGTTCGGAAACTTGGCGTCAATCGGCAACCAGAGCGGCTCCCCATGCTCTGATCTGCCAGGCAGTTTGATCGCGAAATCGACCACATTCTTGCTGCCGGGACGGGTTGCGACCTGTGCCACGTACTGATCGGGTACTAACACCTGTTCCAGCAGGGAAGCAAGTTGTGCTTCACCAAAAATGCCGCGCGCCTTTACGTTGGTCAGCAAGTGCTTGAGGTCACCCACTCCCTGCGCCAGGGTCTGCATTTCGCCCAGACCCTTGTGCACCTGCTCGAGGCGCTCGGCCACTTGTTTGAAGCTCTCACCCAGTCTGGCCTGCAGTGTGGTCTGCAGCTTTTCATCGACGGTGGCGCGCATCTCGTCGAGCTTCGCTGCGTTGCTGACCTGGAGCTGCGTCAACTGCAGTTCCATGGCTTGCCGAACCTCACTCATGCGTCGGGCATTGAATTCGCTCAGGGACTGCAATTGCAGCGTCAAAGTATCGGTCAGCGTCTTCTGCAGCACGCCCAGTTGCTGGCCAAAAGCGTCAATCTGGCTGTTCTGCGTACGCGTCGCCTCGGCTCCCTGTTGCAGCAGGGTTTGCTGAAAAGTGGCAAGACTTTGCATCGTTTCCTGTCGCCCGAGGCGCGCGGATTCACTGATTTCACGTCGCAGTTCCCGCTCCAGGCGCTCGTTACCGGTCTGCAGCATCGCCAACAATTCAGCCTTGCGCTGCTCAGCCGCCAGCGTCTCCAGCGCTTGCGGGCGGCGCCGCATCAGCCATACCACGGCAAGTCCATTCAAAACCGCCAACGCAAGCAACAGCCACAACAAAACATCACTCAAGAAAGTTCCCTCCAGACCCCCTATTGTTGTTCAAAACACCGGTACACCAGCACGCAAATCCGCATTGCTCCTACAAAAAAAAGACCTCGCAAACGAGGTCTTTTTCGATCAATACAGTTAATTCATCACAGCTTCTGCTTCGCCATGAAGGAATCGAAACCGCTTTCAGCAAAACGGAACCAGGCCACCTGATCACGCTGGAAGGCACGCAAATCGGCATAAATCTTTTTCCATTCCGGACTCTTGGCATCATTCGCAGCAAACACTTCCATCGACGCCTTGAAGGAGGCATCCATCAGCGCTTGCGAGAAAGGCAGAACCTTGGTCTTGGCAGCCACCAATTGTTTCAAGGCGGTCGGGTTGAATGCATCGTACTTGGCCAGCATGTCGGTGTTCGCGTAGGCCGCAGCGGCTTCGATAATTGCCTTGTTTTCGGACGACAGGCCATCGAAAGCTTTCTGGTTGACGAAGAAATCAACTTCGGGACCGCCTTCCCACCAGCCAGGATAGTAATAAAACGGTGCAACCTTGTTGAATCCCAGCTTCTGGTCGTCGTACGGGCCGACCCATTCGGCGGCATCAATCGTTCCCTTCTCCAGCGCCTGGTAGATTTCACCACCCGGAATGCTTTGCGGCACGGCGCCGAGTTTCTGCATCACCTCGCCCACCAGGCCGCCGCCGAGCCGGAACTTGAGACCCTTGAAGTCGGCGACCGACTTGATTTCCTTGCGGAACCAGCCGCCCATTTGTGTGCCGGTATTACCGCCGGCAAAGCTGATCATGTTGTAGGCGGCGTAGAACTCGTTCATTAGCTTGCGCCCATTGCCGTGCATCATCCAGGCATTCATCTGGCGTGCATTCAAACCGAACGGAATAGCCGAACCCAATGCAAAAGCCGGGTTCTTGCCATAAAAGTAATAAGGCACCGAGTGAGCCATTTCGACCGTAGCGTTCTGAACCCCATCGACCACGCCAAAGGGTGGAATCAACTCGCCCCCCGCATGCACTGAAATTTCGAACTTGCCGCCCGACATTGCCTTGACCGCCTTGGCGAACACTTCCCCGCCACCATAGATGGTGTCCAGCGATTTTGGGAAACTCGATGCGCAGCGCCAACGGACGTTGGCGCCCTGAGCATGAACAGCAGGTGCTGCACCGGCTGCAAGAATACTGGCAATGCCAGCGTTTTTAATGATGGAACGGCGATCCATATGGTTCACTCCTAGAGTTGTTAAAAAACTTTCCGTCGTCCCGGCAAGCACAACGACGACCCGATACATTCACCCTGCATTGTAGAAACGTTCGTAACAGGCACGGTGCGGGTTTTCCCTTGCGGGGCTGACCGCCAAGCGGTTCAGAACCCTTGCGGGGCTGACCGCCAAGCGGTTCACGCGACGGCCTTCAATTCCGGCCGTCCGGACTCAAGAAAGGTAGCAAAGCGTTTGCGAACCGATGCCTCGATGCCGCTGGCATCGAGTCCCTGCAGGGCCAGCAGCTTGGCGCTATCACCATGCTCAATGAACTCGTCTCGCAAACCCAGTTGCAGCAAGGGCTTAAGCATCCCGGCCGCTTGCAAGGCTTCGCCGACAGCGCTGCCGGCGCCACCCATCAAAGCCCCCTCTTCAACGGTCACCAAGGCTTCGTGTCCGGTGGCAATGTGATACAACATTTCGGTATCCAGCGGTTTGACCCACCGCATGTTCACCAGCGTCACCCCAAGCACCTCAGCGGCTTCCAGTGCCGCGTAAAGCAGCGGGCCAAAAGCCAGAATGGCAACACCCTTGCCGGAGCGCCTTATTTGCGCCCGACCAAAAGGCAACGCGTCCAAGCCACGCTGAACTGCGACGCCCACACCCGATCCGCGCGGATAGCGAACGGCTACGGGATGATCCTGCTCAAAGGCGCACGACAAGAGCTGACGACACTCGTTTTCATCGGCCGGACAGGCAATGCTGACATTCGGGATGCAACGCAAATAAGAAATATCGTAGGCACCCGCATGCGTCGCACCATCGGCACCCACCAGCCCGGCCCGATCCAGCGCAAACACCACCGGCAGCTTTTGAATCGCCACATCGTGGATCAACTGATCGTAGGCGCGCTGAAGAAAAGTTGAATAGATCGCCACCACCGGCTTGAGCCCTTCGCAAGCCAGCCCGGCGGCAAAGGTCACGGCGTGCTGTTCGGCAATCCCCACGTCGAAATAGCGATCCGGGAAAAGCTTCTCAAATTCGACCATGCCGGAGCCCTCACGCATCGCAGGCGTGATTCCCACCAAACGAGAATCACGAGCCGCCATGTCGCACAGCCACTGGCCAAAAACCTGTGTAAAGGTCGTTTTCGGCGGCGTGCTGGGTGGCTGCAACCCAATCACCGGATCAAATTTTCCCGGGCCGTGATAGGCCACCGGATCGGCCTCGGCCAGCTTGTAGCCCTGTCCCTTCCTGGTCACCACATGCAAAAACTGGGGACCCTTGAGCTGCTTGATGTTTTCCAGCGTGGGAATCAGCGAATCGAGGTCATGACCGTCGATCGGGCCGATGTAATTGAAGCCAAATTTTTCAAACAGGGTGGCGGGAACCACCATGCCTTTGGCGTGCTCTTCAATACGTTTGGCCAATTCAAACAACGGAGGCGCACCTTTAAGAACAGTTTTGCCGGCGTTCTTGGCCGCAGCATAAAACTGCCCACTCAAGAGCTTGGCCAGATAGCGGTTGAGTGCCCCCACCGGGGGGCTGATACTCATGTCGTTGTCATTCAGGATCACCAGCAGATTGGCTTCTGCGACACCGGCATTGTTGAGTGCCTCGAAAGCCATGCCCGCGGTCAAAGCACCGTCGCCAATAACGGCAATGACGTGGCGCACTTCACCCTTGATCTTGGCGGCCAGCGCCATGCCCAGCGCCGCCGAAATCGAAGTGCTGGAATGAGCCGTACCGAAGTCGTCATATTCGCTTTCGGCACGTTGCGGAAAACCGCTCAACCCGCCGAGTTGCCTCAAGGAATTCATGCGCTCACGTCGCCCGGTGAGGATCTTGTGCGGATAGGTTTGATGGCCAACGTCCCAAACAATGCGATCCTGCAACGCACTGAAGACGTAGTGCAAGGCCACAGTGAGCTCCACTGTTCCCAGGTTGGAACTCAAATGCCCACCGGTGTTGGCAACACTGTCAATCAAAAAGGCCCGCAATTCGTTAACCAGAACGTCAAGTTGCGCGCGTGGCAACTGCCTCAGATCAGCTGGGCTGTTGATGGTTTTCAGCAATGGAAAAAACTTGTTCGACATATTTCAACTTGTACGATTTACCACCATGTTAGCCAATCCCTGGAGGGCGCGCGTATTTTGCAAACCGCTTTGCTCCAGCGCCCCCAGCGCCTGCCTGAGCAATTCCTTTGCGTACGCGGCCGATCGTTCCAAACCCAGCACCGAGACGTAGGTCGGCTTGTCCTGACAGGCATCCTTACCTGCCGTTTTGCCCAAAGTGGCAGAGTCTGCGGTAACGTCCAAAATATCATCGACAACCTGAAACGCCAATCCAATGGCCGCACCGTAAGAAGCAAGAGCAGCCTGAGCTGGCGCCGACACCTCACCGAAAACAGTCCCCATCATGACACTGGCCTGGAGCAGGGCACCGGTCTTGAGTCGATGCATCTCACGCAGCTGGCTTTCTGACAACTTTGACCCCACGCTGGCCAGATCGATCGCCTGCCCTCCGGCCATACCAGCACTCCCGGCGGCGCGCGACAACAATCGGCACAAGCGGGCTTGTCGGACCTCAAGCAAGCCCCTCTCGGGGGTCAGCAACTCAAACGCCAGTGCCTGCAATGCGTCACCTGCCAATAGAGCCTGGGCCTCGCCAAATTTAATGTGCACCGTCGGTTTGCCACGGCGCAACACGTCGTTGTCCATGCAAGGCATGTCGTCATGGACCAGCGAGTAGGCGTGAATCAGTTCAACGGCACACGCCGCACGCAGAACCGCCTCCTGAGCATCGAAATCATCTCTGCTGCCTGAACCCAGAGAACCCCGGTTTTCAGCAGTCACCGACTCAAAGGCGGCAAAAACCAGGAAGGGGCGCAATCTCTTGCCGCCATCAAGTACCGCGTAGCGCATGGCTTCAATCAATTCGGCCGGGGCACCATGACCTGCGGCGGGAGGTGCGCTGGCGCTCACCCAGCGCTCCAGGGCTCCTTCAACACTTTCGAGATGGCGGGCACTCCAATTGCCAATGTCAAAGTCAGCAGCAGAGTTCAATCGGCCGTCCATGTCTTCAGCGTTCCCTGGTCCAGCACCTTGATCTGGGATTCAACAGCTTCCAGGCGATCGCGGCATGATTTCAGCAACTCGGCTCCGCGCTGGTAACTGGCCAGCAGTTGATCCAGAGGCATGGCACCCGCCTCCATCCGGACCAGCAGTTGTTCCAGCTCGGACAGAGCGGTTTCGAAGTCGGCAGGCGCGGCGGCGCGCGCGCGGGGAGCAGAGGCCATAGGGCAAAAGATTCCTTAGCATTGGAAGCATGATTTTAGGCGCTCAGACGCAGTGCTTCGCGAACCGACAAATAAGCACTCGAGAGATTGAGGAAATTGCACTAAATCGGGAGGCAACACGCGACGCTGGAGATCCGGCAGGTACAATCCCCATTCTTGCCGCCGGCCGTGGCCGGATCCCTTTACAACGCGCATCGGCGCATCTCCCTGTGGGGAGTCTTTAGGTCAGGACACCAATGTCTGATTTAAGTCTTCAACTGCAGCAGGCCAGTGGCCAACTACCAGTTTCAAGCTATTTTGACGAAACTCTGTTCCAGCGCGAACTGGACACGATTTTTCGGCGTGGGCCGCGCTACGTTGGCCACGCCCTGAGCGTGCCCAACGTGGGTGACTACGCAACCCTGGCGCAGGAGGGTGAAGGCCGGGTCCTGGTGCGAACCGACAAGGGGATTGAACTTGTTTCCAACGTCTGCCGTCATCGTCAGGCGTTGATGCTGCGAGGTCGCGGTTCACTCAACACGACCCATCCAGGCGCTGCCGCCGGCAACATCGTGTGTCCGCTGCATCGCTGGACCTACGGCGGAACTGGCGCGCGGCCGGTTGGAACATTGCTCGGCGCGCCCCATTTTCCAAGTGACCCTTGTCTCAATCTGAACAACTACACATTGCGGGAATGGAACGGGCTGCTGTTTGATGACAACGGACGCGATATCGACGCCGATCTGGCTGCAATGGGTCCACGAGCCGACCTCGATTTCACCGGATTTGTACTTGATCGGGTGGAATTGCACGACTGCAATTACAACTGGAAGACCTTCATCGAGGTCTATCTTGAGGATTACCATGTCGGCCCGTTTCACCCCGGCTTGGGCAGTGTGGTCACCTGCGACGACCTGCGCTGGGAGTTCAAGCAACATTACTCGGTGCAGACGGTAGGCGCTGCCAACCCGGGCCGAAAAGCCGGTACGCCGGTGTACCAGCGCTGGCAGGATGCGCTGCGCGCCTATCGCAAGGGCCAACCGAGCAAGTATGGCGCCATCTGGCTGACCTACTACCCGCATATCATGATCGAGTGGTACCCGCACGTTCTGACCGTCTCCACGCTGCACCCCCAGGCCCTGAACCAGACCCTGAATAGGGTCGAGTTCTACTACCCGGAGGAAATACACGCTTTTGAGCGCGAATTTGTCGAGGCGCAGCAAGCCGCCTACATGGAAACCTGCATAGAAGACGACGAAATCGGCGAACGCATGGACGCTGGACGCCGGGCCCTGCAGGTGCGCGGTGACAACGAGGTCGGCCCGTACCAGAGCCCGATGGAAGACGGCATGCAACACTTTCACGATTGGTATCGCAGCCAGATCCAGCTCTGACTCCATGCAGGCGCTATGGATGATTTTGGGTTCGTTCTTTTTTGCCAGCATGGCGGTAGGCGGCGCCTTGCTCTATGGCCAAGCCGAGCGACAGGGCCCGTTGATGGCGACCGTGTTGGCCGGTTTTGCCGGCGTGGTCATGATGCTGCGCCCGACACTGGAACAAAACCAGCTCTTTGCCGGCCTGATCGGTCTGCTCTCGGGACTCGGCGCTGCGCTGGCCTATATGCAAGTTACTGCACTGGGCAAAGTGGGCGAACCGGAAGGCCGCACGGTATTCTATTTTTCGATTGGCTCGGCCATCACGGGCCTTGTCGGTATCTTCTTCACGGGTCTGACATTCCGGGCAACGGTGATCCGGCATTGTGTTTGCCGCCTTTTACAGTCTGCTGCTGTTCGGCGACAGCATTCCACTGATCGGCTGGGTCGGCATGGCGCTGATCGTCGCCAGTGGTCTGACCGCCACGGTGCTGCGCACGCGCATCCTGCCTGACACACCGGCAGACGTACACTGATCCAGATACCGGAACCGACAACCTTGAGGAAAGTGCATCGGATGTATACGACCCTGATTTCCGCCCCACAGCTGAGCGAACTGCTAATCAGCGCTCAGCCCTGCATGGTGTTTGACTGCAGTTTTGAGTTGATGCAAGCCGCAGCGGGCGAGCAGCAATACCTGCAGTCGCATATCCCCGGTGCCGTGCGGGCGGATCTGGAGCGACACCTGAGCGCACCCAAGTCAGCCAGCGACGCCGCATCCGGTGGACGGCATCCCCTGCCGTCACGCGAATCATTCGCCACCTGGCTTGGCAGCATCGGATTTGACAACAGCATGCAGGCCGTGGTCTACGATCGTCAAGGCGTCAATTACTGTGGTCGGCTCTGGTGGATGCTGAAATGGGTGGGGCACGAGAATGCAGCGGTGTTGGACGGTGGCCTGCAGGCTTGGCAGGCCAACGCTGGGGCCACAGAAAGCGGCGTGGTCACGCCAGCCAGGGCAAGCCAGTTCACTCTGGCTCCGGCCAAGGCAGTTCTGCTGAACACGAATACGGTCGCCCAGAATTTGGGTCGCCCTCTGCAAAGCCTGATCGATGCCCGCGCTGCACCGCGCTTCAGGGGCGAAGTGGAGCCGCTGGACCCGATCGCCGGGCACATCCCGGGTGCTTTGAACCGTCCGTTTGGACAGAACTTTGACGCTGACGGTAAATTCAAGCCGCCGCTCCAGCTCAAGGCCGAATTTCAAACCCTGCTCGGCCAACGCGATCCCGCTACGGTGGTACACCACTGCGGCAGTGGCGTCAGTGCTGTACCCAACATCATCGCGATGGAACTGGCCGGCTTCGGACGCGCCGCCCTCTATGCCGGCAGCTGGAGCGAGTGGTGCAGCGATCCAAAACGCCCGGTGGCACAGGGCTGATGCAGAACCCGATGGGTCTTGATCAGTGGCTGTGTGCCAAGCTGCTGATCAAGGTTACCAGCGCGATGCCGACCATCAGCCAGCCAATTTGAGCCACGGTCTCGCGTGCTGTCAGCCTTTTTTGCAGCTGGGGGATCAGGTCGGCCAGCGCAACATAGACAAAACTGCTACTTGCCACTACCAGAAAATAGGGCAAATAGTCGCGCAACTGCTCAACCAGCCAGAATCCCAACAAGCCCCCCATCGCAGTGACGGCCCCGGCCAGCGAAACTTTGACAAAGGCCGCACGCCGGTTGCTGGTGGCTGATCGCAACACCATCAAATCGCCCATGTGGTGCGGCACTTCATGCGCCAGCACGGCCAGAGACGCAATCATGCCCAGGCGCAGGTCGGCAACAAAGGCTGAGGCAATCAAGAGTCCGTCACCAAAGCAATGTACGCTGTCACCGGTCAGCACGGCCCAGGTTCCGGCGACCGGTTGGTGGCTGTGGGGATGTTGGTGATCAACGTCTTCGGCATGCTGGTGATGCTCATGCCCATGATGCCAAAGCTCTGCCTTGTCCAGCAAAAAGAAGAAAACCAGGCCCACCAGCAGCACCATGAACAACTTGTCTGCAGCGACACCGCTCTCGAACGCCTCGGGTAGCAAATGCATGAAAGCAGTTGCCAGCAGGGCGCCGGCCGCCAGACTCAGCATGTGCCGCGTGTAGCGCTCCAGAACGCCAAAACTCAGCAGCGCCGCGAGCCAGACGCTGCCAATTCCGGCCGTCAGGGTGCCCAACACAATCGCCAGCAAAAGCATAATGTCGATTCTATTTGGTCACGATCGCAAAGGTTCCTGGCGCCTGCTTGAAGAGTGAAAAGAAGCGCACCAGGTCGATCCTGCTGCCTTCGACCTTGAACTCGTTACTGAGCAGCGTATCCTTCACGCCGGCCGTCCCGGACATCATTTTCATGAAGATCGGCTGCGTCAGCGTCAACGTGGCGTTGGCGTCTTTGGCCGGTGCCGCCGGCTTGTGATGCAGGACGGCGTTCTCGATCCACAGTACAAAGGACTCTTTGGTATCCGATAACACCAGGTTAATCTTAAGGTTCGTGCCATCCGCAGCCGGGCCATCCAGGCTGGCGGCCATGGCTTCAAGAAAATGCTGCACCGGAGTCTGCTTCAGCATGTCGATGAAGGAGGAGCGATCAAGCCCTTTCTTGGGCGGTCCGTTACGCAATTCGGCCGCCGCGGTAAGGTAACTGTTGCGCCAGGTTGCCGCCTCGGAAACGTAAGCCATCTGCTCGTAGGTGCGGGCCAACAATTCTTTCGCACCTCGGTGGTCGCTTTGACCGAACACCGCATGGTTGAGTAATTCGGCAGCCCAGCGGTAATCGCCCTTGTCGAACGCACCCTGCGCTGCCGCCACAGCCTTGTCAGCGCCACCCATGAGCTCCAGGTAGCGCTTGGCCGACTCCTGCGGCGGCAGCGGATTCAAGTTGGCCGGGTTGCCGTCGTAAGCACCCAGGTAGAACTGGTAGACCGCTTTGACGTTATGGCGCAAATCACCGTAGTAGCCGCGAGCACCAAAATGCCCCGACAGCGATTTGGGTAGCTGCACGGCATCGGCGATTTCTCGTGGCGTGTAGCCGGCATTGATCAGACGCACGGTCTGATCATGGGTGTACTTGTAGACGTCACGGTGTTGCGTGATGAACCCGGCGATCCGCTCATGGCCCCAGATCGGCCAGTTGTGCTGGCCGAAGTAAACATCGGCGTCGGCGAGTTGATCCAGCGCCTGTTGCATGTAATTGGCCCAGCGCAGCGCGTCGCGCACCTTGGCGCCGCGCAGCGGCAGCAGGTTATGCATGGTCTGCGCCAGGTTCTCGGCGCCGCCATAAGCCCGCTTGCCTGGAATCGAAAATGTCAACTCAGCCGGCGCTTCTGCACCAGGCACGTTGTGAAAGATGAAAGTTACGCCATCCAGTGTCAACTCCTGCGTCGCCTCGGTGATGAGCTGTGTCGGCCGCAAAATTCCGATAGCGCCGTAGACCACACCCTTGCCCAGTCCGGTATCGACATTGCCCTTGACCGAGCGTTCCAGGTCCTTGCCGAACTGATAAAGCGAGCGACGCGCCATCGCCACGCCGACCAACATGTTTTCATCGGTCGCCTCCTGCATAAAGCCTTCGGGCGCGACCACCGGCACCTTTCTACTGGCCACCTCCTCAGCCGATATGACACCCAGTACACCGCCGAAATGATCGGCATGACTGTGCGTAAACACAATGGCGCTGACGGGCTTGTTGCCCAGATGCTGGCGGGCAAAGGCCATGGCAGTGGCGGCACTCTCGCGGGACGTCAGCGTATCGATCACGATCCATCCGGTTTTGCCCTCGACCAGGGTGATGTTGGCGATATCGAAACCCCGCAGCTGGTAGATACCGTCTGTGACTTTGAAGAGGCCGATCTGCGCATTCAGAATGGCGTGTCGCCACAGGCTGGGGTTCACCGTCGGTGGTGCAGCACCCTGGACAAATTGATAGGCATCGAAATCCTGCAAGATACTGCCATCGGCAGCCACAATTTTTCCACTGGGTCGGGCAATAAACCCGCGTTTGGCGTCCTCAAAGTCCTGGGCGTCATCGAGCTTGAGCTCCTGCGCGAACTGCTGGTTCAATTTCAGCGTCGCAGCACTGGCGTCTCCCGCCATCGGAGCATTGGCATGGCGCTCGCCGCAAGCGCCGAGTAGCCCCAGCAAGGCAAGCAACAGCGTCACCGTCCATGTCTTCAGCAACCTTGTCTCCAATTATTTCTTGTTGAATTCGATCAATGCGACCATAGCAGATCTGCGCCTAAACTGCCGGCATGGAGCAATTTGACGTCGTCATTGTCGGTGCCGGGGCTGCCGGTCTGTTTTGCGCCGCTTTGACGGGACAACGCGGCCTCAAGGTGCTGCTGATTGACCACAACACCAAAGTGGCCGAAAAAATCAGAATCTCCGGCGGTGGCCGCTGCAACTTCAGCAATCTGGACACCTCGCCAGCCAACTATCTGAGCAACAACCCCAATTTTTGCCGCTCCGCTTTGTCACGTTTTACACCACGCCATTTCACGGATTTGCTGCAGCAGCACGGCATCGGTTTTCACGAAAAACACAAGGGCCAACTGTTTTGCGACCGTTCCGCTGAAGACGTCATTGGGATGCTGCTGACCGATTGCGTCGCCGCCGGCGTGACACGCTGGCAACCGTGCAGGGTCACAGGTATTCTGTCCGGCAGTGACACGGCGACAGGTTCAAGCCGTTACGAAATTGCCTGTGATCGCGGCCATGTGCAAAGCCGGGCGCTGGTGATCGCCACCGGTGGCCTGTCCATCCCCAAAAGCGGCGCCACAGATTTCGGCTACCGTATGGCTCGCCAGTTTGGCCTGCGCCTGGTCGAGCCGCGACCGGCCCTGGTGCCCCTGACTTTTGACAGTGGGAGCTGGGCGCCCTACGCCAATCTTGCCGGTCTGTCACTGCCGGTTCAAATCGCGGTCGGCGAACGTAGAAAAAAAATTACCTTTTTGGAAGACCTGCTGTTCACACACCGTGGCCTCAGCGGCCCCGCCGTGCTGCAAATATCGAGTTACTGGCGAGCCGGGCAGCCGATTCGGATCAACCTGGCACCCGACATCGACCTGCTGCAAACCTTGACCCAGGCCAAGATCCATTCCCGCAAATTGATTGCCAACGAACTGGCCAGGCAGTTGCCAACCCGTCTGGTCGACGTTTGGATTCAGCAGGACAGCGCTGCCGACAACCCTTGGCAACGCCCCATCAACGAGGCCTCCGACAAGGCCTTGGCGCGGCTGGCGGAGCGACTGTCACGATGGGAACTGACCCCCACCGGCAGCGAAGGCTACGGCAAGGCCGAAGTTACCGCCGGCGGCGTCGACACCCGCGACTTGTCGTCCCAGACCCTGGAATCCAGCCAAGCTGGTCTGTATTTCATCGGTGAGGTGGTGGACGTTACCGGCTGGCTGGGCGGCTATAACTTCCAGTGGGCCTGGGCCAGCGCCCATGCCTGCGCCGAGGGACTGGCCACCAAACTGCAACCGGCCAGGCAAATTGATTGATAATTCAGCCGATAACACCGCTATAATCCACGGTTTTGCTGGCAAAGCCTCGCTGCCTGATCACTTTTAGCGAGGAATTAACGCAGAACATCCGTCAAATGCCCGATCTTCTTTTGGCTGTAGTCTGCACCTTCTGGACCACTTTACGTAAATGACAACAATCCGTGTAAAAGAGAACGAACCCTTCGACGTGGCTTTGCGCCGCTTCAAACGCACCATTGAAAAATTGGGCCTCTTGACTGACTTGCGCGCCCGCGAGTTCTACGAAAAGCCCACTGCCGAGCGCAAGCGCAAAAAAGCCGCTGCCGTCAAACGCAACTACAAGCGCATCCGCGCCATGCAGTTGCCCAAGAAGATGTACTGACCCCGTCCTTCGACCGGCTTCACGGCCTCAAAATCAGCTCGCCGGGTACGCTCGGGCGAGCTTTTTTTATGGCAAAACCTTTTTTCTGGAGCACACCAATGTCACTCAAAGACCAAATCACCGAAGACATGAAGAGCGCGATGCGCGCCAGGGACAGCGAGCGCCTGGGCGCCATCCGGTTGCTGCTGGCTGCGGCCAAGCAGAAAGAAGTGGACGAGCGCGTGGTGCTGGACGACGTCGCCATGGTGGCCATCGTCGACAAGATGATCAAACAGCGCCAGGACTCGATTGCCGCCTTCACGCAGGCCAACCGGCTGGACCTCGCCGACAAGGAAGCAGCCGAAATCAAGGTTCTCGAGGTCTATCTGCCGCAACGCCTTGGAGCAGACGAATTGATCGCCGCCGTGCGCGCCATCGTGACCGAGGTCGGCACCGACTTGGGCCGCGAAGCCGGTCCCGGCGACATCGGCAAGGTGATGGGACTGGTCAAGGCAAGGTTGACAGGCAAAGCCGATATGGGGCAGGTATCGGCTGCGGTCAAGGCCGCTTTGTCGCGCTAGTTGGTTTAGCTCCCGGCCACTTTCATCCGGTCGATCAGGATCGAGCCGACCGTTTTGCTACCCTGGTTGTAAGTGTCCGCGCCCACAGCCAGAATGCCCCTGAGCATGGCCTTCATGTTGCCGGCGATGGTGATCTCGTGCACCGGGTAGGCGATGCGGCCCTTTTCAACCCAGAAGCCACTGACACCGCGCGAATAATCGCCGGTGACGTAATTCAGGCCACTGCCCATCAGCTCGGTCACAAACAATCCGGTGCCCAGCTTTTCCAGCATCGCATCCAGATCATCACCGGCTCGGGTCAGGCGCGAGCTTAGCGTCAGGTTATGCGATCCGCCGGCATTGCCGGTGGTTTTCATGCCGAGTTTGCGAGCCGAATAGCTGCCCAGAAAATAACCCAGCACACGCCCGGCCTCGACCACCTGGCGTGCCCTCACCTTAACCCCTTCATCATCGAACGGCGAACTGCCCTTGCCGCGTTTGACGAACGGGTCTTCGGCGATGTCGATGTGTTTGGCCAGCACCTGTTTGCCCAGCGAGTCCAGCAAGAAGGAACTCTTGCGATAAAGCGAACCACCGCTGATGGCCTGCACAAAATTGCCTAACAAGCCTGCGGCCAACGGCGACTCAAATAAAACAGCGCATTCCCGCGTCCTGATCTTGCGCGATTTGAGTCGGCTCAGCGCTCGTTCGGCAGCGTAGCGACCCACGGCCTCGGGCGCTGCCAGTTCCTCGGCATCACGCATCGAGCTGTACCAGGCATCACGCTGCATAGCGTCGCCCCAGCCTGCAATCGGCGAGACCGACAAGGAGTGGTGTGAACTGGCGTAACCACCACGGAAACCCCGGGTGTGGGCACTGAAAAAATGCGACTGCTGGGCCGACACGCTGGCACCTTCGCTGTTGCTGATGCGCTTGTCGGTCTGCAGCGCGGCCGCTTCGCAACGCATGGCCAGTACTGCGGCCTGTTCGCTGTCGATGGCCCAAGGGAAAAACAGATCCAGGTCGGTGCGCTGGGCCGAAGCAGGTGCAATGTCCTGCTCGTCGGGCAAAGCGGCGAACGGGTCTTCGGCGGTAAAGCGCGCTATGTCATAAGCCGCCTGCACCGTCTGCTCAATGGCTGCCCTGGAAAAGTCGGAGGTGCTGGCGTTGCCCCGGCGATGGCCCAGATAGACCGTCACGCCGAGCGATTTGTCGCGATTGCGCTCGACATTTTCGAGTTCTCCCTTGCGCACTGAAACACTCAAGCCACAACCCTCCGAGGCCTCGGCGCCGGCGTCGGTCGCACCGAGCTTTCTGGCATGCGTCAGGGCGGCGTCCACCAGTTCTTCAAAAAAGGGTCGGCTGAAGCTGAAGCCATTGGCGGCTTTGGGACGAACAGAGGCCGGGCGTGGAGTCTTGGTGGGTTTTTTCATGGCGGAGGCTATGATACTTGGCTATGTCACGCAAACTGAAAAAAGGCTATTTCGTTCGCGGCGAGTTTGTTGCCGAAGGCAGCGAACGCGATCTGCAGTTGAAGCGCGAACTCAAGGGTACAGACGAGCAAAGCCGCACCGATCTGAAACGCGAAAGTGCTGAATTGCAAAAGCTGGGTGAAGACCTGCTGACGCTTCGCACTGACTTGATGGCACGGCTGGAATTGAGTGAAAAGCTCAAGGATGCGGTGCTGGAAGCCAAGCGCATCACCAATTTCGAAGGCAAGCGTCGCCAGATGCAATTCATCGGCAAGCTGATGCGCCAGGTCGATCCAGTCGCACTGGAGGCCATACGCGCTGCCTTGACCGAACAAAATAGCGGCTCGGCGCACGAGAACCTGATCCTGCATCTGGCCGAGAACTGGCGTGAACGTTTGCTGAGTACAGACGATACGGTCGGCGAGTGGCTCAGCAAGTGCCCGGACAGCGACGCGCAACAACTGCGCGCACTGATTCGTCAGGCCAGGAAAGACGCGGTGCCCGAGAAGCCCGGCGCTGCGGTGCGACACGGTCGCGCCTACCGCGAACTTTTTGTCATCGTTCGCGAACAGCTGACACGCATTGAGGAAACAGGACACCCGACATGATCAGTCCAGCCACTGCCCTTGCCGACCCCGTCAAGATCGGTATCGTCTCCATCAGCGACCGCGCCTCCAGCGGCGTTTACGTGGACAAGGGATTGCCG
This sequence comes from Burkholderiales bacterium, assembly GCA_038208175.1. Taxonomy (GTDB): domain Bacteria; phylum Pseudomonadota; class Gammaproteobacteria; order Burkholderiales; family Burkholderiaceae_C; genus Rhodoferax. The sequence goes on from JBBQZA010000032.1 coordinate 16,589, forward strand.
GCGCTGCAGGACTGGTTGACCCGCACGCTGAAGAATCCGATCCACTTTGAGCCGCGCCTCATCGCCGATGATCAGGCCGTCATCAGCCACACCCTGATTGAACTGGTCGAAGCCGGTTGCGCGCTGGTGCTGACCACCGGCGGCACCGGCCCGGCCGTGCGCGACGTGACGCCCGAAGCCACGCTGGCCGTGGCGCACAAAGAGATGCCCGGTTTTGGTGAACAGATGCGCCAGATCAGCCTGCGCTTTGTGCCGACCGCGATCCTGTCACGGCAGGTGGCCGTGATTCGGGACAAGGCGCTGATCATCAACCTGCCGGGTCAGCCCAAATCAATTCAGGAGACGCTCGAAGGTTTGCGTGACAGCACCGGCCAGTCCGTGGTGGCAGGCATCTTTGCCGCTGTGCCCTACTGCATCGACCTGATTGGCGGACCCTATCTGGAAACCAACGACGAGGTGTGCAAGGCGTTCCGCCCGAAGTCAGCGATCCGGTCGACAATCGTCACCTGATCCTATTTTCCTACCAGCTGATTCAGCTTGTCGGCCTCAAAGTGCTCGCTGCGGGCGGCATCGCCTGGCACGCAGTCAGGCTCATGCCCTGGCCTGCTGAGCTTGTCGATGGTCTGCCACAACATCGCAATCTGGTGCTCCTGTACCGCCGCATGGTCGATCAGGCCGCGCATCGCCTGGCTCAGCGGATCGTCATTCTGCGTCACGCCGTAGGCTGAAAATCCCATCTTGGATGCGGCTTCCTCGCGCTTGACATCGAGCTCGGCCTGAATGATGCGGGCCGGGTTGCCGACCGCCGTCGCGCCCGCCGGCACCGGCTTGGTGACCACTGCATTGGAGCCTACTTTGGCACCGTCCCCGACCGTGAAGCCACCCAGCACCTGGGCGCCCGCCCCGACCACCACATTGCTTCCGAGCGTAGGGTGCCGCTTGGCGCCTTTGTAGAGCGAGGTGCCACCGAGCGTGACGCCCTGGTAAATGGTGCAGCCGTCACCAATCTCAGCCGTCTCGCCAACGACGACACCCATCGCATGGTCGAAGAAAACGCCGTTGCCGATGCGAGCACCCGGATGGATCTCGATGCCGGTCAGAAAGCGTGCATTGTGTGAAATGAAACGACCCAGCCATTTCAGCCCATGCTGCCAGAACCAGTGGGCTGGCCGGTGCATCAGAATGGCATGCAGACCCGGGTAACAGGTCAGGACTTCCCAGCTGCTGCGTGCAGCCGGGTCGCGCTCAAGAATGCACTGGATGTCGGAGCGAAGTCTGGAAAACATAAACGAAGTCTAGTCGGTTGCGGGTGACCCGACCGCCGGTGGGGAGTTCGGTTGGCCGCCGCTGCGATCCATCATTTTGGCAATGCCGCGCAGGATATGAATTTCTTCCTGGGTCACTGCGGCCCGGTTGAACAGCTGGTTCAGTCGGGGCATCAGCTTTTTTGGCGCATGCGGGTCCAGGAAACCGATATGGACCAAAGCCCGCTCCCAATGCTCCAGCATGCCGGCCACCTGACTGGCATCGGCCAGCACGGACGGCGTGGTCGTTTGCTCGACTGCGTAGCCGCCCAGCGCCAGACGCCACTCATAGGCAATCACCTGAACCGCGGCGCCCAGGTTGAGAGAACCAAAGCCAGGGTTGGTCGGAATGCTCAAGGCCACATGACAACGGTAAACGTCTTCGTTGCTCATACCAAAGCGCTCCGACCCAAATACGAAGGCTACACCGCAATGTTGTGCATATTCAGCCTCAAGCCCTTGCTGTGCCTTGGGTTTGTACTCTCTTTTCAATAGCACATCGAAGTGCTGGCGCGGTGCCACGGTGGGCGGACCAAAGTCGCGCGGCGTCATGGCGGTAGCGCACAAATGACTGATACCGTCCAGCGCTTCATCCAGCGTGGCGACGATGCGGGCATTCTTCAACACGTCGAGGGCCCCGCTGGCGCGCTGAATGGTTTCTTCGCGGTTCAAGACGTTGGCCCAACGCGGCGCGACCAGCACCAGTTCATCAAAACCCATGGTCTTCATGGCCCGGGCAGCGGCTCCCACGTTACCGGCGTGACTGGTGTTGATCAGGACAAATCGGGTATGCATGGTCGCCCGTTAAAATAGCCCCATTGTCGCCGCCTGCATCGCCAGCGGATTCGCTCAGTTCTGTGGAAAATTTATGTCCCCTAATCTGCATCCCATGATCAACGTGGCCATCAAGGCCGCTCGCGCCGCCGGTGCCATCATCAACCGCGCCGCACTGGATGTGGAGTCGGTCAGGATCTCACAGAAACTGGTCAATGACTTCGTCACCGACGTCGACCATGCGGCCGAAAAAATCATCATCGAGACCCTGCTGGCGGCCTACCCGGGACACGGTATCTGGGCCGAGGAGTCGGGGCATGAACATGGCGCCAAAGATTCCGAATTTGTCTGGATCATCGACCCGCTGGACGGCACCACCAATTTCATCCATGGCTTGCCGGTGTACTGCGTCAGCATCGCACTGGCGGTCAAAGGTAAGGTGGAACAGGCGGTCATTTACGACCCCAGCCGCAATGACCTGTTCACCGCCACCAAGGGGCGCGGCGCCTACATGAACGACCGCCGCCTGCGTGTTTCCAAGCGCATCCGCTTACAGGAATGCCTGATTGCCACCGGCTTTCCGTTCCGCCCGACCGATGATTTCAACAACTATCTGCGCATGATGGGCGATGTGATGCAGCGCACCGCCGGCCTGCGCCGACCCGGTGCTGCCGCGCTTGATCTGGCCTATGTCGCGGCTGGTTTTACCGACGGCTTTTTCGAGATCGGCCTGCAACCCTGGGATGTGGCAGCAGGCTCCCTTTTGGTCACCGAAGCCGGCGGCCTGGTCGGTAATTTCACCGGCGAGCCCGATTTTCTGGAACAAAACGAGTGCCTCGCGGGCAACCCGCGCGTCTACGGTCAACTGGTAACGCTGCTCGGAAAATACAGCAAGTTCGCCTCGGTCGCCAACAAAACCGCGCTGCAATCCGCTCTGTCGGCGTAGATTCCTGCTTATTCGGCCAGGCCCTTGGCAATCATCTGCAAGGTATCTTTGCCGACCCGATCCGCCATCCTGGCATGGACTGAGGTCATGGCCTCCTTGAGCGCCAGACGCTCTTCCTTGGTCGGCTCGTAAACAATCGTTTTCCCGCTCTTTCGCACA
>JBBQZA010000033.1:0-19551 GCA_038208175.1 Burkholderiales bacterium
GCTCGGCATGGTGCCGATGGTCATCGAGCAAAGCGGCCGTGGTGAGCGTGCATATGATATCTACTCGCGCTTGCTTAAAGAGCGTGTCATTTTTCTGGTCGGTCCGGTCAATGACCATGTGGCGAACCTGGTGGTGGCGCAGCTCCTGTTTCTGGAGAGCGAGAATCCGGACAAGGATATTTCTTTCTACATCAACTCTCCCGGCGGCTCGGTCAGTTCCGGCATGGCGATTTTCGACACCATGAATTTCATCAAGCCCGACGTTTCGACGCTGTGCACCGGCATGGCGGCCAGCATGGGCGCTTTCCTGCTTGCGGCCGGAGCCAAAGGCAAGCGTTTTTCGCTGCCCAACTCAAAAGTCATGATCCATCAGCCCTCCGGTGGTAGTCAGGGTCAGGCCACCGAGATCGAAATTCAGGCGCGTGAAATTCTGAAGACGCGCGAGCAGCTGAATAAAATTCTTGCCGAGCGCACCGGCCAGCCGCTGGAGCGCATTGAACGCGACACTGACCGCGACTATTACATGTCGGCCGAGGAATGCAGGGAGTATGGTCTGATTGACAAGGTCATCTCCAAACGGACGTAGTTCACATGGCTGAAAAAAAAGGTTCTTCCGGTGAAAAAACTCTTTACTGCTCTTTTTGCGGCAAGAGCCAGCATGAAGTCAAGAAACTGATTGCCGGTCCGTCGGTATTTGTCTGCGATGAGTGCATTGAACTGTGCAACGACATCATTCGCGATGAATTGCCGGCCCCGGGCGAGGTGCGCAGCCCGGGTGGTGCCTTGCCAACCTCGGCCGAGATCAAGGCCAACCTGGACAATTACGTCATTGGCCAGGAGCCCGCCAAACGGACCCTGGCGGTGGCTGTTTACAACCACTACAAGCGCTTACGGCACCAGGAAAAAGCGAAGAAAGACGAGATTGAGCTGGCCAAAAGCAACATCCTGTTGATCGGTCCTACCGGTTCCGGCAAGACCTTGCTGGCACAAACGCTGGCGCGCATGCTGGACGTTCCCTTTGTGATGGCGGACGCCACCACCCTGACCGAGGCCGGCTACGTTGGCGAGGACGTCGAGAACATCATCCTCAAGCTCTTGCAGACTTGCAATTACGAGGTGGAACGGGCCCAGCGCGGCATTGTCTACATTGATGAAATCGACAAGATTTCGCGCAAATCCGATAACCCGTCAATCACCCGCGATGTCTCCGGCGAGGGCGTGCAGCAGGCGCTGCTCAAACTGATCGAAGGCACCATGGCGAGCGTGCCACCGCAAGGAGGGCGCAAGCACCCGAATCAGGATTTCGTTCAGATCGACACCACCAATATTCTTTTCATTTGCGGCGGTGCCTTCTTTGGCCTTGAAAAAGTCATCGAAAACCGCACGCAGTCCTCGGGTATGGGATTTGGTGCCACTGTCCATAGCAAAACCGAGCGCAGCCTGACGCAGGTCTTCAAGGATGTGGAGCCAGAAGACCTGATCAAGTTTGGATTGATCCCTGAACTGGTGGGCCGGATGCCGGTAGTGGCAACTTTGACAGAACTGACTGAAGACGCGCTGGTGCAAATCCTGACGGAGCCCAAAAATGCCCTGGTTAAGCAGTACAGCAAACTGCTGGCGATGGAGGGCGTCGATCTTGAGATTCGCCCCTCGGCCCTGCAAGCCATTGCGAAGAAGGCGCTGGCCCGAAAGACGGGCGCGCGCGGCCTGCGCTCGATCCTGGAACAGGCACTGATCGACACCATGTACGAGTTGCCGAGTACCGACAATGTTGACAAAGTCGTGGTTGATGAGTCGACCATCGAAGAGAACAAGCCGCCGTTGCTGGTCTATCGCGAGGCCGCTCGCCAGGCTTGATTTTGCCGCTGCGGCTTGAAAATCAGCGCGGCTGATCCATATTCAACAGGTAACAAAAAGGTTTCCCTTATGTCCGGTCAAACACCATTACCTGCCACTGCCCTCGATCTGCCACTGCTGCCGCTGCGCGATGTGGTGGTTTTCCCCCATATGGTGATTCCGCTGTTTGTTGGCAGACCCAAGAGCATCAAGGCTCTGGAAGCGGCTATGGAAAACGAGCGGCGCATCATGCTGGTGGCGCAAAAGGCCGCCGCCAAGGACGACCCTGCGGTGACCGACATGTTTGAAGTTGGCTGCATCTCGACCATTCTGCAAATGCTGAAACTGCCGGACGGCACTGTCAAGGTGCTGGTCGAAGGGCAGCAGCGTGCGCGTGTCAACAACATTGAAGATGGTGAACTGCATTTTGTTGCCAATGTCACGCCGGTAGAGGAAGCCCAGGAAGTGGAGCCCATGTCACGTGCCAAAACCAGTGAAATTGAGGCTTTGCGTGAGGCTTTGCGCCGCGCCGTGATGCAGCAGTTTGAGCAGTACGTCAAGCTCAATAAGAAAATTCCCCCTGAAATCCTCACGTCCATTGCCAGTATCGATGACGCTGGTCGGCTGGCGGACACGATTGCTGCGCATCTGCCGCTGAAACTGGAAAACAAACAGGCGGTACTTGATCTGTCAAACATCAAGGACCGGCTGGAAAACCTGTTTGAACAGATTGAGCGGGAAGTCGATATTCTGAATGTCGACAAAAAGATCCGTGGCCGCGTAAAGCGGCAAATGGAAAAAAACCAGCGCGATTTCTATCTGAATGAGCAGGTAAAAGCGATTCAGAAAGAGTTGGGCGAGGGCGAGGATGGCGCCGACATTGACGAGATCGAGAAGAAGATCAAGGCGGCCAAGATGCCCAAGGAAGCGCTGAAAAAGGCCGAGGGCGAACTCAAAAAGCTCAAGCTCATGTCGCCCATGTCGGCTGAAGCCACGGTGGTGCGCAATTACATCGATGTGTTGACCGGCCTGCCATGGTCCGGCAAGACCAAGATCAAGCACGATCTGGGACATGCTGAAAAAGTACTCAACGAAGACCATTACGGTCTGGAAAAAGTCAAGGACCGCATCGTCGAGTACCTGGCGGTGCAACAGCGGGTCGAAAAGGTGAAAGCCCCCATCCTGTGTCTGGTCGGCCCGCCCGGGGTCGGCAAGACTTCGCTCGGTCAATCGGTGGCCAGGGCCACCGGCCGCAAGTACGTGCGCATGGCGCTCGGCGGCATGCGCGACGAGGCCGAAATTCGGGGTCACCGCCGCACTTACATCGGCGCCATGCCGGGCAAGGTCTTGCAAAGCCTGACCAAGGTCGGCACTCGCAATCCCTTGTTCCTGCTTGACGAAATTGACAAGCTCGGTACCGACTTCCGCGGCGATCCGTCGAGCGCCCTGCTGGAGGTGCTGGACCCGGAGCAGAACCACAAGTTTGGCGACCATTATGTGGAGGTCGATTTTGATTTGAGCGATGTGATGTTCGTCGCCACTTCCAATTCCATGAACATTCCACCGGCCCTGCTGGACCGGATGGAAGTGATTCGTCTGGCCGGCTATACGGAGGATGAAAAGACGAATATCGCCATCAAGTTTTTGTTGCCCAAGCAGCTCAAGAACAACGGCGTCAGGGAAGAAGAACTGGAGATCACGGACGATGCGGTGCGCGACATCATTCGCTACTACACCAGAGAGGCCGGTGTGCGCTCGCTGGAGCGCGAATTGTCCAAAATCTGCCGCAAGGTGGTGAAGGGCGTGCAACTCAAGAAGATGGTGGCCAAGGTCAAGGTCGACGCCGATAACCTGAATGATTTTCTGGGGGTTCGCAAGTACTCGTACGGACGTGCTGAAAAGCAGAATCAGGTCGGACAGGTGGTCGGACTGGCGTGGACCGAAGTGGGTGGCGATTTGCTGACGATCGAGGCCGCGATGATGCCAGGCAAGGGCGTCATCACGCGCACCGGTTCCCTCGGCGATGTCATGAAAGAATCGGTTGAGGCGGCGCGCACAGTGGTGCGCAGTCGCTCCAGGCGCTTGGGTATCAAGGATGAGTCTTTCGAGAAAAAAGACATTCACATTCACGTGCCCGATGGCGCTACACCGAAAGATGGCCCGAGCGCGGGTGCCGCCATGACCACCGCGTTTGTCTCCGCCATGACGGGCATTCCGGTGCGGGCTGAAGTTGCCATGACCGGGGAGATCACTTTGCGTGGCGAGGTGACGGCGATCGGCGGGCTGAAGGAAAAACTGCTGGCTGCATTGCGCGGTGGCATTAAGACAGTGCTGATTCCGGAGGAGAACGCAAAGGACTTGCAGGATATTCCGGAGAACGTCAAGAACGGTCTCGAAATTGTGCCGGTGCGCTGGATTGACAAGGTTCTTGAAATTGCGTTGGAGAGAATGCCAACGCCCTTGCCGGAGGAAGAGGTCGCGGTGGCTGGCGCACCGGTGGCAGTTGCGGTGGACGGACCAGCGCAGGCCGGATCGGTGAAACATTAAAATTTTTGCGCTATAATTTGAGGCTTGCAATGCGGGAATAGCTCAGTTGGTAGAGCGCAACCTTGCCAAGGTTGAGGTCGAGAGTTCGAGACTCTTTTCCCGCTCCAAATTCCAAAGAGGGAAGCCCAGGCTTCCCTTTTTTGTCAGAACAATGGCGCGATAGCAAATCGGTTATGCAACGGATTGCAAATCCGTCTAGCCCAGTTCGACTCTGGGTCGCGCCTCCAGTAACTTCGGCTTGTGCCTCGATGGCGGAATAGGTAGACGCCACAGACTTAAAATCTTATGTACCCCAGGGCGGAATTTTGGGTTTGTCTGAGGGGGGCTCGATTTTTATACAAATCGGATTTTCTAACTTCCCCGCATTTTCACCGCATTCTATAAATAAGTGCCCCGTGCGACAATCACGGCACGTGCCCCGATGGCGGAATAGGTAGACGCAGCGGGCTTAAAACCCGCCGCTTGCTTAACGGCGGCGTGCCGGTTCGACCCCGGCTCGGGGCACCAGTGATATGGTAACTTGCTCCCGGCCCGCAGCAGTTGTGCACAACCCAAAATAGTCCTGAATCCAGCGACAACACTGGCATGGGGGTCTTCATGGTAATTTCCGTAACTCAATTCACCTTGCTGATTTGGCACTCGAGCGAGTATTTTCCAATTCAGGTATGGGCCTGAAGCTGGCTTGAATTGGTGACTTGCTGCTATTCGGAATGATCGGGTTAAAGGTGGAAGTTTAAGGGGCTTGGTTTTGTCTTCGGGTTTTCTTTGATCCAGGCCCCTACCAGGCCGCCGGAGGCCCCCCCGGCGCGCATGATTTTTTGCACGTTTTATCTTGAGTGAGAGTTGCCTCAGGCCTGCTGCTTGCGTTTGGGTTTGTTGAACAACTCGAACAATTCTGCCTTGGCCTTTTGCATCTCCTGGGCCGCTTGCAGGTCGGTTTTCTCGTTGGCCTTGGCCAGTAAATCTTCAAGTCTGATGCCGTCCTTGAACCTCACCAAACCCTGGGCATCGAGCAACACCAAACACTCCAGCGGCGTCTTCACGTCCTGGTGCTTGTAGCGCTTGATGCTCTTGCCCTTCTCGCTCACGACCTCAGTGGCGAACATGCAGGGACGATGCAAATTGAGCCACGGGTTGAACACGTCCTGGTAGAAGTCGTTGATGGGCTTGGCGTACTTCTGGGGAATGTGGCTGTAGCCCATGTGCTTGCGTACCACACTGGCATTCTTGCTCTCGGCCAAGGCGTTGTCGTTGCTGTGGCGCGAGCGTGATTTGGTCTGCTCAATGCGCAACTTCTCCAGCATCTTGGCGACCCGGTGATTGATGTACTCCGAGCCATTGTCCGAGTGGAAGCCTTCAATCACAAACGGGAACTGATCAATCATTGCCATCAGCACGGGCAGCAGAAATGCCTCGCTGATGCCCTGCACGCAGGCCTCAACGTGCCATTGGCTTGACGCATCCACACAGGTGATGTGGTAGACCCCCTTGACGCCATCGAGATCGCCTTGGGTAGCACGGAGTCAATGCGTACCCAGCCCGCGCGTCTGTTGGACCGGGGTGGCTTGCGCACGCCAATGAGGTTGCATACGGGGCGCGTCTTGGTGAAGCTGGTGCGCTGGGCCTGGTAGCCAGCACTTTTGCGCAGGTTGTACAGGTGCGAGACCGACAGGCCCGCCAGGCGCTCGTAGTCCTTATCGCCATACACGTGGTAGGCCCGGCGCAGCAGATGCACAACGGCCGGACCACCGACGTCTTCATTGGCGCGGTCCATCTCCACCAGGAGTTCGATGTCGATGGCGGTGTACTTGCGGGCAAAGGGAGCCGCCGGGGCATGGTAGCGTTTGGCAAGGGGCACGTCGGCCAGGCGGTTGTCATTCCAGCGCGCCACCAGACGGGTGATCTGGGTGGGCCGCAAGCCACTGGTGCGGCGCAGGTAGGCCAAAACAAGTTTTGACGAGGTCTCTAGAGGACGCCCTCTTCAAGTGACCAAAAAAAACAGGGTCCTCGATGAGAGGACCCTGCTGAATCAAGTTCTGGCAGATGGCTTCATGTTTGCCTGATGCGAGCAATCATATGAAGCACCGCCAATCGATGCCAAGACTGTTATGCCTCGCTGGTTCCTAAAGCTCGGGTTCGGGCTCGGTCGAAAGTCGACTCAGCCAGTCAAAAGCTGCGACGACCTGCACATCGTCAACTTCGATTCCTGGAAAGTTTGTGGGCACTGTGTTCGGTTCCATCATCTTTTGCAACAACAATATCGCTTCTGCTGATACCAAATCCTGGTCAAACACCGGCTGATTTGTCAGCAGCTTGAGCAAACCGGTCGAGTCCGGGAATGGACCATCTAACGACGTAGAGGCGACTTTATCTGTGCCCGTCACATTCACCGTGATAAGAATGCGTCCAGACTGGATTGACTGGGTGAGCCAACGTTTGACCTTTCGTTCTGAAAGCGACGCTATGAAACGCATCTGGTGTGTGCCATCCTGAAGGGTCGTAATGGCATACGTTCCTCTTGAATTCTCCATTTGCAGAACGTCGAAGCTGTAGGCGGTCGGCGGTTGGGTCATATCTTGGTGCGACATAACAAAGCGTTCTGGTAGGTCAGCAAAAAGGGCGTACTCTTGACCTGACGGTGGAATCGCAAGCGTGAAGTGTGCCGGGTCGACTAGTGCAGGTGTGAGCACTCGTCCGGCGTGGATGTGTTGGTACATGTACTGAAATTCAGCGCTTTCCGGAGTCGGGCCGGTACACGTAGCCGCTGCCATCCTCGGCGAAGTTGATCAACTGGTCGAGGCACGGTGCGGGTCGCTCGGTCTGAGCCACTAATTCCTATTGATTTCTTGGCACAACGTATCTACAATGTAGAAACATTTGTTGGGGATTAAGTCATGGAAGCCGTTATTCGAAAGTGGGGCAACAGCCCGGCCTTGCGCTTACCAGTGTCTGCGCTGAGGGAGGCTGAACTGTGCCTTGAGCAGAAAGTGAATATCGTCGTCACGCGGGGTCGCATAGTCATTGAACCCTCAGGAAAGATTGAATATGACTTGAACGAACTGCTGGGCGGCATCACGGTTGAGAACTCGCATGCCGAGGTCAGCTTCGGAAAACCGGTTGGCAAAGAGGCGCTTTGATGGCAACTCGCAGTTACGTGCCTGATGCCGGTGATGTTGTGTGGCTGGAGTTTGACCCCCAGGCAGGACACGAGCAGGCCGGACATCGCCCTGCCTTGGTCGTCAGTCCCGCGAGCTACAACGCAAAGACCGGGTTGATGGTCTGCTGCCCAATGAGCACCAAGATCAAGGGGCATCCATTTGAAGTGGTGACCGAGGTCGACAGTGTCGCTAGCGCAGTGCTTTCTGATCAAGTCAAATCACTTGATTGGAAAGTACGGCATGCCAAGAAAAAGGGTACCGTGCGGACTGTGGTTATGCTTCATGTGCGCGCAAAAATCAAGGCTTTGTTGGCCATTCCGTAATCCGGGTCCAGATGAGCCTGGCCGCCTAATTAGTGCTCGCCCAAAAGCGACAAGGACAAAACCTATAGGACACCATGAAAATCACTCTACAAACAACACTCGGCATCAACCTAGCGTTCAACCAGCCCATCTCAAGTTCGCCACACCACTTATCGATGGTAAGCACGGAAGTTCCGACCATGCGCCAGTGATGCATGTCAGCGAAGACCTGCTCGAATGTGTAAAGCGCGTCGGACGCGTGCAGACCCGAACCGGACTGATGCAAATGCATTCATCCGATGCCCTGGGCGTTGTCATTGCAATGGGGTTGTGCAGCACGGCCAAGATGCTCTTTGACCTCGGTGACAGCGAAATCCAGCATTGGTTGCAGTGCGCTCAAAGCACCGGTTACCTGCCCGTTCAGTTCAAGTCAGATTCCGATGCGCAACTCGCGCGTTTGCCTCTCGATGCAGGACTGCAGCGTCTCATAGACCGAAGCAAGTCTTGCGACCCAGCCAGTAGCGATTCGTTGATGTCTGGCATGCAATACATCGTCAGCCAGTTTGACGACGCCGAGGAACTTGCAGCAATGGGGCTGGAGGGCAGACACAGCGAGGCCGATGTTTGCCTTGTTGTGCCCTCCAAAGCCACTGCTGACACTCAGATTTTGCAGTAGTACAGGTCAGCTCAAGCTGATTTTTTGCCCCGGTGCAACTGCACCGGGGCACATCCCCCTCGCACATCACTTCGGTTTCACCGGATCGTGGTGTCTTGCAGGAAACAACAAGGAACAGGAAACATGAACCCAGCCGTTCTTGAACTGCTCGACCCCCTGGTCGATGCAGCCATGAAAAACCATAACTTAAGAAAAAAACAAGGAGGCATCACATGCCCATCGCCAGCGCTTACGCCCGCGTCTCTTCGGACGACCAAAACTCGATGTCTATCGAGGACCAATTCAGACGTTGCCAAGAAATCGCCGCCGCAGAGGGGTTGACGCTCGATGCATCGCTGCTGTTCTCTGACTACGCCATAACGGGCAAAGCCAAGGGCACGGTAAAACGGGTCGGATACCGGCGCTTGCTCGATTGCATCGAGGCCCGCGAATGCGACGTACTGATAGTCGATGAAATCTGTCGGCTCACCCGTCACATGACAGAAAGTTCGCGGTTAATGGACCTGGTGAAGGAAATCGGCCTTCGCGTCATCTCACATGACGGTATCGATACCAACATCAAAGGCTGGGAAATGATGTGGGCCCTCAAAATGATAATGGCGCATGCGGAAGTAGAAAGCACGAGCGACCGCACTAAAAGAGGGATGATTGGCAGACTGATAAATGGCTACCAAATTGCCCCGCCGCCGTTTGGTTACCGCTGCATCCCCAGGTCGGCGCGTTAAAAGGGGCCAAGCAGAAGGCACGCAGGCAACGCAAGCCCATTGAGACGCAGGAATTCGAGCTTGAAACGCTCCTGCTTTGATTCCGGGTCAATGTACGACTTGACCGTGCAATCGAATTCGAAACCACCAACATTCATAATCTTCTCCGAAATAAGGGTTAAGGGTGCCCGCTAAAGTTGTCTCGGGTAATTGATTAGCCAGGCGTTTTATCCGGTGTGCGCGCCACTGGATACAAGCCAGTACCCAGTGGCGGCATTAATCTCAACGCAGTGTTTGCTCAGTCCCATGGCAGGTTCCCCGGCAGTTACCGGGTTGCTGCAAATGGCGGCCCAGCGCGCCTACAACCTGCGCGGCATCACCGCCGCGTTGCTGCTACTGCTCGATTACGCGCATCCGCGCTCGATCCCGACGCACCGCTGTGAACACCCAACGCCTCGGTTCAACGAACCGATGACCCATGGCGGGGCCAGGAGTGGACATCGCCCGCAGGCTACTCGAACAATTCAGGGGCTGACCCAAAACGAGTACTGCGTGTGCGGACAATCTCATCAGCCTCGGCCATCGCGGCGCGTGTTTCCACGTTTGGCGCTTTGAGCAAGAACGGCATTTGCTTCTCTGCCACGACGCGCATCAGAAACACACGCACGGCATCGGAAACGGACAACCTCATTGCAGCCAGGTTTCTGTGGCCTGCGCCTTCACTTGTTCGTCCACACGGACATGAACCATAGTGGTAGCAGTCATAACGAATCCTTTTGTTTGTTGAGATACATCGCATCGCAAAAACTTGCTGCGAAACGCCCCAGGAACAGACCTCTTCCCTATGCCGGAACCTGAAATGGAGATTTCCCCGCGCTGCTTCGGAGAGGGCAGGCGTCGATCAGCGCTGGGTCAACGCAGGCGCAGTGGATCAAGTCGACGCTCGACCCTTGGTTGCGTGCCCCGGTCCGGCTCGCTGGCCGGGATTAAGGTATTGGTCCAGTCAAAAAATCGGCAGATTTCGCCGCGCTGGTTTTGTGCATCGACGTAGCCCAGCGCCATCAATTCGCGCGTATAGCTCGATTCGAATAACAGGTAACTGGCAAGTGCTGCACCTTTGACGTCGGCGCCATTGGCAGAAACTCCGACGCCGCCGAGCATGGTGCGCACCGCCGAGGGCAAATCACCGACATGGCGCCCGGCAATGGTATCGAGCCTCTGCGAAGGAGAGATCAGCAGCAGTTCTATTGGACGCAGCGCACTGCCACTGCGCGCCTGCGGCGGTACCAATGAAAGCGTCTGGTTGATGCGGCGCATGCGCTCGACGTCCACCGCCAACGCATCCAGAAAAATGCTGGACATGGCGTGCCCAGCAATTTGAGCCAGGGGGGGATAACTGCTGCTGTTCGGATTTGCCACGTTTCTGGGTTCGGTCATGCGACCAGCCCCTACCACCAGTATCCGGCTTGCACCCAGATGAATCGCAGCAGCAACCGGTGCGGTCTGGCGCATGGAGCCATCACCAAAATACTCGGAATGCCCGTCAATGCGGAGAGCCTGAGCCGGAAACACAAAGGGAATGGCCGACGAGGCCAGCAGATGGTCGTAACTGATGTGATCCCGAACCGAGCGCCGCCGTGAGCGTTCCCATGGCACAAGGCGCGGGTCACCCTGAAAAAAAGTGATGTGCTCACCCGAGCCATAGCTCGATGCAGTAACCGCCAGTGCCTGAATATGGCCTTGGCGGACCAGTTCTGGCAGGCGATCGAGTCGCACTATGCTCTGCAGCAACTCCAGTGCCGGCGCGTTGTTGAGCAGCGAGCGCGGTTTCAAATGTCGCCATTTGGTAAGCAGCCAGCCCAGGGACAGCAAGGTCATCAAGGTGGCGCCAGAGCGCAACATGCTGAGCATATCTGCCCGGTAGACCTGATCGGCATGGATGTTCTTCCAGACCTCGACAACGCGGCGCACCGAGTCATCGAAATCGTCCGCACCGCAAGCCAGCACGGCAGCATTGATGGCACCCGCCGAGGTGCCCGTGATGATGGGGAAGGGATTGGCCTGGTGCAGCGCCCCGGCTGCTTTTCTGATGTCTGCAATCGCCTCCAGAACTCCCACCTGATAAGCCGCGCGCGCCCCTCCGCCGCTGAGCAGCAGACCGGTGGCTGGTGATGTGGCGCAGTAATTTGGCATGAAATCCTTGGGCTCCGCTATTCAGGGTAAAGTCTTTTGCGCATTATTGAAGCCTCGAAAAGCAGGGCCATTGCATGCCAGTTCCGGCCTTGAGCTAAAGGTTTTATACAAACCTGCCGATAAGATGACGAGGGAGAGTTTGCCCCGCGCTTTCGCAGGGCAACGCACATTAGACTGCGTTCAACATGAAAATCAATCGGCTGGTCGCGTATCGAAGCGACGATATCCCCAAGTTATTGGGGGTAGCAGTAATTTACTTTCTGCTTGCCTATATGAGCAACCGGTACTTCGACTCGAACCTGCTGGTGGGAACTGGCGGAATCTTGAGCCTTACGGTCGACCCACCGGTGAGTTTCGCCCGACCGTCTGTGGACGTGCTATTCGAGTCGGCCGCCGACGTATTTGGTTCAGGCGCAATTGGTGTGATTCTGACTGGAGCCAATCACGACGGCAGCCAGGGACTGCAGGCGATCAAACGGCGGGGCGGTTACGCCATCGTGCAGGATCCGCTTGATGCCGAAGTCAAAGAAATGCCCCGCTCTGCGCTTGCGGCCACACAGGTTGATCACGTCTTGGCGTTGAAAGATATTGCACCCTTATTGATGCAACTTGCCAGGTCGATTAAAGAAAGTAAGCGGCATGTCCACGTCTGAAAAGATACCCATCCTGCTGGTAGACGATCTCGCGGATAACCTGTTGGTACTGGAAGCGTTGCTGGACGAAAGCGTTCTAGCCCTGGTCAAGGCGCAATCGGGTAATGAAGCGCTGCGCCAGGTGCTACATAACGATTTCGCGCTCATCTTGCTGGATGTGCAGATGCCAAAAATGGATGGCTTCGAAACGGCTGAACTGCTGCGCATCAATCCCAAAACCCGTCACATACCGATCATTTTTGTGACCGCCGGCATGAAAGACCTTGACCTGCAATTCAAGGGGTACGAATCGGGAGCCGTGGATTATCTGATCAAGCCCATTGAGCCGGCCGTTCTCAAGGGCAAGGTCAAAGTATTTTGCGAGCTCTATCGCCAGCGCAAGGAACTTGAGGCCTATGGCCAGCGTATGGAGATGCTGGTTGAGTCACGCGCGGTCAAACTTCAAACCAGCCAGGCCCTACTTGAGGAAGTAGGACGCATAGCCAATGTCGGCGGCTGGGAGATCGACCTGGCGACCGGAAAGCTGATCTGGACTGAGCAGGTCCATCGTATTCACGAGGTCGAGTCCGGCTATCAACCAAGCGTAGAAAAGGCAATTGCGTTTTATGTGCCGCAATCTCGCAAAGCGATGGAAAGCGCGGTTCAACAGGCCATCAATAAGGGTACTGCGTTCGATCTTGAACTTCAGATAGAGACCGCTCGCGGCCGTTTGCGCTGGGTTCATGCCATCGGCCATGCCCAATTTGCAGATGGCAAAACTATCAAGGTGTCCGGCATTTTCCAGGACATAACTGAACGCAAGCAGATTGAGGACACCCTGAGCTTCCTGGCAGGCAATAGCGGCGCGATTCATGGGACAAGCTTCTTCCGGCCGCTGGCCCGTTATCTCGCTGCTGCCTTGAATGCGGACTACGTCTGCATTGATCGCCTGGTGGAAGACAGTCTTAGCGCCGAAACACTGACGGTATTTTTTGACGGCAAGTTCGACAGCAACCTTGTCTATCGCTTGCAAGACACGCCCTGTGGCGCCGTAGTGGGTCAGCAAGTTTGTGTTTTCCCCACCGGCGTACGTGACCTCTTTCCCCATGATGCGGCGCTGCAGGAGTTGGAAGCCGAGGGTTATATGGGTGTCACGCTTTGGAATTCGAGTGGCAGCCCGATCGGCCTGATCGCAGCCATCAGCCGCCAACCTATTGAAAATGTCGCGCTGGCCGAATCCATCCTGAGGCTGGTGGCGGTGCGTGCCGCAGGCGAGCTCGAACGCGAACTCTCAGCAGAGGTACTGCGGGAAAGCGAAGCACGCTGGACGTTCGCACTGCAAGGGTCGGGCGCTGGGGTATGGGACTGGAATCTCCAGACCGGCAAGGCGTATTTCTCCAAACGATGGAAAGATATTCTGGGCTACTCAGAGGATGAAATCGGAAATTCATCCGAAGAATGGGTCAAGCGTGTCCATGCGAATGACTTGTCCGGGGTCAAGGCAATTTTGCAGGAACACATCGAGGGAAAAACGTCGTCTGCCACGGTTGAACATCGTCTGCTGTGTAAGGATGGCAGCTGGAAGTGGGTGATGGGCAGAGGCGTGGTGGTTGGCAGGGACAGCGATGGCAAACCAGTCCGCATGGTTGGCACCAATACCGACATCAACGAACGCAAACTCGCTGAAGTCAACGTGCTATTGGCCGCCAGCGTGTTTACCCACGCCCGCGAGGGCATCATGATCACCGCCGCCGACGCAACAATTCTCCAGGTAAACGACACATTCACTCGTATCACCGGGTACGCTCGCGATGAAGTTCTGGGTCAGAACCCGCGCGTTTTCAAGTCCGACCGGCAAACCCCTGAGTTCTACATCCAGATGTGGCAAGACTTGATCGACAAAGGTCACTGGTATGGCGAACTATGGAACCGGCGCAAGGACGGCGAAGTGTATGCGCAAACTCTGACCATCAGCGCCGTTCGCGATGCTGGCGGAAAGACACAAAATTATGTTGCCCTGTTCACCGACATCACGGCGATGAAGAACCACCAACGGCAACTCGAACATATTGCCCATTACGACACCTTGACCAACCTGCCCAATCGTGTTTTGTTTGCCGACCGACTGCAACAGGCCATCGTGCAGAGCCAGCGCCAGGAGAAGACGCTGGCTGTGGCCTATATTGACCTGGACGGTTTCAAGGCTGTGAACGATCGCTACGGCCATGACATCGGCGATGAATTGCTGATCTCTGTTTCGCATCGCATGAAGACAGCTCTGCGGGAAGGGGATACGCTGGCACGCATTGGCGGAGACGAGTTTGTGACCGTGCTAGTGGCTTTGGACAACCCGCGGGATTGTGAACCGGTGCTGGCGCGTCTCCTGCAGGCGGCAGCCGATCCGGTTGCAGTGGGCGAAGCTGTACTCCAGATTTCAGCCAGCATCGGCGTGACCCTATACCCTCAGGATGGTGCCGAAGCCGATCAACTGATGCGCCATGCCGATCAAGCAATGTATCAGGCCAAGCAGGCAGGCAAGAATCGCTACCACCTGTTTGATGTCGCGCAGGATGCGGCCATGAAGTGTCAAAACGAGAATTTCGAGCGCATTCTTACGGCCGTTAACCGCAATGAGTTTGTCTTGTATTACCAGCCCAAGGTGAACATGAACACCGGCGAGGTGATTGGCGCCGAGGCGCTAATCCGCTGGCAGCACCCGGATCACGGCCTATTGTTACCGAATGCGTTCCTGCCCCTGATCGAGGATCACGCGATCTCGGTGACACTGGGTGAATGGGTGATCGACACAGCGCTCAAGCAGATAATTCAGTGGCAAGAGTCAGGGCTGGACGTTCCGGTCAGTGTGAATATCGGCGCTCGCCAGTTGCAGCAAGATGGCTTTGCAGCGCGGCTGAGCCAGGTGCTGGCAGCACACCCCGAGTTACGTCCTAACAGCCTGCAGCTTGAACTACTGGAAACCAGTGCACTCGAAGATGTGGCCAAGGTTGGCGCAGCCATGCATGCTTGCCACAATATTGGTGTGAATTTTGCGCTGGACGACTTTGGTACTGGCTACTCGTCACTCATCTACCTCAAGCATTTGCCCGCTGAAACGCTCAAAATTGATCAGAGCTTTGTACGCGACATGCTGGATGACAGCAGTGATCTGGCCATTGTCAAAGGCGTGATCGGTTTGGCCAAAGCTTTTGACCGTCATGTGATTGCCGAAGGGGTAGAGACGATCGCGCATGGAGATTTGCTGATGTCCTTAGGGTGCGAGCAAGCCCAGGGCTACGCTATTGCGCGGCCTATGGCTGCGGCAGAACTCCCCTTGTGGGTAGCACGCTGGCACGAGGACTGGACGTGGAAAGCCTGGAAGCCTGCGAACACGAAAGCCAACTACGTTTCAGTCTAAATGGCGGGGAGAACGCCACTGTGGGATGATTCTATGCAGAAGATCATGATTGTCTTTACCTACCAATCACAGTGCGCGTCGGGGCATGTCGCTGCTGCTTCGATCTGCTCACTGCAAAGGTGCAGAGAATGAACAACACAACCGAAGAACGCCCAGCGGCTGAAAGGTGGGGGTGGAGTTCGCTCAAGACGCGCATAACCCTCCTCACGCTGGCCACCTTTCTGGTCAGCATCTGGTCGCTGACGTTCTTCACGGAACGGATGCTGCATGATGAACTGCAGAGTACGCTGAGCCAGCAGCAATTCTCAAATGTTTCCATTTTGGCCGAACGGGTCAATCGAGACCTTGAAGAACGCTTATGGGCTTTGGAAACGATTGCCAAAGAAGTGACCCCGACGCAGTTGGTCGATGCGGCGTCCCTGCAAGCATCCCTGCAAAATAGACTGATTCTTCGGCACAATTTCAACGGCGGCGTCTGGGCCACCCGTCAAGACGGCATCGTCATCGCCTCGGTCCCGCCGGCACGGATTGGCACGAACTTCTCGGATAGAGAATACATGGTCACCGTTCTTAAGGATGGGAAATCGACCATCAGCAAGCCCATTACAGGCAGGGTGTCAAAGGTTCCAAGTTTTGCCATCGCGGTGCCCATTCGTAGCACTCAAGGCAAAGTGATTGGTGCCCTGGTTGGCGTAAATGAGCTGGATAAGCCCAATTTTCTGGACCAGATTACCAATACTGGTTACGGCAAGACAGGTAGCTATTTGTTGGTTGCACCGCAGCACAAACTGACAATTACGGGCACCGACAAGAGCCGCATCATGCAGCCAGTCCCAGCGGTTGGAGTTAACCCACTTTACGACCGCTACGTCAATGGTTTTGAAGGGACTGGCGTTGTTGTGGACTCGCGGGGCCTGGAAGTCTTGTCGTCTGCCAAACAGATTCCTGTTGCTGACTGGTTGCTGATTGCGAGAATGCCATCCAAGGAGGCGTTTGCGCTAATCGACCTACTTCATAAACGCCTGCTGTGGGCGGCGCTTTCTTTTACGCTATTGGCCGGCGCATTGACCTGGTGGATTCTCAAACGCCAGCTTGCACCGATATTTACCACGCTCAATGCTCTTGTCAGTCTGACTGATACAAGTCACCCGCTGCCAGTCACTCGCGAAGACGAAATCGGCGACCTTATTGGCGGCTTCAATGGTCTGCTCGGAGTCTTGAACCAACGTCAGGAAGTGCTCAAAGAGAGCGAATTCTTTTTGAAGGAGAGCCAGCGAATCGCTGCCATTGGTTCTTACAAATTGGATGTCATCTCGGGCAATTGGAAATCATCAGACGCGCTCGACGAGATTTTTGGCATTGACAAGGACCACATGAGGGACTTTCAGGTGTGGCAAGACCTCATACATCCGCAGGACGCCCAGATGGTGGGTCAATACTTAAGCGAAGAAGTCCTGGGTAAGCGAAAACCGTTCAACAAGGAATACAGAATCGTCCGCAAGTCGGATGGCGAGACCAGATGGGTTAAAGGATTTGGGGAACTCGAATTTGGCCCCGAAGGAAATATCGTTTCAATGATTGGAGCGATTCAGGATATCAGCGAGCGCAAGCAAGCCGAAGAACGCATCGAGCAACTCGCCCACTTTGACCAGCTTACCGGCTTGCCCAACCGAGCCACACTGGATGACCATTTCAAATTCGCTTTGAGCCTGGCCCAGCGCAGTGGCAAGAAGCTGGCTTTATTGTTTCTGGACATCGACCACTTCAAATACATCAATGAGACACTGGGCCACTCGATTGGAGATTGGCTGTTGGTCGAGGTCGCCAAACGCCTGCGGCAAGTGATTCGTGAAGAAGACACTGTCTCACGCCAAGGCGGCGATGAATTCATCTTTGTCATTCCTGAAACAGATGTACCCGACGCCGCCAGTCTGGCAACAAAATTGGTCGAACAGGTATCAGCCCCTTACCAAATTGATCAACATGAATTAACTGTGACCGCGTCCATCGGCATCGCTCTGTACCCCAACGACGGGACAAATATGGAAACATTGTCGAGAAATGCCGAATCGGCGATGTACCGGGTGAAGAAAGAAGGCCGCAATGGGTTCCGGTTCTTTGCTCAGGCCATGCAGACCAAGGCTGCCAAGAACATGCTTTTGGCTGGTGAACTGCGTCATGCATTGGCGCGTCACGAATTACAGTTGCATTACCAACCGCAAATAGCCATGAAGGATGGCCGCGTCATCGGTGCTGAAGCCTTGTTGCGCTGGAACCATCCAAAGTTGGGAGCCATCTCACCAGCCACTTTCATACCGATCGCAGAAGAGACTGGCCTCATTATTCTGATTGGAGAATGGGTGTTGAAAACCGCAACTGCGCAAGCCCGGAGGTGGCTCGATATCGGCTTGCCGTCGATGGTCGTCTCCGTCAATGTATCGGCGGTTCAGTTCCAGCATGTCAATTTCTTCAACATGGTGTCTGACTCTCTCAAAGAGACGGGGCTAAGCGCACAGTGCCTGGAGTTGGAGTTGACCGAGGCGGTGGCGATGGATAACCCGCAGACCGCCGTGGCCGTGATGGAAATGTTGCACGAGCGGGACGTTCGCATGAGTATTGACGACTTCGGGACAGGTTACTCGTCACTCAGCTATCTGAAGCGATTCAAGGTTTACAAGCTGAAGATCGACCAGTCGTTCATACGAAACCTTGGCTCAAGCCCGGAGGATAAAGCAATTGTCACCGCCATCATCAGCATGGCCAGCAGCCTGGGACTGCACACCATTGCTGAGGGCGTGGAGACGGCCGAACAACTTGCGTTTTTGCGTTTGCATGGTTGCGACGAGGTGCAGGGCTATTACTTCTCCAAGCCAGTTCCGGCAGATCAGTTTGAGGCTTATGTTCGTGAATCGCTCTAAGTTGACTCAAGGAGGCTACCTCACGCATTGGAAGGTCTTTCACCTGCTTACGCTGAAGAATTGCATATTCTCGCTGGTCAAGTTATCGGCAGGTTTGAACAAAAGCTTTAATAAGGCCCTCTAGCGAATGTGAAGAATCTGGCGAGACGTATGCGCCACAGTCTGCGCGCGCAGAACCCCCAGCCTACTCCGAGCCGCCGCAAGTGACTCAGCGTTTCGCCGATTTCGGCGTTGCTCATGCTTGTTGTGTAAAAGGTATTCATACAGCTCTTCCTAGTCAAGTTATCGGCAGGTTTGTACAAAAGCTTTAATGAGGGTTATTGTTCCTCTGGGCAAGGCCAGAACTGGTCCGGCAGGGTCATGTTCAGGGTTCCGGCAGTCCCAAATCGGGGGTTTGCACAATTTTTTTCTGAACCCCCTCAAGTTTTCTTTGCGCGTGCCGTTAAACATCCGTAGCCTTATCCAATATTCTGTCCTTTGAGCGAACGGCGCCTTTGTGTTTACCAACCAAGCTTTAGCGAAACCATGGTTTCTGCCATTTCCGGCGGAAACCATTCACACCGTCACTGAGCGCAGGAAAGAGCAAAAGCTGCATAAGGCCCTGTTTGAAATTTCGGAAGCATCGCACTCTGCGGGCGACTTGCTGAGTCTGCTAAAGCACATCCACCAAATTGTCAGTGGCCTGATACCGGCAAACAACTTCTACGTCGCGCTCTACGATGAGAGCAGCAAAGAACTCAGCTTTCCTTATTTCGTCGATGAACATGATGCAAAGCCGCAACCCAGAAAGCTCAACGGGACGGGGCTCACCGAAAAAGTATTCCGCTCAGGCGAGGCCTTGCTGCTGACCCCGGAGCTTCTGGCGCCGGCCAATGACGGGAAAGGCAGCTATGTAGGCTCCCAATGCCACGCCTGGTTGGGTGTTCCGCTCAAGACCCAGGAACGGACCATCGGCGTGCTGGCGGTTCAAAGTTATTCAGGACTGGTCCGCTACACTGAACCGGACAAGGAACTGCTGCAGTTTGTGTCAAGCCATGTCGCCACCACACTGGAGCGCAATTTGGCAGAACAGTCGCTGAACCAGGCGAACAAGGACCTGGCGGCGCGCGAAATCTTGCTCAAACAGGTTCTCGACACCGCCAGTGTGGCGATCTTCCTGGTTGACATGAC
>JBBQZA010000034.1:0-19546 GCA_038208175.1 Burkholderiales bacterium
GGGCCGTCCGGGCGCCCCGCCCCGCCCCCGCCCGGGCTCGCCGCCCGCCCCCCGCGCGCCCCCCCCCCCCCCCCGGCCCCCCCCCCCCCCCGCGCCCCCCCCCCCCCCCCCCCCCCCCCCCCCCCCCCCCCCCCCCCCCCCGCCCCCGGGGGGGGGGGGCTGCGGGGCGGGGGGAGTGAGTGGGGGAAAAAAGGGAGTGGGGAAAAACGGTTTTTCAGGATTTGGAGCCCTGCGGCAGCGGCATGAATGGTTGGCAGGATAATTAATACAAGCCAAACCGACGCGGCAAAAGAATTTTTTATAAGGAAGCATCATGGCAAACAGCATCAAATACGTTTTCGAATTTGAAGAAGGCGATGGCAAGAACCGGCTCCTGCTCGGTGGCAAGGGCGCCAATCTGTGCGAGATGACGCAGATCGGACTGAACGTGCCACCTGGTTTTACCGTGACCACCGAGGCCTGCAGTGCGTACCTGGAAAATAACCGCTTGCCGGAGGGTCTGATGGAAGAAATCAAGTCCTATATGGCGGCACTGGAAAAGAAGACCGGCAAAGGTTTCGGCGACGGCACGAAGCCGCTGCTGGTTTCGGTGCGCTCCGGCTCCGCGATGTCGATGCCAGGCATGATGGACACCATTCTGAACCTGGGTCTGAACGAGTCCTCTCTCCAAGGCCTGATTGCGCAGACCGGCAACGTGCGTTTTGCCTACGACGCCTATCGCCGCTTCATCCAGCTCTTTGGCAAGATTGCGCTCAACATCGGCGATGAACACTTTGACGAAACTATGGCCGCCATCAAGCGCAAATACGGCGCCGCCCAGGACGTGGACCTGAGCGCCGAGCATCTGCAGGAGTTGGCGACCGATTTTCTGGCGATCATCAAACAGCACACCGGCAAGGCGTTTCCGCAGGACCCTTTCGAGCAACTGGAGATTTCGGTTGGCGCCGTGTTTCGGTCCTGGATGGGCAAGCGGGCCGTCGACTATCGCAAGCAGTTCAAGATCACCAAAGAACAGGCCAGCGGCACGGCCGTGAATGTCTGCACCATGGTTTTTGGCAACATGGGCAATGACTCTGGCACCGGCGTCGGTTTTACCCGTAACCCCGGCACGGGCGAGAACGTGATCTACGGCGAGTACCTGGTGAACGCGCAGGGGGAAGATGTGGTGGCGGGCATACGCACGCCGAAAGCGATTGCCGAAATGGAACAGGAGATGCCCGAGATTTACCGGCAACTGATGACACTGCGCAACCGGCTGGAGTCGCATTACCACGAGGTGCAGGACTTCGAATTCACGATTGAAAAAGGGGTGCTCTATTGCCTACAGACGCGCAACGGAAAAATGAACGCCCGCGGCATGGTGCGCAGCTCGGTAGAGATGTTTCATGAGGGGCTGATCACCAAGGATCGGGCCCTGCTGCGCGTCGATCCGGCGATGCTGGAGCAATTGCTGGTGCCGCAGCTGGCCCCCAATTTTCGCGGTAAATCGCTGGCGCGAGGGCTGTCGGCCTCACCCGGTGCCGCTTCCGGCAAGATCGTGTTCGATGCCGACTCGGCCGAGTTGCGTGGCCGTGCTGGCGAAAAAATCATTCTGGTGCGCGAGGAAACCAAGCCGGAAGACATACACGGCTTCTTCCAGGCCCAGGGTATTCTGACCAGCCGTGGCGGCAAGACCTCGCACGCGGCGGTGGTGGCACGCGGCATGGGCAAACCCTGTGTCTCGGGTTGCGAGCAGATTGTCATCAACGACCATTTGCGCAGCGCCCAGATTGGTGAAACCACTTTGCAGGAAGGCGATGTCATCACCATTGACGGCAGTACCGGCCATGTCTATGCCGGTGAAGTGCCGACGGTCGAAGCCGAGATCTCAAGCGAGATGAACCTGTTGCTCAGTTGGGCCGATCAGGTGGCGCGGCTCAAGGTGATGGCGAATGCGGACACGCCGGAAGATGCCCATCGCGCGCGCGACTTTGGCGCAATGGGAATCGGCCTGTGTCGTACCGAGCGCATGTTCAACAGCACCGATCGCCTGCCGATCGTTCAGGAAATGATTCTGGCTGAAACGCCGGAAGAGCGCCGTGCGGCGCTGGACCGCCTGTTGCCAATTCAGCGTGCCGACTTCAAGGGCATTTTCAAGGCCATGAAGGGGTTGCCGGTAACGGTGCGTCTGCTCGATCCGCCGATGCATGAATTCTTGCCGACCGCGGCGCAACTGGAGTTGGAGATCGCCCACTTGCACCAGTTGCGCGACACCATCAAGGGGCTGGAGGAAATGCCCGACACGCTCAAGCTGCTCAGTCCCAAGCTGTACCAGCAATATGCCGACGGCCTGAACAAACTGATGCGCGGTCTGGACACCTTCAAGGATTCGCACCTGGAGGAAGATGTGATCGGCAAAAAGGAAAAAGTCCTGAAGAAAGTGCGTGCCCTGGCCGAGGTCAACCCGATGCTGGGCCATCGCGGTGTGCGCCTCGGTATCACCTACCCCGAGATCTATTCGATGCAGATCCGCGCCATCATGGAAGCCGCCGCGCTGTGTGCCACGCAGGGCATCGAAATCTATCCCGAGATCATGGTGCCACAGGTCGCCACGGTGGAAGAGCTCAAGCGCATTCGCAGCTACGTGCAGCGCATTCACAAGGAAGTGAAGGCGACGCATGGCATCGATGTGAAGTACAAGTTTGGCTCCATGCTGGAAGTGGTGCGTGCCTGCATGCGCGCCGGCCGCATGGCTGAAATCGCCGAGTTCTTCTCCTTTGGCACCAACGATTTGAGCCAAGCCACTTTCTCCTTCAGCCGCGAGGACGCGGAAAACAAGTTCCTGCCTTTCTACAACGAGACCGGCATTCTGGAAGACAACCCGTTCGAAGTGCTGGACATCAAGGGCGTTGGTCAACTGATGAAGATGGCGGTGAAGGCGGGCCGCGAGACCAACCCGGATCTGAAGGTTGGCATCTGCGGCGAACATGGCGGGCATCCCGGTTCGATCCATTTTTGCCATTACATCAAGCTCAACTACGTGTCCTGCTCCGGCCCGCGCGTGCCGATCGCGCGGCTGGCGGCGGCGCAGGCCAGGTTGCTGGAAGAGCAGTACCGGGAACCGGTCTGATCGCTGTGCCATGAAGTCCCTTGGATTTTCCTTTCTGCTTTTTGTTTGGTTCATGGAGGATTAAATTGTGTCTGAACTCGTGACTTACCAACTCGATCAGGGCGTTGCCACGCTGACGCTCTGCAACGGCAAGGCCAATGCCATTTCTCCGGATGTCATCGCCAGCTTCCATGCTGCGCTGGATCGTGCCGTGCAGGACAAGGCGCTAGTCATCATCACCGGGCAAGCCGGTATTCTCTCGGGTGGCTACGAGCTCAAGGTCATGCTGTCCTCACCGCAAAATGCGATCGCGCTGGTGACACTCGGTAGCGAGTTGGCGCGGCGCATGCTGTCGCACCCTTATCCGGTCATTGTCGCCTGCTCCGGCCACGCAGTGGCCAAAGGTGCCTTCATCCTGCTGTCTGCCGATTACCGGATCGGTGTCGAGGGATCTTTCACGATTGGACTCAATGAAGTCAGGATCGGCATGACGATGCATCACGTTGGCATCGAACTGGCGCGTGACCGCTTGCGCAAATCGGCCTTCCAGCGCGCGGTGATCAACGCCGAAATGTTTAACCCGCAAAGTGCCAAGGAGGCGGGTTTTCTCGATGCGGTGGTCCCGGCAGAAGAACTCATGACTGCGGCCATGGCGATGGCGCAGCAATTGAAAGCAATCAATCTGGCGGCGCACGCTGCAACCAAGCTCAAGGTCAGAAAGGCGCTGCTGGAAACGCTGGATCGTTCGATCGAGCTTGACAAGACCAGCGGGCTTTCCTGAATGAGATGATGCCCAGGAAATCAGGCTGGCTCGCCACATTGTCGTTGTTGGGTCTGCTACATTGAACGATTCAATCAAAGGCGGATGACATTTGAAGCTAAACCGTGTTTCGTTTTCGGTGATGCTCTCGGCTGGATTTGCATTGCTGTGCTCAGAGCTGGCCTATGCAGGTGCCGGCAGACCCTGCGAGAAAGTCGATCGCGCGCAGCTCAAGGACTTGAGCAGGAGCGAATTGATCCAAGCGTATTGCGCCGCGAAGTCGCAAGCCGACTCGAACAAGAGTCTGCGGGCCAAGTCGACCGATCTCTTCAATCAACAGTCGGCAACGGGTCTCGAGACCCGAGATGTTCAAAAGGAGGCTGCCGAGCAACGGGATGCGCAAGAATCTTGCGCTCGAGCCGCCCAGTCGTTCGGGGTCACGTTGGCGAACAAGTTCAATGCACAGCGGCCCAGATGCGACTGAAATTTCTTCAATGGAAAGAGATAATACGCAGCCGGACGGAGGATTTCGTTTTTGTGCGACGCATTTGCGCGCATTGAAGACAAAGAAGGAATTAATCAGATGACCATGATTGCCTGGAGTGACGATTTAGTTACCGGGAACAATTTCATTGATGAGGGCGAACCTATCAGCTCCAACTACATGCATCCCTTCGTCAGCAAATGGATACGGGATCACATTTTGACTTTCGATTTGAAGTTGGCCAGGGCCTTGCGGGACTCGCTGTGAGGAACAAGGAAATCATGGACAAGCCCTGGCTTGACCAATACCCGAACGGTGTCCCGGTCGAGATCGACATCAACCGCTTCGATTCACTGAAGGAGGTACTCGCGTCCAGCTGTGAGCGCTTCGCGGACTTGCCGGCCTACAACTCGATGGGAACGGTGATGACGTTTCGGCAGCTCGATCAGGCGAGTCGCGCCTTTGCAGCCTGGTTGCAGAAGCTTGGTGGACTGCAGCGCGGCGACCGCGTTGCGCTGATGCTGCCCAATCTGCTGCAGTACCCGGTTGCGCTGTTCGGCGTCTTGCGCGCCGGCATGGTGGTGGTCAACACCAATCCGCTTTACACGCCGCGCGAACTGGAGCACCAGTTGAGGGATGCCGGCGTCAAGGGCATCGTCGTGCTGGAGAATTTCGCGCACACGTTGGCGCAGGTGATAGCGTCAACTGCAGTGCGCACGGTCATCACCACGCAGATCGGCGATCTGATGCCTGCGCTGAAGCGATTACTGACCAACGTGGTGGTCAAGCATGTGAAGAAATTGGTTCCGCCATGGCGGCTGTCCGGTGCCGTTGACCTACGACATGTGCTGCAGGTGGGTCGCCTGGAGACATTGGACGAGGTGGCGCTCAAGCACGACGATCTGGCCTTTCTTCAATACACCGGCGGCACCACCGGCGTTGCCAAGGGTGCCATGCTCAGTCATGGCAACATGGTGGCCAATGTGCTGCAGGTGGCTGCCTGGATGTCACCCAACCTCAAGGATGGCGAAGAGACTCTGGTCATTCCATTGCCGCTATATCATGTGTTTGCGCTGACGGGGGCCTTGTCCTTTTTCAGCAAGGGTGCGCAGACTGTGCTGGTGGCCAACCCGCGTGACATGCCAGCTTTCCTGAAGGCGCTCAGGCAAACGCCGTTCACGGCCATCATCGGTGTCAACACGCTATTTCGCAGCATGCTCGACGCGCCGGGCTTTGTCGAGGTCGATTTGCGTCATCTCAAACTCGCGGTAGCCGGTGGCATGGCCGTGCAGCAGGTTGTGGCGCAGCGCTGGAAGCAGCGCGCCGGCGTGCCGCTGGTGGAGGGCTACGGTCTTACCGAGAGCGCTCCAGTGGCCATCGCCAACCCGGTGACGGTTCAGGAGTGGAGCGGTCAGATTGGTGTACCGCTCCCAAGCACCGAGGCAGCGATCCTCGACGACGATGGCAAACCGCTGGCGCCGGGCCAGGTCGGCGAGATCGGCTTGCGCGGACCGCAGGTCATGCAGGGATACTGGCAACAGCCTGAAGAGACCGCCAAGGTGTTTACCCCACAGGGCTGGCTTCGTACCGGCGACATGGGCGTAATGGACGAGCGCGGCAGCTTTCGTCTCACCGATCGCAAGAAAGACATGATCG
The DNA here is from genome assembly GCA_038208175.1 of Burkholderiales bacterium. GTDB lineage: Bacteria > Pseudomonadota > Gammaproteobacteria > Burkholderiales > Burkholderiaceae_C > Rhodoferax. The sequence goes on from JBBQZA010000034.1 coordinate 5,989, forward strand.
TGGTCTCAGGATTCAAGGTCTTCCCCAACGAGATCGAGGACGTGCTGACGATGCACCCCGAAGTGCAGGAGGCGGCTGCGATTGGCGTGCCCGATGCACGGTCCGGGGAGGCGGTAAAGGTGGTGATTGTGCGCAAGGACCCGGCGCTGACAGAGGCTGCGGTACTTGCGCACTGCAAGCTGCATCTGACCGGCTACAAAATGCCGCGCATCGTCGAGTTCCGCAGTGAGCCGCTGCCCAAGACCAATATCGGCAAGACGCTGCGCCGTGAATTGCGCGAAGACTAGATGCTCGAACCAACCCGGCAAACCAGGCCCTTGACATGCTGGACAACCTGACGCCATTTCTTTTGCACTGGGGCATCACGGCGCTGTCACTCTGGGTCGCGAGTCATATTTTCAGTGGCCTGAAATTTGACAACGCATCTTCACTGGTTGTCTCTGCGCTGCTGCTTGGTTTTGCCAATGCGATCATCAAGCCGCTGCTGATCGTTCTCACCTTGCCGCTGACCCTGTTGACGTTCGGCCTTTTTGTGCTGGTGATCAATGCCTTGATGCTGTTGCTGGTAGCCCGGTTGGTCAAAGGTTTCAAGCTGTCGGGTTTCTGGACGGCATTCTTTGCGAGCCTCTTCATCTCCATTCTCAGCATCGTGATGGCGTCGTTCTTCAATCAAGGCAGCCCGCAAACAACGATCCAGATGCCGCGCGCAAACCTGTGGCTGTGAATGCCACGCGATCACAAATGTAAGGAGTCAGCATGAAACGTACAGCCAAAGCAGTCGTCGCCCGAACTCTAGGGGGACCGGTCAGTGTCGAATCGATTCTGGTTGACCCGCCCCGGCGCGACGAAGTGACGATCCGTGTCGCAGCCTGTGGTGTTTGTCACAGCGACCTGTCGGCCGTCAATGGCACCATTGCCTTCCCCCTGCCAGTGGTGTTGGGCCATGAGGCGGCGGGCACCATTGTTGAAGTGGGTGACGGCGTTACCGAATTTGTGGTGGGCGATCTGGTGATCAGCTCGTTCGTCAGCATGTGCGGCCGCTGCCGTTACTGCACAACGGGCCGCCCGCAACTGTGCGACCAGGCCGCAAAGGCCGGCGCCACATTGCCTGACGGCAGCGTGCGTACCCACGACCTGGCCGGCCATCCGCTGAGTGTTTTTTCCGGCTGCGGGGTGATGGCCGAATATGCCACTTTAAGTGTTGGCAACGTGGTCAAGTCGGTCCCCGACGTGTCGATGGAGTGCTGCGCCCTGATCAGTTGTGGTGTCATGACCGGTTTCGGTGCCGTGGTCAACACCGCCAAAGTGAAAGCGGGCGACATCACCATTGTTTTTGGTGCCGGAGGTGTCGGGCTGAACGCGATCCAGGGCTGCGCAATAGCGGGTGCGGCGATGATCGTCGCCGTCGACCGGGTGGATTCCAAGCTGGAGCTGGCGCGCCTGTTCGGCGCCACCCACACCGTCAACGCCAGCAGCGATGAAAACCTCATCAAAACGCTGAAGAAACTCACGGGCGGCGGCGCTGACTATGCCTTTGAATGCGTCGGCAACGGCAGCGTAGTCGCGCAGGCGTACGGCGCCCTGCGCAAGGGCGGCACCGCCGTGGTGGTTGGTGTGGCGGGACTGAAGGACATGACCAGCATCCGCACGGCAAGCCTGACCTTTGAGGAAAAGACCTTGACCGGCAGCTACTATGGCTCGGCCCGTCCGCGCGAGGACTTTCCACGACTGTTGTCACTCTATCGTTCGGGTCGGCTTAAATTGCAGGAACTCATCACCCATCGCTACCCGATTGAAGGAGCGCCACAGGCTTTCGAGGATCTGGCCGAAGGCCGCAATGCGCGCGGCATGATCGTGTTTGAGGGCGCCCGGTGACCAGCACCAAGCCGCCATTGGTTGAATTGCGCAAGCTGACCTTCGGCTACGGCGAGCACGCTGTGTTGAATGACGTTTCCCTGGGCCTGCCGCGGGGCAAGGTCACGGCTCTCATAGGGCCGATGGGCGGGGGCAAGACGACGACACTGCGTCTGATCGGGGGGCAGAGTCGCGCCTGGTCTGGCGCCATGCTGTTTGACGGGCAGGACATAAGCCCGATGGATCAGAGCCAACTGTACGCGGTCAGACGTCGCATGGGCATGCTGTTTCAGTTCAGTGCGCTGTTTGCTGACTTGAGCGTGTTCGAGAACGTTGCTTTTCCGCTGCGCGAACATACCGATTTGCCAGATTCATTGATCCGCGACATTGTCCTGATGAAGCTCAATGCAGTCGGCTTGCGCAACGCGCGTGACCTGATGCCCAGCGAGGTTTCGGGTGGAATGGCCAAGCGCATTGCGATCGCCCGGGCCATTGCACTGGACCCGGAACTGGTAATGTACGACGAACCTTTTTCCGGCCTCGATCCGATTTCGCTGCGAACCACGGCGCACCTGATTCGTCAACTCAACGATTCGATGGGACTGACCAGCATTCTGGTGTCACATGAACTCAAACTGACCCTTGAAATTGCCGATCATGTCGTCGTTCTGGACCAAGGCAAGGTCGTGTTCGAAGGCGCTGTGGATCAGGTGCGCCAGAGCACCGATCCACTGGTGTTCCAGTATATAAACGAACGCCCGGACGGCCCCATGCAGTTTCACTATCCGGCGCTTCCGATCAGTGAAGACTTTGGCTTTCAGGGTTATTTGTAGGGCAAGGATTTTCTCAACACAGCATAAACCTCGTCCTTGAGTGCGAGCTTCTGTTTCTTGAACTGCTCGATTTCGAGGTGGGTAGCGGGTTCGACGTGGGCTTCCATGCGTTTGATCTTCTGATCCAGTGCGTCGTGCTGTTCAAAGATTTGCAGGAAACGGGCGTCGGTCGCCTTGAGCTGTTTGACTTGATCGCGGTATTCAGAAAACATGAAAAGTTTGGATGTTAAGGGCACTGGCCCTGTGCGTTAACGAATGGATGCGAAGATTATGTACCGTTTTTTCGCGCATGGTGATAGTGTCAACCGGGCATTGCCGCGCTCCAAGGGCTGATTCGATATAGCCATGGACCGAGCCGTGCAGGTTGTCGATCAGGGCAAATGCGGCGCCAGCGTATGGGGCACCCGGCTAAGCCGACATAGCCTCCGAGGTCACGAAAGTTGGTGGCGCCCTCCTGGTTCAGCGAGCGCGCCAAGGGGCCATGTTCAAGCACGGGACGCAGCCGCTAGGTGTGGAGCAAGGATTTTCTCAGCACAGCATAAACCTCGTCCTTGAGTGCGAGCTTCTGTTTTTTGAACTGCTCGATTTCGAGGTGGGTAGCGGGCTCGACGTGGGCTTCCATGCGTTTGATCTTCTGATCCAGCGCGTCGTGCTGTTCAAAGATTTGCAGGAAATGGGCGTCGGTCGCCTTGAGCTGTTTGACTTGATCGCGGTATTCAGAAAACATGAAGACTCTGGAAGTTGAGGGGCACTGGCCTTGAGCGTTAACGAATTAATGCGAAGATTATGTACGTTTTTTGCGCGCTCCGATCAATTCTAAGTTCCTCTTACGGCGTCGATACCCAGCACACTGGCGTCCTTGGCGCCATGACCCGCCGCAATCAGTTGATCCATCCGTGCTGCTATGGCTGGCAGCGCTGCCATCGGTCGGTCGCCCGACGTCTCGAGCATCAGCCGCACATCTTTACGCGCCATGTCCAGTTCAAAACTGGGCGGCGTGAAGTTGCCCTTTGCCATGTTGGTACCGCGTCCGGCCACGATGGCGTTCAGATCAATCAAACCCAGCAACCTGATGGCATCGCCAGGCTCTACCTCGCTGGCCTGGGCCATGGTGAGAATGTCGGCGAGCACGGCTGAAATGCCGATGATCATGGCGTTGCCGAACAATTTGTTTGCCGCTGCAAGATCGTTGCGCTCGCCCAGGTACTCCAGACGCCCTGTCATGCGAGCCAGGTCGGCCTTGACGCTGTCGAATAGTGCCTTCGACCCCGCAACCATCATCGAACCTTGCGCATTTCGCGCAGCGGGAGGCCCCATGAAGACCGGGCAGTGCAGATATTTCAACCCCTGGGTCTGCAGCCGTTCGGCCCTTGCCGCCGTCAATGTCGGCAAGGTCGTGGTGTGATCGATCAGGATCGTCGTGGGACCCAGTCCGGAACGAGCGGCCGCAATGACTTCTTCGACCACGGCGTCGTCCTTGAGGACCAGATGCACCCGGTCTGCACCTCGTACCGCGTCGGCTGGCGTTGCAGCCGACCTGATGCCGAACTGGGTCAGGCCCTGAAGTTTTTCCGCTGAACGATTCCACGCCGTGACCGTGTCACCGCGCCCTGCGGCCGCCTCCGCGAAGGCACTGCCGAGGAGTCCGGTGCCGAGAAATGCGATGTTCGCCATGCTTGTGATCCTTAAATGTAGAGGTGTGCAAACTATCTTACCGTGAACCTGGCGGCGGCCCGCTGCGTCACACGTCCGTCGGCAGTCTAGCTGGCGGGCCCGGCTGTGCCGTTAAAATTCAGGCCAATGATCCGTTGCTCCGGCGGGTTTTCTTTCAGTGTTCGGAGCCATGTAGAGGACCACCATGTTCAAAAACCTCGCAGCCGCGCTGGCGGTCGCCTGTTTAATTTTCCCCGCTTTATCCATGACCGACGCGCCGGCGCCTGCCGCCAGAGAACCCTTGAAAATTGGTTTTGTCTACGTTGCGCCATTGACCGACGCGGGCTGGGTGCACCAACACGATCTGGGGCGCAAGGCGGTAGAGGCGTCCCTGGGTGCCAGGGTGAAAACCACCTATGTTGAGAGTGTGGCGGAGGGACCCGACGGCGAACGCGTGATCCGCGAGCTGGCAGCGACCGGTCACCAGCTCATTTTCACCCCCAGCTTCGGCTACATGGAGGCCACGCTGAAGGTGGCGCAGGAATTTCCGGATGTCAAATTCGAATCCATTACCGGCTACAAAACCGCATCCAATGTGGCGGTCGCCAATGCACGTTATTACGAGGGGCGTTATCTCGCTGGCATCGCCGCTGGTCGCATGAGCAAAACCAATGTGGCAGGCTATGTGGCGGGCTTTCCGATACCCGAAGTGCTGCAGGGCATCAATGCCTTTGCATTGGGCATGCGCGCGGTCAACCCGAAGGCTGAAGTGAAAGTGGTATGGATCAACACCTGGTTTGACCCGACACGCGAGCGCGACGCCGCCATGACGCTGTTCAATCAGAACGCGGATGTGATTGCTTTTCATACCGCTTCTTCGGCCGTCATGGCGGCGGCGCAAGAGCGCGGCAAGCTGGCCGTGGCCTATCACTCGGACATGCGAAAGGTCGCACCGGATGCGCAGATCGTGGCGGTTATCCATCAGTGGGGCAAGTACTACACGCAGCGCGCGCAGGCGCTGCTGGATGGTCGATGGAAAAGCGGCGACGTTTGGGGTGGCGTAAAAGACGGAATGATCCGGGTCGATGGCTTTGGCAGCAAGGTTCCTAATGCGGTACGGGACGAAGTGTTGGCGCGACAACGGGACATTGCCTCCGGCAAACTTCATCCCTTTCATGCCGGGCAAGCCGTATTCGACAACCAGGGCAGGGAAGTGATTGCCAAAGGCCAGACCTTGAGCGATGAGCAGATTCTGAAGATGAACTGGCTGGTGCAAGGCGTGGCCGGCAAGCTGCCCTGATGAACCGGAGCGGTTAAGCTTGCATTCCATGAAAGCCTACCGCGCCGCCATTCTGAGTTTTGCGCCCGCGCGCGCGCCGACTCACGCAGCTCTGCTTGAGGAAGATGGTCTGCTGCTGGTGGCACCGGATGAGCAGGGCCGGCAGGTGGTGCAGGCGGTGGGGCCATACCGCGAACTGCAACACCGCCTCGAGGGTATTTCAATCGAGCATCTGCCGGGCCGCATCATTGCTCCCGGCTTTGTCGATATGCACAACCATTACACCCAGGTCAACGTCATGGGCGCGCCGGCCGACGGTCTGTTGCCCTGGCTGGAGAAGTACACATACCCGGAAGAGGAGCGTTTTTCGTCCAGCGAATACAGTGCGCAGGCAGCCGATTTCTTTCTGACCGAGTTGCTGCGCAATGGAGTCACGACGTCGCTGACCTTTGCCTCGTGTCGGACTGCATCGGTTGAGGCCCTGTTTTCCGAGGCGCAGCGCCGGCGCATGCGCTTGATGACCGGATTGTGTTTGATGGATCGCAATGCCCCGATGGGTGTACTCAATTGTGCAGCGCCCGACGGTTCACGCAATGCCACCGAACAAAGTCTGCTTGACTCCGAGGCCTTGCTGCAAAAGTGGCACGGAACGGATCGGCTTGGCTATGCCATCACACCGCGCTTTGCGCCCAGTTGCAGCGACGAACAGTTACGTGGAGCAGCTGAGTTGGCGGCACGCTATCCCGACGTGTGGATTCAGTCCCACGTGGCCGAGAACAAGGACGAAATTGCTTGGGCGCGCGCCTTATTTCCAGCCTCACGCAGCTACCTGGCCGCTTACGCTGATTTCGGTTTATTGCGCAGCAAGGCTGTTTATGCGCACTGCATTCACCTGGATGAGGACGACCGCGCTCTGCTGCGTGACAGCGGGGCCGTAGCAGCGGTCTGCCCGACCAGCAATCTGTTCCTGGGCAGCGGTTTTTTTGACTATGCGGCGGCCAATCGCGTCGGTTTTCAATATGGTCTGGCCAGCGACGTCGGCGCAGGCACCAGTTTCAGCCCGTTTCACACCATGCTGGCAGCCTATTACGTAGCGCGCGAGGGACAGACCAAGCAGGGCCTGTCACTGTCGCCGCAGCATTTGTGGTGGCAACACACCGCCGGCGCTGCTTGCGCCTTGGGCTTGGCCGGTCAGGATGGTGCGCCGTCAGTGGGCAATCTGCTGCCGGGCTGCGAGGCCGACTTTGTCGTGCTGAACCCGCAAGCCACGCCCTTGCTGGCGCGCCGGACCGCGCAGGCCAACAATCTGGACGACTTGTTGTTTGCCATGATTGTGCTGGGGGATGACCGCTTGGTTGAGAGAACAGTGATTTCGCAGGCCATTTCTTCCCCACTCGAGTGAGTGGGGAAAATTGTGAGGCCTGCTTACAATCAGACCCAACCTGAGGAGTCGAGTTCCGATGAGCATCAAAAGTGACAAATGGATTCGCCGCATGGCTGAGAGCAGCGGCATGATCGAGCCTTTTGAGCCGGGGCAGATTCGTGAACGCGAGGGCCACAAAATCATCAGCTATGGCACCAGCAGCTATGGTTACGACATCCGTTGCGCACCGGAATTCAAGGTCTTTACCAATATCCACAGCACCGTGGTCGATCCGAAGAATTTTGATGAAAAGAGCTTCGTCGACTTCAATGAGGACGTCTGCATCATCCCGCCCAACAGCTTTGCGCTGGCGCGCACTCTGGAATATTTTCGGATACCGCGCAATGTGCTGACCATCTGCCTCGGGAAAAGTACTTACGCGCGCTGCGGCATCATCGTCAATGTCACGCCGTTTGAGCCGGAATGGGAAGGCTATGTAACGCTGGAGTTCAGCAATACGACGCCGCTGCCGGCCAAGATTTATGCTGGCGAGGGCTGTGCGCAGGTCTTGTTTTTCGAAAGCGACGAGGTCTGCGAGACCAGCTACAAGGACCGCGGCGGCAAGTACCAGGGCCAGCGTGGCGTGACGCTGCCCAAGGCCTGAGCCTGTTTGGTGGATAATACGGGTTTGCCCCTAGTCCATAGGCGCACCAAGCTATCGGGTTGATAGCACCCGAAACTGGCTGTGAATGACCGATTTGACTTCTGATTTGACCCCCGAATTGACCCCTGAAACCTTGCCGATGGCCTTTGCCCAGCTGCAACTGGCTGAGCCCTTGGCCCGTGCTGTTGCCGAAATGGGCTACGAGTCCATGACCCCGATCCAGGCTCAGGCGATCCCCGTGGTATTGCAGGGCCGTGATGTCATGGGCGCGGCCCAAACCGGCACTGGCAAGACAGCGGCTTTTTCCCTGCCCCTGCTGCAACGCATGCTCAAGCACGAGAGCAATTCGACTTCGCCGGCGCGCCATCCAGTCCGTGCGCTGGTCTTGTTGCCGACGCGTGAGTTGGCCGATCAGGTGGCGCAGGCAATCAAGGACTATGCCAAATACACGCTGTTGCGCAGTGCGGTGGTGTTTGGCGGCATCGACATGAAGCCCCAGACCATCGAGCTGAAGAAGGGCGTTGAAATTCTGGTCGCCACGCCAGGGCGCTTGCTGGACCATATCGAGGCCAAGAATACGGTTCTGAACCAGATCGAATATGTGGTGCTGGACGAAGCTGATCGCATGCTCGATATTGGCTTTCTGCCTGATTTGCAACGCATCCTGAGCTATCTGCCAAAGCAGCGAACTACTTTGCTGTTTTCTGCAACATTTTCACCAGAAATAAAGCGCTTGGCGAGTAGCTATCTGCAAAACCCGGTGACGATTGAAGTGGCCGGTTCCAATACCACGGCGTCGACCGTGGAGCAGCATTTTTACAGTGTCCCTGACGAGGAAAAACGGCATGCCCTGCACCAGATTTTGAAGCAGAACAGCCTGAAACAGGCCTTTGTGTTTGTCAACAGCAAGCTCGGTTGTGCCCGCCTGGCTCGCTCACTTGAACGTGAAGGGCTGAAAACTACTGCGCTGCACGGCGATAAAAGTCAGGACGAGCGCCTGAAGGCGCTCGATTCCTTCAAGAAGGGCGAGGTTGATTTGTTGGTCTGCACAGACGTCGCTGCGCGCGGTCTGGACATCAAGGATGTGCCGGCTGTTTTCAACTTTGACATCCCCTTCAACGCTGAAGATTACGTGCACCGCATTGGCCGCACCGGACGTGCCGGGCTGGCCGGACTGGCGGTCAGTTTTGTCTCCAGGAGCGATGCCCGTCTGGTGGCGGATATCGAGAAGCTGCTCAAAACAAAAATAGAGCTGGAGGCGCTCGAATTTGACGAAGACGTGCCCGACATTCGCAAGCAGGGTCGCATCAACGACGGTCGTCGCATGTACGCGCAAGTGGCACCGGACGATGCACACGCTGACAGCCATCGGCGCGGCGCCTTGCGTGATGTGGCGCGTGAAGGGCAATTTGCCCGGCCGGAGCGTCCGCTGCGTCGCGATCACACGCGTTTTGCACCCGCTTCCCACGATCCGTTTTTTGACAAACCTTATGAAGCGCCACCGGCAGCGCAGAGCACACCGACTCGGGATGCTGCGGTCAGTTCACATGGTCCGCGCAGCATATCGGCCAACATCAAACCCAAGCGCAGGCTGGCTGCACTGTTCAAATCCGAATAGTGCAGGGCCGACCCTCAGCCAGGTTTCTGCGCTTGTTCGCACTTTACCTGAATGAGCTCATGGGCCGGCGCCTTGTCCGGCCTGACTTTGGCACTCAGGCGCAACGCGCTCAGGCAACCACCCCAGACGCAGCCGGAGTCCAGCGGCAGCACATCACTGCGGTCGAGTCTGCCCAGCGTTGACCAGTGCCCAAAAGCCACGGTGACGTTGGCTGTCTGGCGGCCGGGTACGTCAAACCACGGCAGATAGCCTTTCGGTGTTGTCGCGGCGCCTTCCTTGCTGCTGTATTCCATCCGTCCGTCGGCGTCGCAAAAGCGCAAGCGCGTGAGGCTGTTGACGATCACGCGCAGGCGAGGCATGCCGGTGAGTTGCTCGCTCCAGAAGTCAGGCTCATTGCCGTACATCTGCTGCAAAAAGTCACCCAGGTCAGGGCCGCGCAGAACGGTTTCCACTTCCCTGGCCAAATCGATTGTTTTATTGGCGCTCCACTCCGGAAGTACTCCGGCGTGAACCATCAAGAGTTCTTGTCCGGCGATGTTTTCAAGCATTGCCATATGCTGCCAGCGCAACCATTCCAGCATCGGTTCGCGATCCGGCGCCTCCAGAACGCCGCGCAGGGTGTCATTGCGATGCAGCTTTCGCGCACCGCTGGCGACGGCGAACAAATGCAGGTCGTGGTTGCCCAGCAGGCACTGTGCGGCCTGACCATAGCCCATCAGACGGCGCAGCACACCGGCCGAGTCGGGGCCGCGATTGACCAGATCGCCCAGCAGATAGAGGGTGTCGCGGCTGGCAGAGAATGAAATCTGGTCCAACAGCCGCTGCAAGGCGCTATTGCAACCCTGTACGTCGCCAATGAGGTAGAGTGCCATAGTGTTTATTCTCGCTGCTGATTCATGGAATTGCTGCTAATTGTTTTCCTGACCTTGCTGAACGGTGTTTTTGCCATGTCCGAGCTGGCATTGGCGGCAAGCCGCAAAGCTAGGCTGAACGCCATGGCTGAAGAGGGAGACAAAGGGGCGCAAGCGGCGCTGACCCTGCTGGGCAATCCGAATCAGTTTTTGTCCACACTGCAAGTCGGCATCACGTCGATCGGGGTGCTCAATGGCATTGTCGGCGAAGCGGCTTTCAGTGAAGGAGTCTCGATCTGGTTGCACGGTTTCGGCGTTTCCCAAAAAGTGGCGGCTGTTTCGGCTACCGCCATGGTGGTGACGCTGATCACTTTCACCACCATTATTTTTGGTGAACTGGTACCCAAGCGCATTGGTCAGTTGTACCCTGAGCCGGTGGCGCGCTGGGTGTCGCGTCCCATGCTGTGGCTGGCAACGGCGGCCAAACCGTTCGTGAAATTGCTTTCCGGAACCACCGCGCTGGTGTTGAAGTTGCTGGGCATAGACACCAGCCGGACGCGTCTGGTCACTGAAGCAGAAATCAGCGCCAGTCTTGAAGAAGGTGTGAATGCAGGGGTGATCGAGCAGCATGAGCACCAGATGGTGCAGAACGTATTCCAGCTCGACGATCGGCCCTTGATGTCGCTGATGGTGCCGCGCTCCGACGTGCAATGGCTTGACGCCGGTAATAGCCTGGCTGAGAGTTTGAATCTGATGGGTAGCAGCGGCCAACTGGCTGCGCATTCATGGTACCCGGTGTGCCGGGGCTCGCTGGATGACGTGGTCGGTATCATCAGCGTGGCCCGGCTGTTGCAACTCGGCGCACAGACACCTGGCAGCATCGAGTCGCACGCCAGCGCTGCTACTTTTGTTCCCGAGACCCTGAGTGGCATGGAATTGCTGGAACAGTTTCGCGCCAAGGCCGGGCGTTTTGTCTTTGTTGTGGATGAGTATGGTGTGGTGCAGGGCACGTTGACACCCCGGGATCTGCTGGAAGCCATTACGGGCGAGTTGCAACCAGGCACGCAGGTCGAAGCCTGGGCGACCCAGCGTGGGGATGGCAGCTGGCTGCTGGACGGCCAGATGCCGGTCGGCGAACTCAAAGTGCGGCTTGATCTCGACGATCTGCCTGAGGAAGATCGAGGGCGCTACAACACCGTGGCCGGTTTGCTGATGTCGGTTTCGGGCCATCTGCCAGCGGTCGCTGAGCGCATTGCCTGCGCCGGCTGGATCTTCGAGGTGCTTGATCTGGATGGCAAGCGCATCGACAAAGTACTGGCCATGCGGCTTGAGTGAGATATTCGGCAGGTGAACCCTGGAAACGGTGCGCTCGTTCCTTGGTGCATACCCTGTCTGCTGATTTCATAAATATTGATCTCCGTCAGAACCAAGTTTTTATTATGGGATATCGTTCTACGATATGAAATTAATGAATGGATCATCATGAAAGTCAGAGCAGCGAAATACCCAGGCATTCCCAGCGTCATTCACGGCAATGGCGCAGTGGCTCATGTCATGAACCATGTTTGCGGCGGCGTCATCGGTTATCCGATTACCCCGTCCACCGAGATCGCTGAAATTTATGAAGCTTTCCGCGCTGAAGGGGGCCTCAATGTCTGGGGTAAGCACCCGTTCTTTTTCGAACCTGAGGGTGAACACTCGGCGCAAAGCGGAGCCCTCGGCGCAACGCTGACCGGTGGCCAGTTCATCTCCAACGCCTCGTCCAGCCAGGGCATCCTGTACGCGCTGGAATCGCACTATGTGACGGTCGGCAAGAAAGTGGGTGGCTTTGTACTGCAGGTGGCGGCACGTGTCGTTTCCAAGCATTCACTCAATGTCATGGCCGGTCACGACGACGTCTATGCCCTGCTGTCGGCCGGCTACACCATTCTGTTTGGCTCCAACCCGCAGGAAGCGGCCGATCTGGCGGCGATCTCCTACCGTGCTTCTTCGCTGTCGCTGATTCCGGTGGCCAACGCGATGGACGGATTTGCCACCAGCCACATGATGTGCGAGGCCTTGCTGCCCGAGCCCGAGTTGCTGGCCGAGTTTCTGGGCGACCCGGCCGGCCGTATCAAGGCGCCGACCCTGGCGCAAGAAATGTTGTTCGGCTCCAAGGGGCGTGTATTTCAACTCAAGCAGTACCTGTCGCGCCATAAAGCCGACATCACCGAAGCTCAGCTCGCTGCTCTTGAGAAGTATCTGGACAGCAACGCCGCCAAGGTTGAAAAAGACAATGCCGGCGCACTGGTGGCCAAGACGCTGGATTGGTTGCCCGAAGAAGTGCAGGGTCAATGGCGACGCCAGTGGATCAATTCCTTCGAAAAGGGGACACGCCAGCTGGTGCCGGCGCAAGTCGACGTCAACAACCCGGGGCTCACCGGCGCGGTGCAGAATCAGCCCGACTTCCAGGCCGGCGCGGCCGATCACCGCACCCACTTTGTCGCTGCGGTTCCGGCGCTGGTGCGCCAGGCCATGGACGAGTACTCGGCATTGACCGGACGCAAGTATCAGCCGTTGCATAGCTTCATGTGCGAGGACGCGAAGACCGTCATGGTCGGTCTGGGCTCGGTCACCGACGACGTCGAAGCGGTGGTCACCCACCTGCGCAGCAAAGGCCAGAAAGTCGGCTTGATCTCGATCAAACTGCTGCAACCTTTCCCGGAAGCCGAACTGGTGGCTGCGCTCAAGGGCAAGAAGGCGGTGACGGTGCTGGAACGCTCCGATCAGACCGCACTCACCGCTCTGGTGACCCAGGCTCTGTTCAAGGCGCTTGAGAACGCCGATCAGTTGCGCCATCCCGACATCCCGGCGATCAAGACCATGCCGAAGCTCACGACCGCTATCTTCGGTCTGGGCGGCCATGACCTGCAACCGCGCCACCTGATCGCTGCCTTCAAGAACATGGACGACGACCAGGGCGCGCCGCTGATCTACCTCGGCTCCCAGTTCTTCTCCAAGAACCCGACGCCACGGGTGGCTGAAATGCAAAAGCGTTTGAAAGAAGCCTATCCGGAAACCGAAATGATGGCGCTGGAGACCGGAGACAACCCGCGCTTGCTGCCGCCCTCGGCATTCCGCGTGCGTTTCCACTCGGTGGGCGGCTACGGCACCATCGCATCCGGCAAGCTGCTGACCGACATCCTGGCCGGCGCGCTCGAAATGCACTCCAAGTCGGCACCGAAATACGGCTCCGAAAAGAGCGGTGCACCGACCAACTACTACATCACACTGAGCCCGGAGCCGATCAAGATCACCAATGCCGAACTGGAAGACGTTGAGGTCGTCATCTCGCCCGATCACCGTGTCTTCAGCCACTCCAATCCGCTGCTCGGTCTGGCGTCCGGCGGCACCTTCATCCTGCAGTCCAGCGCCACGCCGGAACAAGTCTGGCACGAGTTGCC
>JBBQZA010000035.1:0-19318 GCA_038208175.1 Burkholderiales bacterium
TTTGATGCCAAACCAGTGCTGGTTCCATTTGCCATTCCAGTCTGGCGAACCGTTGATGACCCAGTATTGATGCTCTGGCGTCAGCTTGTACCAAGGGGTATCGCGCGGAATACCCGCCGCTTCGGCGTGACGCATCAAATCATCCTGGCATTCCTTCCAGGCCGGGGTCTGCATCGGTTTGACGGCGCCGGCACGCAAGGTCAGCTTCTGATTCGGAATGACCAACCCGTAGTCAACCCCGATGACACGGCCAAAGCCGCGACAGGATTCACAGGCGCCGACTGCCGAATTGAAAGAAAACATGGAAGCAATGGGATCGGTGTAACGCAGATCGCTGTCCGGGCAATGCAGGCCGGTTGAGAATTTCCAGAGCGTGCTGTCGTCCACATAGACCGTCATGCGTCCGCTACCGTGTTTGAGCGCTACTTCAATTGCTTCCAGCACGCGCGCGCGCTCGGTCGTGGCGAGACGAAAGCGATCGGCCACGACATCGAGTACCTTGCGTTTCGACAAGACGTGGGTACGCGCTGATTTGGGGTCAGAGCCCGATTTGGAAGCAGTTTTCCGGGAACTGGCTGCTTTGCGGTCCAAATCGGGATCCGACCCCAAATCGATTTCGCGCTCGGCCTGCACTTTGGTGAAGCCACTGACGGACAGCCACTGTTCGATTTCTTCCTGCGAGGTATTCGCCGGCAATTCGACCGGGAAAGTTACGGCAAGGCGACTGTCCTGCGCGCCAACCCGCTCCACCAACTGCGCGTAAATGCTCTCGGTCGAATCATGTTGCACCGGCCGCGCCGTCTCGCGGTCGAACAACTGGCCAGCGCGCGCGAACAACAGCTTCAGGTGGTCGTTCAGCTCGGTCATGGTGCCGACCGTCGAGCGCGACGAGCGCACCGTATTGGTCTGGTCGATTGCAATCGCCGGCGGCACGCCTTCCACCTTGTCGACGGCAGGCTTGTCCATACGATCCAGAAATTGGCGCGCGTAAGCGGAAAAAGTTTCCACATAACGCCGCTGGCCTTCGGCGTACAGCGTGTCGAAGACCAGACTCGACTTGCCCGAACCGCTGACACCCGTAACCACCGTCAATTCGCCGGTGCGGATATCAAGGTCAAGATTTTTGAGGTTGTGCTGGCGGGCACCGCGAATCCGGATGATTCCCTGGGACATAGTGGGTCTGTTGACTGTTGGGGCAGAAGATTCTACGGGTTTCCCGGTCAACCCTGCTCAAAAAAAACCCCGCCGAAGCGGGGTCCTTGAAGTTTTCAACTCAATGCTCAATGTGCAGCACTGCCGACACTGACTCTACCATCCAGACTCGGGTAGCGCACATGCTCTACCAAATCCTGAATGTCCTTGCCTGGCGCCTTGGTCAGCAGTGACACAATAATGATCACTGCAAAACCCAGTGGCACACCAAACAACCCGGCCGAGATCGGGGCAATGTCCCACCAGATGTTGGCTTTTAGCACATCAGGCGTCAAAGCCACCCCGCCGTGGGTGAGTTGATAGAGCCAGGGTTGGGTCGTCATCATGTAGTAGAAGGTGGTGCCCAGCCCGGCGATCATGCCCAGCGAGGCGCCCCACTTGTTGGCACGCTTCCAGAAAATACCCAGTGTGAGCGCCGGGAAGAAGGTGGCCGCTGCAAACGAGAACGCTGCCGACACCAAGAACAAAATGTCGGCCGGTTTCTGCGACGCCACATAAGCCGCGCACAAAGCCACAACCACCAACAGCATTTTGGACACCATGACCCGGCGAGCGGTCGATGCGTTCGGGTCGAGTATCTTGTAATACAGGTCGTGCGACAAGGCGTTGGCAATCGTCAGCAGCAAGCCGTCAGCGGTAGAAAGGGCTGCCGCCAGACCACCAGCCGCCACCATGCCCGACACCACATACGGCAAGCCGCCAATTTCAGGCGTCGCCAGCACAATGATGTCGCCGCCGATCACCAACTCGGACAATTGCAGAATGCCGTCCTTGTTGACGTCCGTTACCGACAGCAGAGTGCTGTCGACTGCGGTCCAGCGCGCGATCCAGGCCGGCAACTGGTCAAACGGCGTGCCGACCAGAATGGTATAGACCTCAAACTTGGCCAATACCGCCAGCGCCGGCGCCGTGAAGTACAGCAAGAAGATGAAGAACAGCGACCAGCTGACCGATTCGCGCGCCTCCTTTACTGAGGGCGTGGTGTAGTAACGCATCAGGATGTGGGGCAACGCGGCCGTGCCAATCATCAGGCAGAACACCAGCGCCAGGAAGTTCTTGCGCGCAATATTGCTGGCCGCTTCATCCTTGCCCGGGAAGGGGGTGGCGTGCCGGATTGGCGGTGCAGAACGCGCCGTAGCGCCTGCTTTGGCTTTTGTGTAGGCCGCCTTGGCCGCAACCTCGTCCTTCGGTAGGGCTGCCAGCGCTGCCTCAGCCGCTTTGATGTCGGTCGCGGCGGCGTTCTTGGCCTTCAGGTCGTCCACCTTGGTCTGCGCCGCCGCTTTGTCCGCTGCCATGGCAGCCGGCACATCCTTCAGCTTCAGGTCCGCCGCGTCGGCACGCGCCTTGAAGATGCCACGCACTTCAAGTTCTTTCGGATCCTTCAGCAACTGCTCTTCCTTGGCGGTGACTTTCTGCAACGTGTAGCCGTACACCGCCTGCGGAATCGGCACGCCGGTATGTTTGACCGACAGCCAGACCACCGGCAGCAAATAGGCAATGATCAGAATCACATATTGCGCCACCTGGGTCCAGGTGACAGCGCGCATGCCGCCCAGGAACGAGCAGACCAAAATGCCGGCCAGGCCGGCAAAAATGCCGACCTCAAACGCCAGCCCGGTCAGGCGCGTGGTAATCAGGCCGACCCCATAGACCTGTGCCACCACGTAGGTGAAGGAACACAGAATAGCGCCAAAAATGCCAATGATGCGTGGCAGGTTGCCTTCGAATCGGGCACCCAGGAAGTCGGGGATGGTGAATTGCCCGAACTTGCGCAAGTAAGGCGCCAGGAACAGCGCCACCAGGCAATAGCCACCGGTCCAGCCGGTGATGAAGGCCAGGCCGCCAAAACCGGTCAGGTAGAGCGTACCGGCCATGCCGATGAAGGACGCGGCTGACATCCAGTCGGCTCCGGTGGCCATGCCGTTGTACATGGCAGGCACACGTCGCCCGGCCACATAGTATTCGGCCGCGTCGCTGGTGCGGCTCATGACACCAATGCCGGCGTACAACAGCACCGTCGCGGCCAGGAACATGTAGCCAATCCAGTTGCGCGACAAGCCCATTTGCTCCAGTATCGCAACCAGAATGACGAAGCTGATGAAGCCACCGGTGTACCAGGTATAGACCTTGTTCAGGCCTTTTTTGAACTCGCCTTGAGTTTGTTTCTCATTGCCAAACATTATTCTTCTCCTTCATGAACGTCGTATTCTTTGTCAAGGGCGTTCATATGGCGCGCGTAGTACCAGATGATGAGGCAATACACCACCAACGCGCCCTGGGCGCACAGCCAGAACGAAAACGGCCAGCCAAAGAAAGTGAAGCTCAACTCTTTAGCAAAGAAAGGCAACACAAAAGTCACCAAGAACCATATCCCCAGCAGGATGCCTGTTATCTGAAGATTTTTACTCCAGTACTCCTTGTGTCGTGCTGTTAACTCCATAGCTTGCTCCTCGTTTATATGAATAACCACTTCAACCAGGCGCTGCCATGTCAAGCCAGCGCCGGTCGCGGTGGACCGCTACCTACTTCCAACCAACTTACACCGGGCGCAGGCCCGTCTCGCGCTCCAACTGCGCCGCCACCTTGGGCTCGAAGCCCTTCAGATGTTGAATCACCGCCCTTGCCTCCTCGGGCTGTTGCAAATCTACATGTACCCGAGCCACCTGATACCAGCCAAATGGACTCATGGGTTGCAACCTGGTGTTGCGCTTGAACGCGACCAAGGCTTCGACCAAGCGTCCCTGGCGTACCAGCACCAGTCCCAAACCGTACCAGGCTCGGTCCATCTTTTCCTCAATGGCGAGGGCTGCGCGAAAGCCCCGCTCGGCGACGTCGAGTCGCCCCAACAATTCAGCTACAAAAGCCAGGTTGAAATGCGCATTGGATGCCTGTGCATTCAAGCCCAAGGCTTGCTCAAAATAGCTGTAGGCACGGGCATGTTCGCCGCGTTGCAAGGCGATATAAGCCAGGCTGTTGAGGGCGTGCAGGTCAAGCGGTGCGCGATGCAAAATAGCTTCAAATACCTCAACAGCACGCGATTGAAAGCCCAACATCAGCTGGGCTTTTGCCTTCCAGACCAACACCCAACGCTCAAAACGCCCCAACGCCGGTGCGCCCGGCAAACCACCTTGAACTGAACTCATTGACATGCAGCCGCCCCCACTTGTAAACACAAATCGATCTTGAGCTTGACCACCAGCACCCAGGCAATCAACAACCAACTTGCCGCTGCCAGCGGAATGTGCTGATCCAGAATCAGTTTGGGACTCACCTGGCGGGTGATCCATAAGGCGGGCTTGGCCGCGATGTCCAGCAGTTGCCAGAAAATATTGGTGTTGCGCTTGGCCCCAGCCAGCAGACCCAGAATAAAACGCGCAGCAATGAACATAAGCGACAACTCGATCAGGCTTTTTGCGATAACCACGGCCAACAACATATAGCTTTATTCTTTCGGTGTCTTGTCTCTGGTCTCAATATCAGCTGATGGGCTGACCTGACTCTTACAGCGATCTGAACACAAACTTGCAAATCAAGGGTAAACCATAGGTTTGAATTTCACCATGGGGAAAGTTGCCTGGATCTCCCGCTATCCTAGGGAATGTACTAACAAAGGCTCCGACCTACAATCGACCGAGTTCCTGAGGAGACACGGTCATGCCACACTCCGACATCACGGGCCAGCGCCTGGTTGCCATCGTTTTGTTGGGAGCGGTGCTGTTCAACTATCCGGTGCTCTCGCTGTTTAGCCAACCCGGCGCCTGGTTTGGCATTCCGCTCTTGTACCTGTATATTTTTGCGGTGTGGGCCTTGCTGATCGGCCTGACCGCTTGGGCGATTGAGCGGCGCCAGTAATGCTGCAAGGCTGGGTCATCATCGGCGTGTCCTTTGCCTATCTGGGCGTGCTGTTTGGCATCGCCTACTACGGCGACAAGCGCGCCGACAGCGGGCGCTCGATCATTGCCAACCCGACCATCTATGCGCTGTCGCTGGCGGTGTACTGCACCACCTGGACGTTTTACGGCAGCGTCGGGCGCGCGGCGTCGGCCGGCATTGGCTTTTTGCCAGTGTACCTGGGCCCCACGCTGGTGGCCGGTCTGTGGTGGTTTGTGATGGTCAAGATCATTCGCATCAGCAAGGCCCAGCGCATTACCTCGATCGCCGACTTCGTGGCCTCGCGCTACGGCAAGAGCCAGTTGCTGGGCGGGCTGGTGACCGTGATCGCAGTGGTCGGCGTGGTGCCCTACATCTCGCTGCAGTTGAAGGCGATCTCGAGCAGCTTCGCGATCTTGCTGCACTACCCCGATATCGTCATGCCGGCCAAGGCCGTGACACAGGCACTGTGGCAGGACAGCGCGTTGTATATCGCGATGACGCTGGCCGCCTTCACCGTGTTGTTTGGCACCCGTCATCTGGACGCCACCGAGCGCCATGAAGGCATGGTGGCCGCCATTGCGTTCGAGTCGGTGGTCAAGTTGCTGGCGTTTCTGGCGGTAGGCCTGTTTGTGACCTATGGTCTTTTCAACGGTATGGGCGACATTTTTGCGCGCGCCGAACTGGTGCCAAAACTCAAGGAATTGATGACGGTAGCCAGCACCAGCAACAGCTATGGCAGTTGGTGGTCGCTGACCATTCTGTCCATGCTCTCGGTCATGCTGCTGCCCCGGCAATTCCAGATCGCGGTGGTGGAGAATGTCAACGAGCGCCACGTGCGCAAGGCCGTCTGGCTGTTCCCGCTGTACCTGCTGCTGATCAACATCTTCGTGCTGCCGATTGCGCTGGGCGGCATGCTCTACTTCCCCACCGGCAACGTGGACGCCGACACCTTTGTGCTGACCCTGCCGATGTCGCAACGGGCTGAATCCCTGACACTGTTGGTATTCATCGGCGGTTTGTCGGCCGCCACCGGCATGGTGATTGTGGAGACGATCGCGCTGTCGACCATGATTTGCAACGACCTGGTGATGCCGCTGGCCCTGCGCAGCAAGGTGTTGCGGCTGAACCAGCGCCACGACCTGTCCGGCTTGCTGCTGGGCATACGCCGCTGGGCCATTGTGGCGATCCTGTTGCTGGGCTACGTCTACTTCCGCGCGGCCGGCGAAGCCTACGCGCTGGTCGGTATCGGACTGATCTCGTTTGCCGCAGTCGCCCAGTTTGCACCCGCCATTTTTGGCGGCATCTACTGGCGCGGCGGCACCCGCAACGGCGCGTTCGCCGGGCTGCTCGGCGGTTTCGTGGTGTGGGGCTATACGCTGCTACTGCCGTCGTTCGCCAAATCCGGCTGGCTGCCTTCCGAGTTCCTGCGCGATGGCCTATTCGGGCTGGCGCTGCTGCGCCCGCAACAACTGTTTGGCCTGTCCGGGCTGGACGAGATCTCGCACAGCCTGTTTTGGAGCATGTTGGTCAACCTGGGTTTGTATCTGGGCGTGTCCCTGACAAACCAGCCCAGCGCCCAGGAAACCCGGCAAGCCACCGCTTTTGTCGATGTGTTTCGTCATACCGTCGACACGGTAGACAGCTCGCGCCTGTGGCGCGGTAGCGCCCAGGTGCAAAACCTGCTGCCGCTGATCGGTCGATTCCTCGGGCCGGTGCGGGCGCAGCAAGCCTTCCTGAGTTATGCGCGCGGTCGCGGCCAGACATCGATCGCGGAATTGAAGGCCGACGCCAGCCTGGTGCACTATGCCGAGACGCTGCTGGCCGGCGCCATTGGCGGTGCTTCCGCACGGGCCATGGTGGCCTCGGTGGTGGAGGAAGAAGCGCTGAGCATCGATGAGGTGATGAACATTCTTGATGAAGCTTCACAAGTCCGCGCCTACTCCAGGGATCTTGAACTCAAGTCGCAGGAACTCCACGCCGCCACCGCCGAATTGCGGGCCGCCAATGAGCGTTTGAAGGAACTTGACCGCATGAAGGACGACTTCATATCCACCGTGACCCACGAGCTGCGCACACCCCTGACGTCAATTCGCGCCTTTTCCGAAATCCTGCTGGAAGATCCCAAAATGGCGCTGGCCGACAGCAAGAAGTTCCTCGGCATCATCGTCAAGGAAGCAGAGCGGCTGACCCGTCTGATCAACCAGGTGCTGGACATGGCCAAGATCGAATCGGGCAACGCCGAGTGGCACACCGCCGAGCTCAGCTTGCGCGAAGTGATTGAGGAATCTGTGGCGGCTACGTACTCGCTATTCAACGATCGCCATGTGACCCTGACGCACGACCTGGCTCCTCACGCAAGTCCTATCGTGGCGGACCGGGACCGCCTGATACAGGTGATGCTCAACCTGTTATCGAACGCGGTCAAGTTTTGCGATCCCACCCAGGGTCAGGTGCATGTGACCTTGCGGCAGGAACCAGGCGGTCTGCGGGTCGACGTACGCGACAACGGCAGCGGCGTCAGCGCCGGCAACCAGGAAATTATTTTCGAACGCTTTCGTCAAGTTGGTAACACCCTGACCGACAAGCCTCAAGGTACCGGCCTCGGACTGCCTGTCAGTCGACATATCATCGAACGATTTGGTGGCAGCTTGTGGGTGCAAAGCGAGCCTGGCCAGGGAGCCACGTTCTCGTTTACACTGCCTTTCAACCAGGGAATCAGCGCCCCGGACGCAGAGCCTCACCAGTCAGATTGGAACAGCCCATGAGCAAACGTATCTTGATTGCGGACGACGAACCCAATATCGTGATATCACTCGAGTTTCTAATGAAACGAGAAGGCTTCGATGTCCAGGTAGTGCTTGACGGCGAGGCAGCGTTGCAGGCTATTGCGGCACAACTTCCGGACCTTGTCCTGCTTGACATCATGTTGCCGAAAAGGGACGGGTTTGAGGTCTGCCAGACAATACGCAGCACCCCTGGGTGGCAATCGCTCAAAGTGATGATGCTCACCGCCAAAGGGCGAGACACCGAGGTCAGCAAGGGTTTGGCAATGGGGGCGAATGCCTATATGACCAAACCCTTTTCCACCCGGGACCTGGTGGCGCAGGTCCGGCAACTGCTCGGCCTGACGGCCCCTGTGACGGGCGATTGACCGAGTTCCCGCGCGTTTCTTGCCCGCCATGAATCACCGGATCAGGCTGGCAATCGGACTTGGAGGTCTGTACAGCTTGCTGGCGGTGCTTTTTGGCATTCTTGGCCTGGCGTTGTGGGCCGACATGCTGGAGGCTGAGCGTCAGGCCTTGCTGTCCATCATGCGTCTGCGCTACGGCATGGCCGTGCTTGTCATCCTGCTGGCCTGGCTCGGACTGGGGCTGTTAGTCGCGGCATTGTACCGGGCTTATGCCATAGCCCCGTTGCGTCTGCGCGAGCAGGCGCTGGTGATGGTCACCTCCAACCCGGCACAGCGTCTGCAGGAAATCGGGGCACCCGAAATTAGAACGCTGGCACACGTGGTCAATGCACTGGCCGACCAGCGCGAGTCACTGCAGCGCGATGTGGAACAGAAGATCCATGAAGCCAACGCATCGATCGCAGAGGAAAGGAACCGCCTTGCCGCATTGATGTCAGAACTCACGCAAAGCGTGGTGGTGTGCAATCTGGATGGACGCATCCTGCTCTACAACAACCGGGCACGTTTGCAATTTCAATTGCTTGGACCAGGCGCATCAGGCGGCGGTGCGGCTTTGATCGGCTTGGGTCGTTCGATATTTGCGACGATGGAGCGCGCGCTCATCACACATGCCCTGGAGAGCGTGCAGCGCCGCCTCAAGCGCGGCAGCACACAGCCCTCTGCCAACTTTGTCACCAGCACACGCGCCGGACAGTTGATACGTGTTCAGATGGCCCCGGTTTTCAGCAACAGCGGGCGTGATCAGGAGTCACAAGATGGTGCCGTCGCAGAGCGGGTCATCAGTGGCTACGTACTTGTGTTGGACAACATCACCCGTCATGTGGAGGCACAAAGTCGGCGCGATTTGTTGCTACAGACGCTCACCGAGGGTAGCCGTGCGACGCTGGGCAATGTGCGTGCAGCGGCGGAGAACCTGCTGCAATACCCGGACATGGAGAACGAGCAGCGTGACCTTTTCGTCAGGATCATCCGCGACGAGGCGGAGACGATGAGTCAGCGCATCAATCACGCCAGCACCGAGTTCGCCGACACACTCAAAACACGCTGGCCGCTGGAAGACATGCTCGGATCGGACCTGCTGCAGGCAGCGCAGCGGCGCATCGAACAAAAGCTAGACCTCAGCGTCACGATGGAGACACTCGGCAGTGACTTGTGGATTAGAGTTGACAGCTTCTCGCTGCTGCAGGGCCTGAGTTACCTCGCCGCCCGTCTCAAAGACAAGTGTGGCGTGGAAGCCGTGGCCTTGCGCCTGCGCCAGTCCGGTCAACTGGCAGAGTTCGATCTTCTCTGGCGGGGTACCACCCTGGGCTCGGCGGTGCTGGCGAACTGGGAAGAGGCACCCATGAGCGTGGGCGGCGAAGTCACCTCCCTGACCTTGCACGAAGTGATCGATCGCCATGGTGGCGAGCTCTGGCAACAGCACGACGAGGACACGCCGCTGTCACTGATCCGCATGCTGCTACCCACCACGACGGCGCAAGAGGCAGCCGATGCGACCGTGTGGCTGCGCAACGAGAGTCGCCCGGAGTACTACGACTTCGACCTGTTCCGGCAAACCGAGGAGACCCGCGCCCTCGATGAGCGCTTGCTGACACAGCTGAGCTACACGGTGTTTGATACCGAAACCACCGGGCTGGAGCCGTCGCAGGGCGATGAGATCATCCAGATTGGGGCTACCCGCATTGTCAATGGACACCTGCTGCGAAATGAGACCATCGACCAACTGATTGACCCCCGGCGGCGCCTCAGCCCCGCGTCGATTCCGATTCACGGCATTACCGCGGACATGCTCAAGGGGCAACCCACCATTGATCAGGTTTTGCCGATCTTTCATGAGTTCTGCGAAGACACCGTGCTGGTGGCGCACAACGCGGCCTTTGACATGCGCTTCCTGCAACTCAAAGAAGCGTCAACCGGCATCACCTTTACCCATCCGGTGCTCGACACGCTGCTGCTGTCTGCAGTGATTCACCCGAACCAGGAATCGCACCGGCTGGAGGCCATTGCCGAACGGCTGGGTGTCAATGTGATCGGTCGTCACACGGCGCTGGGCGACGCCATTGTCACTGGCGAAATTTTCCTCAGAATGATTCCCCTGCTGGCTGAGCAAGGCATCCACACCCTGGGACAGGCGCGCGCCGCAGCCGCCCGTACCTATTACGCAAGGATTAGCTACTGAGCACCCAGTACCAAACCATGAAACGGACGACACACTCAAGCCCGCGCAGCGATTTCCAGGCCATGCACAGCCCATTGAGCCAACTTGAAAAGCGTGAACCAGTCACGGTGATGATGAACGCGCCGGTGCGCGAAGCACTGGCCATCATGGACCGTCTGCGCATCGGCTCCATCATCGTGGTCGATGATCAAGGCCAAATTCCCGTTGGCATTTTCACGCTGCGCGATCTGCTGCACCGGGTGACGCTGCCAGGGGTCAGTCTGGACGAGTCAATTGCCTCCGTGATGACCGGTGGCGTGATCACGGTCAAGCCACAGACCACCGCCTACGAGGCCTCCGTCATCATGGCGCGCCGCGGGCTGCGTCATCTGCTGGTGGTGGACGAGGCCGCCCATCTGGTTTCCATCGTGTCGCAAAGTGACCTGTATGCCCTGCAGCGCACCAGCATCAAGGACGTCAGCAACGACATCCGCCAGGCGCGCGACCTACTCACCCTGCAGACATGTGCCGGGGACATCCGTCGCATTGCGTTGACCTCGCTGACCCAGGGCATGGCGGCCACACAACTGACACAGTTCATCTCCACCCTGAACGATCTGCTGACCCTGCGCGTGATCGAACTCACCCACGACGAGTTTGACCTGCCGCAGATCAAATGGTGCTGGATCGCGCTCGGTTCGGAAGGACGCTATGAGCAAACACTGTGCACCGATCAGGACAACGGCATCATCTTCGAGTGCGAAAGCACGGCCGACACCGAAGCACTGCGCCAGCGTTTTCTGCCGTTTGCGCAAGCTGTCAACCATAAGCTCGATGCCTGCGGCTTCCCGCTGTGCAAGGGTGGCATCATGGCCAGCAACCCGCAATGGTGTCTGTCCCTGCCTGAGTGGCAGGCCAGGTTCAGCGACTGGATCGACTATCCACAACCCAAGGCTTTGCTCAATGCCGCCATCTTTTTTGACTTTCGCCCGCTCTACGGCTTTGAGGGCCTGAGCGAGACCTTGCGCGATTGGTTGCTGGAGAAGACCCGCAGTGCCAAGCTTTTCCTGCGTCTGATGGCCGCCAACGCCCTGGAATGTGCCCCGCCGCTGGGATTGATTCGCGATTTTGTGTTCGACAACAACAGGGAATTCCCCAACACGCTGGATCTCAAGATGTATGGCTCACGGCCCTTTGTTGACGCAGCGCGCCTGCTCTCACTGACCCACGGCGTGCGCCAGACCGGCACCGCTCAACGGCTACTCGGCGCTGCAGAGTCGGCCAATTTTGGTGGCGACGATGCAGCTGCCATGGTCGACAGCTTCTACTTCATTCAGCTGCTTCGCCTGCGCCACCAGCATGAGTTTCAGGGCGAGTTCGGCGGAGGTAATCGCATCGATCCGGATCAGCTCAATGAGCTGGATCGACACATCCTGAAAGAGTCCTTCAAACAGGCGCGCAAGCTGCAGAGTCGGCTCAAGATGGACTACCGGCTGTAGTCATGGTTCGACCGATCGGCGCACAGTCCCCGTTCCGACTGTGCTGACGCCCTCCCAGTGCGCCTGCGAGAACCAGGGGTCGCCCGACAAATACTCGCGCAACATCGGCAAGGCATCCAGGCCCCAGAAGATCTTGTCATCAACGATAAAGGTGGGCACACCGAAGACACCCAGTGCAATCGCCCCGTCGGTGTGCGCCTTCAGCTGCGCCTTGACATCGTCGCTGTCCGCTGGCCGCTCCGGCTTCAGGTCTTGCCTCAGCAGCTGCAGGCGCGCGGCATCATTGGCATCGGCGCCACCGCGCCAGACGTGACGGAACACGGTTTCGCAAACGTAGCGATTCGGCAAACCCTGCAGGTCGCAGGCCAGCGCCAGGCGCAACAGCGCCAATGGATTGAAAGGATGGCTGGCCGGCATTTGCATCTCAATGCGGTGCTGGCGCGCCAGCCACAGCACCTGGCGATAGGTCCAGTCGCGCTTGCCCGGCATCTCGGCCGGACCGAGTTGCCCATGGTGCTTGAGCAAGGCGGCAAACAGCACCGGTTTGTAAGTCACGCTGTAACTATGCCCCAGCAGGGCCAGCGGCAAAGCCTCGAACGCCAGATAGGCGTAAGGCGAAATGAAATCCAGATAGAAAGTGATGTGCTTCATGTCTTTTCTGCCTTGCGCCGCTGCTCGATACGCGTCCAGATGACGCGCCTGCCATCATCGTCTGTATTACCCCACTGGACAATCTCTTCGATGGTGCGATGGCAACCCTCGCACAGACCGGTCGTCTCCATCATGCGACAAACCGAAATACAAGGCGAAGGCATAGCGAGCACAGCCGGCCCTTGCACCACATCCGCCACCGGCGCACCGGACAGGCGGCACAGATCCTGCGGGCGCAGCCTGAAGACAGCGTGCGGATGCCCTGCAGCCGCCCATATTTCCTGAAAGCGGAACAGCTCCTGATCGATCAACGTGACCGACTCGGTGGCATGCGCCAGCGGCGGCACACCACCGATCGAAAAACCGGTCCTGGTCTTGACAAACGCGGCGTCAGCCCGGCCCAAAGGCCCAACCAAGATTTCGACTTTTTTCTCATCGACCCGCTTGTCGCCGGACGTCACAACCAGCACCGCCGCATCGTCCGACAAGCGGCGAAAAATGATGCTCTTGGCAATCTGGCCGAGTTCGATCACCAGCGCATCGGCCGCCTGCTGGGCGGTGCGTGCCGCGTCGTCCAACAGCCGGGGTGCATGCGGATGGCCCGCCAGACTCAAGGCCTGCGCCACCCGCTGCACGCTGTCAGGCAGGGCTTTGGTGTCCATTGCACTCATCGTTCAGGCAGCCCGCTTATTCAGGATCGCCTTCGCGGCGCGCGAACCGGTCTGGCGTTGTAGAAAGTCGCTGATGTAGGCGCCAGCGTCTACCAGCCGGTCCAGGTCAATCCCGGTCGCTACACCCATGCCGTGCAGCATGAAGACCACATCCTCGGTGGCCACGTTGCCGGTCGCTCCCTTGGCGTAGGGGCAGCCGCCCAGACCGGCAATGGAGGTATCAAACTGCCAGACACCCAACTGCAGCGCGGCCAGCGTATTGGCCAGCGCCTGACCGTAGGTGTCGTGAAAGTGGCCCGATATATCGTCGATGTCGAAATGCTGCAGTGTGGCCTCCAGAGCGCGCTGCACCTTGAGTGGCGTGCCAACACCGATGGTGTCAGCGACACCGATATGTTGTACGCCGATGCCCTTCATCAGGGCCGCCAGGTAAGCCACACGCGCCGGTGCAATGTCACCCTCATACGGACAACCGACGGTGCAGGACATCGCGCCACGCACATAGATGCCGGCGGCACGCGCCGCCTGAACTACCGGCGCAAAACGTTCGATGCTCTGCGCAATGCTGCAGTTGATGTTCTTCTGGCTGAAGGCCTCGCTGGCAGCGCCGAAGACCACGATTTCATCCGGCTTGGACTTGCATGCCGCTTCAAAGCCCTGCAGGTTCGGCGTCAATACCGAATAACGCACACCGGGCAGGCGCTTGATGCCAGCCATCACCTCTGCGGCATCGGCCATCTGCGGCACCCACTTGGGCGAAACAAAACTGGTGACTTCGATCTCTTTCAGGCCCGCTTGCTGCAGCCGGTGCACCAGTTCGATCTTGACGGCCGTTGGCACTGCCTGCGGCTCGTTTTGCAGACCGTCACGCGGACCGACATCGACCAGTTTGACGCGGGGGGGAAGGTGCTTGAAGCTCACGAAAATTCCATTCAATGAATTAGCTTTGAATTTGACTTAAAAGGCCAGTGACGGTTCCCTGGCAGAAAACCCATGACAGCGCTTACGGCACCAGGCGTGTCTGACCATTCTCAAACCACGCGGCTTCAAACCCGTCGCGTAGCAAAACTACTTTGGTAGTGGCCAAACCGGCATCGCGGGCACGCTCAAGGTATTTGGCAAGCGTGCTGGCATCCTCGCTGAACACATGGCTGACGGCTTCGCAGTCGCACTGGGCCAGCAGCTTGAAGTCGTCTTTCACTCGCACCCTATCGTCCTGCGGGTCACGCGGCATGCTGCGAATGATCAGGCCGCACTTCATGGCGTGATCCACGTTGAATGGCAACACCACAAAATTGCGCAAGGGCAAGTCGTTGATCGCTTGCTTGACCTGGAACTCGGATATCACAATCGTGGACAAGTACATGGGCACTTGCCGACGCACACATTCACGGTAATAGGACTGTGCCGCCGCATGATGAGCGCGCGTTGGATCACTGAAGCTGATCAGAAAGCTGGTGTCCAGCAGAACGCTGTTCAACGCGAGCCCCCGCGCAGTTCATCGACCCAGGCCGTCGCATCTGGAACATCCCTCCAGGCATTTGCACCACGACGCGTCAGGCGCACCAACTCTTCCTCGTCCACTGTCGGCACGTATTCCACAAACTCGACCAATCGGGCATTGCGCAAATCACGCGTCAACACGTTGTACTCGGCCTTGATGCGCAACATGGCCAGCTTATACAGGCGGTTCACCGTATCATCGCGCAACACATCGCGTTCTGCCGTCACCTTCAAGGTGCGTCCGTCAGGCAACTTCACATGCGCATTGGCTTTGGTTGCGCCGCCCAAATCCTGAATCTCGCCGCGGATGTAGCGCTCAACCTGCACCCATTGATCGGCGTCATCGGCGTGGTAGTCTGACTCGGCATTGATCTCGATGGGGCGGCCCAGAAATGGCGCCGTAATACGGTAAGCCACTTGCCGCGACTGCCGGGCAAGCTTTTGCCAACGTTCCGTCACTTCGCGCCGCTTGGCGTCCAGGCTGTCAAGCAACTCTGTGCCCAGCATCGTACGCAAATCGCGAAACAAACCTGGCGCTACAAGCAGCGGCATTGTTTCAATGGCGAAGGAGCCGTTGCGAACGGCGACCTCCAGCGTTTTGGTGTCAACCTCTTTGTCTTCACCACGCAAGAACATAGCCACGTCCGCCGAAAAATCGGCCAGATCACCCAGACGCACCCGCTCCGGCGTGGCCTCAAAGCCAGCCGAGTGATCAATCAATGCGACAGTGATGCGTTGCGCTTCCATAGCTTGAACATTTTAGTCACCAAAGCGAAACGACAGTCAAACATGTGCGCCCTTGGCTTCCACAGACGGTTGTCCGGCCAAAAGCCCCTCAACGGAAATATCTTCGTCCATCTGGGGCCAATGAATACCTTCGCCGTTGCCCAGCAATTGGTAATCAGCCCGTTGCGCAGGCGAGGCGTGCGCCAGGCGGGGGAACCCATTGGCATAGAAGAAGAATCGGTAGGGGCCAATACGAAGTACGGTCGGCATAGTGGTGCTCAGTATGGCTGAAACTCTTGGCTTTGTAATCAGGCTTGATTCAAGCTGCCGCCCCACACCCGGTCAATGTTGGGCTTCCTTGGCGGGCATAGCCGTATTGTGCGGGATCAATAGCCGCGCGCCAGGTCCACCCTCCCGACAACCAGCTGCCCTGCCTCCAGCGCCCGGATTTTGCCAGCGATTTTCGCAATGCTCTGGTCGCGCAGGGTGCGCGCCGAGGTGTGCGGCGTGATGGTGATTTTGGGTTGCTGCCAGAACGGATGCCCGGCAGGCAAGGGTTCGGTGCGGAACACATCCAGCGTGGCACCCGCCAGGTGACCGCTGCTCAGCAACGCCAGCAAGTCTTCGTCAACCAGATGCGCACCGCGCGCGACGTTGATTACATAGCCTGCCGCTTGCAGTTTTGACAAGGTCTCCATGCGCATGATGTTGACGGTTTCAGCGGTCAACGGCAACAGGTTCACCAGTACACGGCTGGCGCAAAGGAAATCACCAAACTGCGCCGCACCGGTAAAACAACGCACACCGTCGATCTCCTTGGCCGAGCGGCTCCAGCCCATCACCGGAAACTCGAACTGCGCCAGCGCCTTCGCCACTCGCGCGCCGAGCACACCCAGCCCCATCACACCAATCGGGAATTCAGAGCGCTCAGACGGTTTGCGGTAGGACCATTTGCCGGCCTGTATGTCGACCTGATAAGCGTCCAACTCGCGAAAATGGCGGATCACCGCGTGGCACACATACTCTGCCATCTGCACCGACATGCCGGCGTCATCCAGTCGCACGACGGTGCTTTGCGGCGGCAGTTGCAGCTTCAGCAAGGCATCGACACCAGCACCAATATTGAAAATGCCTTTGAGTTGCTGCTGCTCGTCAAAGAACTGCTGCGGTGGCGCCCAAACCACCGCGTGGTTCGCTGGTGGCGCACCCGCCTGCCAAACGTCTACTGCGGCGCCAGGCAAGGCCGCCCTTAAACCCTGCAACCAGGGTTCGGGCTTGGTGCCGGTACAACAAAAAGTGATATTCATAAGACCAGCTTCAGCAGCTCGGCGCCCTCCGGCACCTGGTCGCCGGGCGCAAAAAGCAGCTCAGCCACCACACCGTCGATCGGCGCTGCAATCGTATGTTCCATCTTCATGGCATCAAGCACCGCCAGCGCCTGTCCAATCTTCACCTTGTCACCGGCCTTCACGGCAAACGACACCACCTTGCCCGGCATCGGTGCCGTCAGACGACCGCCTTCGACCAGGTTATCCCCGGCGTGGGCCAGCGCATCGATCGCGGTCAACTGCGTGGCACCTTGCGCCGAGAAGATGTGGGCAGTGGCACCCTTTTGGTAGACATGGAGAATCTGCCTTCGCTCGCCCAGGCGCACGTCAATGCCCTGCGTTACAGCCACAAAAGAGAACAGGCCGACTTCACCCGCAACATCCAGTTGCAGCGCGCCATCGTGCAGCGTCGTCATCAGCACGACATGCACGGTGCCGGCAAATTCAAAATCAAAACGGCGCGTGCTGGGACCATGCGAGCGCCAGCCATCGTGCCGGGCCCAGGGGTCAAACCAGGTCTGCTGCGCGCCAAGCCGCGCCTCGTCCGCCTGTTCTTGCAACAAGGTGTCGGCGATGGCGCCCGACACCGCCAGCGCCAGTCCGACCTTCTCCTGCTTGAACAGCACCGCCGTTTCACGCGGAATGAGCGCCGTATCCAGATCCGCCTCTCTGAAAGAGCGGCTTTGCACCACATTACGCAAGAACTGCACGTTGGTATTGACGCCGACGATGTGCGTTTGCGCCAATGCCACGTCAAGGCGCGCCAACGCCTGATCCCGGGTGTCGCCATGCACGATCAGCTTGGCGATCATGGAGTCGTAAAACGGTGAAATCGGGTCACCCTGGCGGACCCCCGAGTCGACCCGTACCACGGCGCTGGAGCCAAGATTGCCGCGCTCGAAGGTCACGCATTCGGGCAGTCCGTAAACCTGCAGCGTACCGGTCGCCGGCATGAAGTTATTGTCCGGGTTTTCAGCGCAGATGCGGGCCTCGATGGCATGCCCGGTCAAGCGGAGCTGATCCTGCAACAAAGGCAGCGCCTGGCCCGCCGCCACGCGAAATTGCCACTCCACCAGGTCCTGCCCGGTGATCGCCTCGGTAATCGGATGCTCCACCTGCAGCCGCGTATTCATCTCCATAAAAAAGAAATTCATGCTGCCATCCGGGCGCTGCTCGACGATGAACTCCACGGTGCCGGCGCCGACGTAATTCACGGCCCGCGCGGCGGCCACGGCTGCCGCACCCATCTGCTCGCGCAGTGCTGGCGTCATGCCCGGTGCCGGCGCTTCTTCCAGCACTTTCTGATGCCGACGCTGCACCGAGCAGTCGCGTTCGAACAGATACACGTAGTTGCCCAGCGTGTCGCCAAAGACCTGGAATTCAATGTGGCGCGGCCGCTGCACGTACTTCTCGATCAGCACCGCATCATCACCAAAGCTGTTGCTGGCTTCGCGCTTGCAACTGGCCAGTGCAGCAGCAAAGTCCTCGTGCTGGTCGACCGCTCGCATGCCCTTGCCACCACCGCCCGCGCTGGCCTTGATCAGCACCGGGTAGCCTATGGCGTCGGCCTCGCTCTGTAGCAGCGCCGGGTCCTGGTCGGCACCGTGATAACCCGGCACCAACGGTACGCCGGCCAATGCCATGAGGCGCTTGGACTCGGCCTTCAGCCCCATTGCCTTGATCGCCGAAGCTGGCGGCCCAATGAACACCAGACCGGCGTCCAGGCAGGCCTGGGCGAACTCTTCGTTCTCGCTCAGAAAGCCATAGCCAGGGTGAATCGCCTGGGCACCGGTGGCCTGCGCCGCGGCGATGATTTTTTGCCAACGCAGGTAGCTGTCGCGCGGTGCGCTGCCGCCGATATGCACCGCTTCGTCACAACTGCTGACGTGCTTGGCGTTGGCATCGGCGTCCGAGTAGACAGCGACGGTCTTGATCGCCATCCGGCGCGCCGTAGCAGCGACGCGGCAGGCGATCTCTCCGCGGTTAGCGATGAGTATTTTGTTGAACATGTAGGTCTACCTTGGTTACATCCGGAATATGCCAAACTGGGTATCGGGCACCGGCGCGTTGAGCGCGGCGCTCAGTCCGAGAGCCAGCACGCGGCGCGTATCTGCCGGATCGATGATGCCGTCATCCCAAAGGCGGGCGCTGGCGAAATACGGGTGGCCCTGGGTTTCGTATTGATCGCGGATCGGCGCCTTGAAGGCTTCTTCGTCATCCTGGCTCCAGCTACCACCCCTTTCCTCTATGCCATCACGCCGCACCGTCGCCAAGACGCTGGCCGCCTGCTCGCCGCCCATGACCGAGATCCGGGCATTCGGCCACATCCACAGAAAGCGCGGGCTGTAGGCACGGCCACACATGCCATAGTTGCCGGCGCCAAAACTGCCACCGATAATGATGGTGAATTTGGGGACGGCAGCCGTTGCCACGGCAGTCACCATCTTGGCGCCGTTGCGCGCGATGCCTTCGTTTTCGTACTTGCGCCCGACCATGAAGCCGGTGAT
>JBBQZA010000036.1:0-19284 GCA_038208175.1 Burkholderiales bacterium
GACCTCGCCTTCCATTGGCACTTTGGAGTTGATGCGGGTGCCATTCAGGATACCGAAACTGACATTGACGTTGGCGCGCACATATTCGGCGCCTGCGTTTGGATCCAATGGGGGTGAATAGACTGCGGTGATGATCGCCTCGCCACGGAAGCGACCGTCCGCGATCAACGCATTGGGAATCGGGAAAGGGGCCTTTCGCCACTTGTAGCTCGGGTAGACCAGGGCCTCAAACATCAAGGTGAAGCAATCGTCAGCGTCATACAGGGCAGCCAAGGCGTCCAAGGGAACACCAGCGCCGTAATAGCGGCGAGCAACGGGATCGTGGTCCTGTGAGTTGAGACGCGCCGAGTGGATCATCAAAGCCTTGACCATGTGCGGGGCAGGTGTGAAGTTCCTACTGCCCGCGAGGCTCTGCCAAATGTGGGCGCACATCGCCGAGGCAAGGGGCGCAGCGAAACTTGTGCCGAAGTTGCCATACGGTACGTCGCTGATGCCCAGGACCTTGGTGCTGCCCTCGCCGGCAGCCCAAGGCATGTGCACCCCCCCGCCTGCATGGACGATGTCAGGTTTGGGCGTGAAAACTGGTCCGGGACCACGGCGCGAGTACGGCGCAGGTTCGCCCGCCTGGGTGAGGCTATCGTCTACGTTTGCGTGGCTGATCGAGCCTACAGTGAGGACGCGCACGGCATCACTTGGACTGGACAAACGATCCTTGAGATTCGCTGTCGTCGGCCAGCCGCGTCTGGGCTCGTCAACGTAGTTGCCTGCAGCCACGACAAACAAGACCCCAAATTCATCGCTGAGGGCATCTAGCTGATGAGCAAACACGCTGAAGGCGTCGTCGCTAATAGGCTCGCTTCCCAATGACAGGTTCCAAACCTTGACATCCGGCGCTTGTGGAAGCGCAGCTTTCAGGCGCAAGATGATGTCGGAGGTGCGGGTGAACATTGTCTCCATGCCACATACATCGAGCACCTTGCAACGTGTTGGGGGGAAAATGTCGTGAGCACTGTTGAGCAAGCGGGCCCCCGAAACCAGTGAGGCCACAGCTGTGCCGTGCACGTGGTCGGTTTCGGGCGGGAGAACTTGCCGAATGGTATTGGTGACCCAGGGCACCAAAGACCTGGCCCGCGGTGAGATACCCGAGTCGAAGACGGCAACTACAGGGTATTCCGTATTCGCGTTCGGGCGTGTTATTGGACCCAGCGCCGGCGCACCGCCTGTGGCGACAAGGGACACTTTGGGATCCCGAAATATCGACCTCAACCCTGGAAAATTTGCCAGCGCCTCCACCTGGGTATTGTTCAACTTGTCGAAATCCACCATGAACAAGGGGAGGCCCCATCGCTGGGGGATGACATTTTCAGCAACGCCAAGTTGCCGCAGCAACCGTCGAAACGTTTCCAAATTGCGGGCTGAATCTTCAACTTTGTAGTAGCGAAATAAGCTCATCAAGGCGCGGCCGTGGCTGCGCAGGCTTTGCAAAGGCCCTTCCACCCGGCGGGACCTGTCCCACGCTTCAATGCGGAGAATTGCCGAAAGATTTGCCCTGATGTGCTGGGTGTCTCGATGCTTGATGATCTCCGAGAAGGTCCGCAAGCTCGCCGCGTTCGCAGCGACCAGCATTTCATCGAGGCGCCCCACACCTGCAGGCTGAAGGTTCGACTCTGCAACCAGGGTGTTTGGCCGATGTGTCTTGGCGACCGCAATATCCCTCAGCTTGAGCACGAGGACGGCTGGCGTGGTCGGATACAGGGCCAGTTCTGGCTGAAGCGCCGTCGTGGCGGTTACCAATGAGTTGGCAAGTGTCGTTCGGAGCGCCGGAGTTACATCTACCAGTTCCTTGGGCCCGCCACCGCCGCGTTCGGGCACGAACTGGTCGACCGCCTGAAACGGAATCAGTTGAAATGGATTGGCGTCACTCGCCCTTGGTTTGTCCCCCGTCGCCATGCTTATCTCCTTGTAGTGCGTTTCTTATTTGCCTTTGCGAGGTCGCGTACAGCGCTTCCAGGACTCGGAGCGAGAAGAATTTTGGATACCAGTTGCGCAACCAACGGATCTCGTCATCCGTATCGCCAAGAGCATGTCCCTGATTGAGGGCCACCGTCAAGCCCAAGCGGCGCAACAGTTCCGTTTCGTCCACACTGGTTTTCCCTTGCAGCACCGCTGTGCGCTTGGCATCCAGGCAGATCTGTTCAATAGTGGCTCCTGACATCCCTTCGGAGCGCTTTGCGATCTCAGTCAGTTCCTGGCCTTCTGGCAAATAGTCCTGCAGGAAGTGCGACCACAGCTTCTGCCGCAGTGCCAGACCTGGCAGGGGCATGGCCAGTCGAACGCTGAATCTACGCCATACGGCTAGGTCAAGGAGGTGCGCATGGTTTGTGGCCGCGACAAGAATGGTTTCATCGGGGAGGGCGTCAATGTTCTGGAGCAGGGAGATGACCACGCGCTGCAGCTCACCAACGTCCCGTTCATTGCCCCGGGCCGTCGCCATGGCGTCAAACTCGTCCAAGAAAAGAACGCAGGGGAATTCTTGCGCGTACTCGAACACCCGACGCAAGTTTTTGCTGGTTTGGCCCAACAGGCTGCTGATCAGAGTGTCGCAGCGAACCGTTAGGAGTGGAAGTCCGAGAGTGCTGGCGATCCAACGGACCGTCTGGGTCTTGCCGGTGCCCGGCGGGCCATCGAGGATTAGACGGTGCGGTATCGCCACGTCGGCGGCCAGCAGTTTGGAGTGATGTCGTATGCCTTCGATAAAGTCGCGGAGGCGCGCCTCAACTGCTGAGGGGAGCAGAACCTGGTTGGCCTCTGAAGATGGACGGCTTAAATCCACAGTGTTGAGCCGGCTGTCTGAATCCACCGGCAGTTGCAAGTGACCGGTCGGGTTTTGGGCGCCTGATTGCAATGCGGCCATGGCCACCGGGACTCTGGACAGCCGCTCGCGGATCAACCGAGCCTCTTTACGACTGCCATCGGCTTCCAATTTGTCGGCCAGCAGGCCCGCGTAGTTTGCGGCCATGGACTGGTTGGACTTGAGCGCCCCGTCAAGAATTTTCAAAACTTCAGAAAGATGGTCCACATGGAACCTCAGATGGCACTGCTACGCATCTGGAGGATTTTGCGTCAAAAAAAAGATGTTTGCTCCGAAAAATTAGCATTTTGCTCCGAAAATTGAGAAATTCGCTCCGGAGCAACTCTTGGCACAAGCGGTGTGCAGCTAACGATGGCTGATCACTGTGAGCGTAACACATCGACTGATGGCCAACTGTCGGCAACTGCAAGGCACGGAAAACTCAATGTTGTCGTTGAGTCCAAGTAAGTCCAGCTCTTGGCGCCGAATGTCTGCTGTTTGATCGGTCGAAGGACCGCTGTGGGTCGGAAGTACGCATCTTCCAAATGTGTAAGCGGTCAATCAGCATGATTTACCGCCGAACGGCAGGTATCTCTCGCATTGCTGACTGACACGTTCAGGCTTATGAACGTCGGCAATGGCCGAATAACGCCCATTCTCCCCGCATCTCATGAGTGACTTCTCCTCGTCGCAACGGGCCGACTGCATTTCAGTCAACCCGAATTTCCAGGAAACGCATGAGGAACTGATGGCCAAGTACGTGTCGCTGCAAGCGAAGTCATTTCAGATACTCCTCAATCCCATCCCAGCGCTTGTCCTTGACCATCACGAACCGGCAGCGCCCATCAGAAAGACCGGACCACAGGCCGCCTATCAGACGATCATCTTTAGCCGCGAACCAGCGATCTGCACCCTTGTATTCGACAACGAGAATCACCCCCGGCTTGCCTTCAATTTCTGGCAGCAGGCAAACAAAGTCCGGATAGAAACGACCATCAGCCTTTTGCAGGAAGAAGGAACTGCCTTCGCGTCGAACCAGGTTGCGCACCCAGAATTGAATGCGGCCCTGCTGCGCCTGAATGTCGAGCCAGCAGGCACACTCGAATTCTTCCTTGCTGTCGAAGTCGCCAATGCGCCCGTAGAAATGCTTGCGGAATTCAAAGTGCCCGAAGCGGCCATCGTAATCGCGGCTCGGGGCGTAGGCTTGGGTTTGAAACTCGAAAGCGTACTGGTCGGTGACGGCCACGCGCGATGCAGCGTCTGCGCCAAACAGGGCTTGCTGAAACGCCTTGCCCACGGCCTGCGTACGCAGGTCCCGAATGCGCGCCTCCAGCAGATTGCGGACCATGAATTTTTGTAGGTTGGCACGGGCCAGCGTGAAGCCAGGGCGAAGCAGTAACTCGGTCAACCAGGCGGCGACGAAGGCCTGTTTGCTGGCATGCGTGAGCGACGGCTCCGGCAGATTGCGGCACAACCAGGTTGCCAACCGTACTTCGTCCCAGTTCTCGGGCTGATAGACCAGACCGAGGTCTCGTTGCAAGTCGGGCAGAAAGCGCGAAACAACCTTGCCACTGGTATCGTCAACATCGATCTCGCCGCCTTCCGACACTCTCAGACCGGCACCCAACATGGCCATGTCATCGGCAGTCGGCGCAGCATCGTAGGGCAACAAGTCCCACGGGTATTCCAACACCTCGGGATCATCAAACAACTGGAGCTCGCCCTGCACCCGCAAAGCCAGTTGCGGAACACAAAACCGCAGGCCAAGTTCAGCCGGCGTCTGAAAAAATTCGATGGCCGTGGTGCGGCTGGTCTCGGCCGCCTCGGCGATGGCTGCCACCGCCGCCTCTGTGGTGACCGAGGCTTTGAGAAGCTCTGTCTCTTCCTGCGACAGCGGCGCGCTGATCGTCAACGTGTTGAGCTTGCCGTCCCAACTGACCTTGTCGCGCACCGGCTTGGGCACACTCTTGAGGTCTGGCTTTTCTGACAAGGTAATCGCCACCGGTCGGACCACAACGCGCCCGGCGTGCCCCTCCAGATCAAGTCGTGCCTGCTCGGACTTGGCAGCCGTCACAAACTCAGTCACCTCACGTCGCTCGAAGCCGGCGCCGGCCACCAGTCGGTCGCGCAATGCGCTGGCCGTCTCGGCAAAGTTGCGCGAGACGACAAAGGCGTAGGACTGATTCAAGGCCCGAGCTTGGGCGTGCTTCGCTCCAGGCTGGCGCAACACGCGCCCCAGCAACTGCTCTACCGCCGTGGCTGAATGCAACGAGGCCATGCTGACCAGAATGTAGGCAAACGGGCAATCCCAACCCTCGGCCAGCGCCTTCTGGGTGATGACAAATTTCACCGGACAGGCTGGGTCGGCAATGCCCAGCTTGAAGTCTGCGTCAATCTGCTCCAGACCCTTCTCATCGCCGGTCGCGACGACGATCTCATTGGCCGGGATGCCGTGGTTGCTTATCAGCTCGTTGCGAACGCGCTCGAAATCCAGCGTCTCCACGCCCGCGCGACGCGGCTCCGACTGAATCAGCACGAGCGGGCGCAAATAGGCGGCACCCGACCGACGCTCCTCGTCGGCCAGCTTGTGCAATGCATCGCGGCGGCCTATGGCATCGGCCAGGCATTGCTGCCAGTTGGGTTCGGTTTCCAGCACCACGGGCAGCTTGATCATTTCCTCTGCCTTCAACTCGGCAGCGGACACGCTGTGCAGCACATTGCTCGGCGTGCGTTCCAGATCGGGCGTGGCAGTAAGTTCCATCACCCCGCTCGGGCGGAAACGCGCCAACATATCGAAGGCCAATTCGGTGCGGTTGTTGTGCGCCTCATCCACCACCACGAAAGGCCGGCGCAAGCGAAGCACGTTGGCCAGCGAATACGGAGTGGTCCGGTCTGCCCCTTGGCCCTCGGTCAACAACGCATCGCGCTGTGACGGCGACAGATTGTCGAAGTGATGCATCAGCGCGCCGCTGGACTGGTACACCTTGCGGCACTCCTCTTCCTCCACCTGAAACGCCTGCCGGGTCGCCACGATGATCGTGGTCGAGGTGTCCAGCGTGGCGC
This sequence comes from Burkholderiales bacterium, assembly GCA_038208175.1. GTDB lineage: Bacteria > Pseudomonadota > Gammaproteobacteria > Burkholderiales > Burkholderiaceae_C > Rhodoferax. The sequence continues at coordinate 5,915 of JBBQZA010000036.1, forward strand.
GGGTCACGCTTTTGGCTTCGTCCAGGTCCATCACCGTAATCGGGCCCGCTTCGCGCAGCGCCGTGTGGTACGGGTGCTGGCGGTCGCGCAAGGCGCGCAGTGTCTGAGCGCGGATTGGTTTGCTCGGCACCAGCCACAGGATGACGCTGTGTTCGCATCGCAGCAGGTGCGTGTTGACCAGCACCACGCCCTTGGCTGCCAGCCAGGTCTTGCCGCCGCCGGTGGGCACGCGCAGGCAGAAGTACGGCATGTCGGAAGGAAAGCCCGACAGCGGGTTGTACGACAGACCACGGCCCCAAAGGCGTTCCGTGGTGGCTGTGTAGGCAAGCGATGGCGATGGCAGTTCGTGGCAGGCTTTGAAGTAAACCTCTACGCTCTCCAACACTTGTGTCTGGTAGGTCTTGGGGGTGAACGTCGTCATGGTGCTTTTCCGTACGGGGCCGTCGGCTCCTGCACGCCTGACGCGGCAACGGCCGATGCCGGCGCGATACGCTCAATCACGCCATTGCAACTGACGATGATGTCCGTTCCGGTTTGGGCGGCCAGCTCGCGGGCACGCTGGGCAGCGCGTTGCATTGCGATCGGGGAAAGGCGCAAATCGGCATCGTGTGCCTGGCTGATGGGTTGTGTGTTCATGTTTTTTCGCTCCTGTTTGGATCGGCGATGATGGGCAAGTCTTCTGCCACGTCACACCTCCAGCGCGTAAGGGGTTTGCTTGAAGGTGATGCCCTCACGCGCGGTACGAGCCCCCATGCGGTTGGCAGCGGCATAGATCACCTTGGGGCCGGCGAACTTTGGCAGCAGGTCGAACACTGGTCCGGTCAACACATTGCCGCCGGCGACCGACTTGTCTTTCAGGATGCCGTTGTAGAGCAGGTAGATGGCGCGGCCTTCGTGGGTGCCGATCAGCGGCGAGTCAGCGGTGCCCGTGAAGCCGGTGCCGGTTTCGGCAAACCAGACGAATTCTGCAAGCTGCGCGAACTTCACGTCGCGGCGAATTTGGCCGTCGGCGTCGAACAGCGGTTCGGCGGACAGACGGCAGAATTGGAAGCCGCTACCGAGGCCATGGACAGCATTGCCTTTCGTGTTGGTGTAGCCCTGTGCCACACGTTTTACACGCTCGGCGGTTACGCTTTTGGCAATACCCTCATCCATTTCTACAAGGATGAAACGGCGATTACCGCCGTCATCAGCGTTTTGCTTCAATACCGCGTGACCGGTAGTTCCGGATCCTGCAAAGGAGTCAAGAACCAAGCATCCCGGAGGAGCGCAATAGCTAATGACCTGCTGAATGAGAGCGGTCGGTTTGGGAAAAGCAAACACTCTCTCATCAAGGACTTCGTCGAGCTCCCTCGCGCCGGATTGTGTCTTGAACTCTGACCAAAAAGACGACGCTGGCATCCTTTCCTTTGTCTCGGACAGGAAGCGTTTCTTTCTTGGCCAACCTGTTTTTGGGTTTGGGGGCCACCAGATCTTGCCTTCCTTTAGGAGTGCCTCGTAGCCGGCCCTGTTGGTGATCCAACCCTTGGCTGGATCTGGTTCCCAGAGATTGTCTGTGCCAGGTTGCTGCATGCTGTAATCGTGCAGGTTAGGGCGCTCGGTTGCCGTCGCCTTACCCTTCAACGGATCAGTCACATATGCACCTCGTGGATCATTGTCAGGGTTTTTGAAATCCGACCGATCAATGACCCTTCCTTCAATTGCCGCCTGCTCAGACTTGCCGTAAACAAATATGTGTTCGTGGTCAGGTGAAAGCCTAGTCTTAATTCTGTTGTCGGTGTTCCGTGTATTCCAAACTATAGTTGCGACGCGGTTCTTGAATCCAAAAATTTCATCCAGAAGCAGCCGTAGGTGTCCCGCTTCTACATCATCAAGTGAGATCAACATCACCCCATCGTCGGACAAGAACTGCCGCAACAGCACCAGTCGCGGATACATCATCGATAGCCACCGGTCGTGCCGATCCAGCGTCTCGCCTTCCTTGCCAACCACTTCACCCAACCATTTGCGAATCTCCGGACTATTGACGTTGTCGTTGTAAACCCAGCCCTCGTTGCCGGTGTTGTACGGCGGGTCGATGTAGATGCATTTCACCTGGCCCGCATAGCGCGGCAGCAGCGCCTTGAGCGCGTGCAGGTTGTCGCCCTGCACGATCAAGTTGCCGCTGTCGGCAGCGCCGCAGGACAGTTCGGGCACTGGCTCCAGCAGGCGGAACGGCACTTGCCGGTGGTGTTTGACGACGGCTTCCTTGCCGATCCAGTTGAGCGTTGGCATTCAGTTTCTCAGTTGTGTTGTTGTACGCAGTGTTCGCGTTCGAATGGTTGGACGTTCATCAATCAGATCTCGATTCGGCTTCATCAGTGCCGCCAGCGCGCATTAGCTCCGGGATGTCACGGCGACTGTGCAACACCCGCCAGACGTCGATGTGATCATCGCACTCGATGTAGAACACCAGATACGGATAGCGCGCAAGGGGCCAGAATCGCAGCCCTGCCAGGCCCAATTCATGTGCATAGTGCGGTGACCCTGTGGCCGCGTGGCGGCTGATGTGTTCATAGGCCTGCTCCAGGGCATCAATAAAGCCTAGCGCTGCCGCTTGGGCGGCGTCAACGTCCCGCCCAGCCTGTTCACGCGCAATGACGGGCTTGATTGTCAAACCTTTGCACCAGACTTGGTCGGCGCCTTCACGCGCTGACGCAACGAATTGAAGTAGGCGGCATCAACGCGCGCACCGGGTGCCGAGGCGGCGCCTTGCAGCAGCAAGCCGCGCAAATGGCGGCGATCCTGGTCGGTGCGGATCAACTCACGCACGTACTCGCTGCTGGTGCCGTAGCCCCGCTCGCTGACCTGCTCATCAACGAATGCCTTGAGGGTGTCTGGCAAAGAAATATTCATGGTGCTCATGGCGCAAGAATAAGCCGTTTGGCAAAATTTGGCAAGGATCGTCGGTGCCTGGATTGCCGCGTCCCGCCACGCCTGCTTCCTCATTCGCTACATTACCTTATTGCCCACCGTGGGGATCGCGTCCAGGTTGTAGAACCAGGTCAAGCCACTCTTGCCGCCAGTGGCAGTTGGAACGTCCAAACGGCGAGATGATGATCAACAAGCGCTTGGCATCAATCGGATCAACCATGCTTCGCTCCAAGGGTTTCCAGGCGGTTTATCGCCCGTGCCAGACTTGGTGAAGTTTGTGCGGCCCTACGCGCATTCCAGTGCGTCTTCACGAAGGCGCAAAGGTGCAGGTTGTAGCCCGATCCGGGCTTGCTGGGGTCGATGGGTGACACAACCTCGTCGCGGATCACGCGCTTCTTTGACTTTCTTGCCAAGCTCAATACCAAGCGCTTCGGGTCGACCGCCTCGTCAGGATGTTGCGGCAGTTTGTTCAGGGGTACGGCAATTTCCTGCGCAAAGCCCTCTTGGTCGGCAATCAACCAGCTTTCGGCTTCCGTGACTGCCAAACGCAACAAGAAGTTCTCATGGGCAAAGGGCGGCAACCACGCCGACAACAAGTCGGCCGCACACTTTCCGTCGGTGTCGGCAATGCACAGCACCGGCTGGATGTGCTGCGCCTGCTCCAGATAACGGGGCAAGGCCGGCACCAGTTTGGTGATGCCTCTGGTGTTGATGGCTGCCTGGGCCAACTGCCAGTCGGGCAAACAAATGGTAAACAGACGCTCGCCCAGCGCGCAGCACAGCGCATCTTCGCCGACCACGAGGATTTGCTTCATTGGAACAAGCCCAACTGGTCCAGCGCAGGGGGGCGGGTCTTCGGCAACAGCACCTCGGCTGGATTGAGCCCATGTTCCATTGCTGTCAGCTCCTGCGCAACAGGCGGTCTAACTGTTGAACCGTTGTCGCCCGGCTCAATCAGCAAGACGGCCTGAGCATCCGTCACCTGGGCTAGTAACACCTCGCTGTGCGTACTGATCAACACCTGGCGCGCCGACATGCGCTTCTTGCGGTCACGCAAGACACGGTCAATCACCAAAGGAATGCGCTCCACAATGCTGTCGTCAAGCGACAGTTCAGGCTCCTCCAGTAGCAGCAACCCATCACCCTCCTGCAAGGCCCACAACAACCCGATCAGCCGCAGCGTGCCATCAGAAAATTGGTCTTCTCTCTGCCATGCACCATGCCCACGCCAATGCGTAAAGTTGGCTTCAAGATGCCACAAACCAGTGATCGTGTCCTGCTCGAAGCGCAAATCTGAAAACAGCGGTACCGCCTGAGCCAAGGCCTGCGCAATGCGCCGCAGCCGTGCGTCGCGTGTTTTTTTGGGCGTCTTGGCAATGCGCTGCATTAGTCCCTGCCCGAAAGGGTCGTTTTCCAACACGCGGGCGCTGATCTCATCGCCGTGTTTGAGCAATTGCGGCACCAGATGCAAATAGGTGATGGCAGAGAAATACGCTACAACGTCACGGAACTGGTGATTGTTGTTGATCTGTTCCAGATGTGTTTGCGTCAGCCGGTCAGGGTCGGCTCGATCCTCTTTCGTCGGTCGGTTCAGAATGACCTCGCCGTTGTGCTCAACCCGTTCCTGTGTGATCAATACCCGATGCTGTCCTTTACTCTCAGATTTGAACGCCAGCGCATACCGCCACGTTGATGCTGCGCCTTGTACGGAGTCGGTCAACACCACTTCGATGCGCACCTCAGGGTCCTTGCGCGCATGCAGACTGCGCAGCTTGCCAAGTCCAAGACGCTCCTTAATCGCTTTCTGCAGGCCGCCCCCTTCGGTTTGCGCCAAGGTGCGCAAGAAGCGAAACACGTCCAGCAAATTCGACTTGCCCGAGGCGTTGGCACCAATCAGGTAAGCCCGTTGTCCGAGCGGAATATCGACCTCGCGAAAATTGCGCCAGTTCTTCAGTTTTAGACGGGTAATTGGCATGATTCAGACTCCTATATTCATCACTTTAAGCGACTCGATAGAACACCTGGCGCGGGCACAGGCTGCGCTGATGTAGTCGGAGGGGTTATTTTCAGAGATTTCAGACAATGGAACCTCCCCTATTTCTTCACTATTGGCGGCGCCGGCGCAATCAACACCACACTCGGAAAATACGATGCGTAGCGCTGCGTGTCCCGCGTCAACAGCGGTAGCCGCGACACCGCCGCGTGCGCACCGATGAAGAAGTCGGGCAGCACATTGCTTTTGGTGCCGCCGCGCTGGCGGTATTGGGCAAACGCCTTGCCGGCCAGAAATAGCGCGGGGCGCGGGACTTCGAGCATCACCAGCCCCAGATCATCAATCGTCCGGTCCAGTGCTTCCACGGTGGAAAACGTTAGCGACAGCTCGGCGTAGATGATCGGGTTGATTGCCAGGCGACACACTTTTGATTGGTTGCGCAGTTGCCCAATCGACCACTGCGCCCAATGCGGGTCGTTCTCCAGAACGTCAACCAGCACGTTGGTATCGACGAGCAGCATCAGTGCTCGCCACGCAGCAGCGCCATCAGGTCATCCGTGCGCCATTTGATGTCTGCCTTGCCGCGTGCCAACTCAAACCGGTCTGGCTTGCGACTGGCACGCGCACCCACTTTGTGAATGACCACCTCGCCATCGCCATTGACAGCAAAGTCCACCGAGCAGCCGGGGGTCATATTCATTGCGTCGCGAATTTGCTTCGGGATGGTGACCTGGCCCTTGATGGTGAGTGTGGTTGGCATGAGTGCGCTCCTGTTGTATTACTTCAAGAAACATTGTAAGACTATCGCGCTGCCCTGGAAGCGCAATACCGAACTGGCAACAGAAGCTGCGATTCTTCTTTTGCCCTGTCATTTCTACAACGATGCCAAGATCGCCCAGAAGCTTGACCGCTGCGTTGGCGGTCGGAAAGCTTGTGGCGAGGCTCAGGCGCACACGTTCCACTGTGAAGCGGGGCATCATCGGCAGGAGCTCAAACAATCGGTAAGCGGCGGCAACCGGCTCTACGTGATCGACCCGTCTCGCTGCACCGAATGTGTAGGCGCCGAGGACGAACCGCAGTGCAAGCCGGTCTGGTCCGGCCGGCTGCATTTCTGTGTGAGGCGCGCTGAAGTTGCTTTGTTACACACCGAACAGACGGGCTGCACTCTTGTCTGTACTGTTGCTTTTTTCAACGACAGGAGAAAGCAAGATGCAAATTCAAGTGAATACCGACAAAAATATCGAGGGTGGAGAACGTCTCAACGATTATGTTAAGGCGGCGGTCGACTCAAAGTTGAGCCGTTTCGGCTCACAGATCACCCGTGTCGAAGCGCACCTCAGCGACGCAAATGGCCACAAGTCTCACGGTGACGACAAAAAGTGCACCCTGGAGGCTCGACCTTCGGGTCAGCAACCGATTGCTGTGACGCATATTGCTGCCACACTGGATCAAGCCATTAGCGGCGCTACTGAAAAACTTGAACGAATGTTGGATAGCACATTCTCACAACTCAATGACGCCCGAGCAGTGCCCGCTTCGCAGGTCAAATAGCCGTTGCATCCGGGCGCAATCGCATCATGATAGGAAATTTCCTTTATAGTCATTGACAACCGCAAGCCTGATGTGCTGCATCGGCACTATGTGGGCTTTGGGGTGGCGGATGTGATGGACCCGTTGCTGTTGATAGCGATTGGTGTGATCGGTCTACTTGGCACCCGATAGAAATGGTGCTCATGACTCAAGAATAGTTGGTTTGGCAAAACTTTGGCGAGACTGATTGTTCGTGGGCACCCTATTGACACAAAAATGTGCAATTCAGTCAGTTAAGGTTTCGTTAATAAATAACTTGTTCAATATTTCATAATCGGATATTCTCCGATGCATGCAAACTGATTCGCCAGTTGGCCAACGCTGGAAGGTGATGCGCGATGCGCTTGATGAGCGTCAAAGGCGGCTATTGGTTGGCATAGAAGCCAAAGTTTTGGGTCGAGGGGGCGTCTCTGCTGTCGCGGTGGCCACCGGTGTTTCGCGTACCACCATCGCAGCAGGAATCCAAGAAATCGAGGCCGTGCTTTCGAGCGACTCCACTGCAACAGCGCCAGTGCTGACGGGTACTCGCCAAGTCGGCGCTGGACGCAAGAAGGTCGAGATCAAGGACGTGACATTGTTACCCGACCTGCTGGCACTGGTGGACTCCAGTACGCGCGGTGATCCAGAGTCTGCCCTGCGCTGGACTTGTAAAAGTCTGCGCAATTTGGCTGATGAACTCAAGGCAAAAGGTCACACGGTGAGCCATGTCGTGGTGGGCAAACTCCTGAAGAAGCAGGACTACAGCCTGCAGGGCAATGTCAAGGTTCTTGAAGGCAATCAAAGTCCGGACCGTAACGCCCAGTTCGAGCATATCAACGCCTCAGTGGCGGCGGCCCTGCAGGCCAATCAGCCCGTGATTTCGGTTGATACCAAGAAGAAGGAATTGGTGGGCGCCTACAAGAACGCAGGCCAAGAGTGGCTCCCCAGCGGCGAGCCTGTCAAGGTCAAGGTTCACGACTTCATCGACAAGGAACTCGGGCGCGCCAATCCGTATGGGGTTTATGACATCGCAGCGGATGAGGCTTGGGTGAGCGTTGGCACAGACCATGACACCTCGGCCTTCGCTGTGCAAACCATCCGGCGCTGGTGGTTGAGCATGGGGGTTGATCGCTACCCACAGGCCAAACAATTGGTCATCACTGCCGATGGTGGTGGCAGTAACGGGCATCGTGTGCGTCTGTGGAAACTAGAGCTCAGCCGCCTGGCCAAAGAGACGGGTCTGGACATTCAAGTTCACCACTTTCCACCAGGCACCAGCAAGTGGAACAAGATCGAGCACCGTCTGTTCTCCTTCATCACCATGAACTGGCGTGGGCGTCCGTTGATCAGCCATGAGGTCATCGTCAGCCTGATCGCCAGCACCAAGACGCGCAGTGGTTTGAAGGTACGGGCCGAACTCGACACTGCTGACTATCCCAAGGGGTTGACCGTCTCCGATGCCGACCTATCCGCCATTAACATTGAGCGTAACGAGTTCCATGGCGATTGGAATTATTGCATTCGCCCTGGATGATTTGTTCAGCTTATTTATTAACGAAACCTAAGGGTAATACGCTCACCACAAATGCAGGAGCACTCCGGTGCGGCGCTCAGTGCAGCGAAATAAAGGAGGAGCCGCAGGCGGGGGACATTCGCGGAACTGAGTGCCGCGCCGACGTGCTCCGGGTTACACAGTGCCACATCTCCGAATCCTCAAGCGACTGCTGGCGTTGAATTTGGTGCGTTCCTGTGGCGACAAACCCGACTGAATGTGCTATCTTGCGCCTATGAACACACTCACTTTGGACGATGTTTTCACACTACCTCCGGCCGAGCGACTTCGCATCGCTGCGGCACTCTGGGATAGTGTCGCCGATCAGCCAGACCAGCTGGCATTGACGGCGCAACACGCGCAGGAATTGGACGCGAGGTATACAGACTACCTGGCTCACCCCGACAAGGGTACCTCCTGGGCCAATGCCAAAGCGACTATCCTGGGCGAATAGTGTCGGAACCTTTATTGGTGCGGCCAGCCGCACTGGAAGACTTGCGTGATGCGTACACCTGGTACGAAAGGCAACAGGCAGGGTTGGGTCGACAATTCATGGATGCAATTGAATACAGCCTCGCGCAAGTCGAGGCCAATCCGTGGCAATTTCCAGTAGTTCGAAAGGTAACCCGACGCGCCATAGTCAAACGTTTTCCATACGGAATTTTCTTTATCCCGGGGGAATCCGTCATTTCGGTGCTGGCCATCATGCACCACGCCCGAGCGCCCCGGCGCTGGCAAGGCCGCGAATAAGCCTGGAAGCGAATTGAGGAACAAAGGGGAACAAAGGGGTCAGACCCCTTTAGAGACCCCTTTAGATGATCTTAACGCGCGCGCCGGGCGTCGAGGCGGCGCCTTGCAGCAGCAGTCCACGCAGATGGCGGCGATCCTGGTCTGTACGGATCAATAGGTTTCCAAATGCAGCCGTGCCTGCTTCTTTAGAGCCCCGCCAACATCGTCCCACGACAGACCCGCCTGCTGCGCGATGTCACGCAGTGCCGACAACACGCCCTCTTCCATGCTCTTGAGCCCACAGACGTAGAAGAACGCATTCGGGTCGCTCAGCAGCGGCGCCAGATCGGCGGCGCGCTCGCGCATCAGGTCCTGCACATAGCGTTTCGGTTGGCCGGGCGTGCGCGAGAAAGCAAAGTGGATGTCAATGAAATCCTTCGGCAGGGTTTGCAGCGGACCGAAGTAAGGCAACTCTTCTTTGGTGCGGGCGCCAAAGAAAAGCAACAATTTGCCGGACTCGAACTTGCCTGATTGGCGCAGGCGCCGGCGCCATTCGGTCATGGCGCGCATCGGTGCGCTGCCGGTGCCGGTGCAAATCATCACGATGTGCGAACGCGGGTGGTTCGGAATCAAAAAGCTGCTGCCAAACGGGCCGATGACCTGCACCTTGTCGCCGACTTTGAGGTCGCACAGGTAGTTGGAACAAACACCGCGCACCGGCGTGCCCTGGTGGTCTTCAAGAACGCGCTTGACCGTCAACGCCAGGTTGTTGTAGCCGGGACGCTCGCCGTTGCGCGGGCTCGCAACCGAGTACTGGCGCGCATGGTGCGGTCGCCCCGCAGCGTCCACGCCAGACGCAATGACGCCGATCGATTGACCCTCGAGTACCGGAAACGGCATGGCGCCGAAGTCAAGCACGATATGGTGCGTGTCGTAGTCGTGGCCGACCTTGGTGACTCGCACGTTGCCGGCCACCGTGGCGGTGACAAATTTCTCAGCCGCCTTCGGACCATAGAGATTGGTATAGGGATGCGCCGCCGACCAAGGCGCCAAGGCTGCACCGTACTGGGTAGCAAGGAATTCAGAGCTGGCACTCGGGCTATCAACAAACAGCACCGGCTCCAGTGCAGGATTGACGTCGGGCACGTTGGCCACCAGACCCTGCCCGGCCAAGTCCTGCGCCGACATTTCGGCAGGCAGCACATCCCATCCCAACTGCGCCTCCACACTGTAGGCCAGTGCGTGTGGCAAGGTACGCCAGTTGTCAATCGAGCCGGTCGGGCACGGTGGAATGCAGGCCATGCACAAATCACATTTGCTGGCGTTCACCACATAGTTGCGTGAGTCGTGCGTGATGGCTCCCACCGGGCAGGTCGCCTCGCAGGTATTGCAGCGGATGCAAACCTCCGGATCGATCAAATGCTGCCGAAAGGCAACTGTTTCTGTCATGACAAGGGCGATCAGTTGAAGCGCACGTATTCGAAGTCTTGCGGCTGGCGGTTGATGCCTATCGTCGGCGGCGCGATCCAGTTGGCAAATTTGCCGGGCTCGACGACACGACCCATCAGGCTACCGACAAAAGCGCGGTCCGTTGCGCTCGGCAACCAATTGTCAACCTGACTTTGCCATTCCTGGTCAGACAGGACGCGACCATCGGGTGACACCTTGACATTCGACAGCGCACCAATGTTGCGGTGAAACGCTTTGTGCGGCACCTTCAACCGGACCGGAATGCCGGCCTTCTCGATCACCTTGTTCCAGCGCTCGACGCCACCCACTGAATCCTTGATGTAGTCGTCGCGCAGCACTTCGTTGAGGGCATTGAGCATGGGCACTTCCTTCTCGACCAGTTGCCCGCCCTGGGCCACCAGCACCTTGTAAGTGTTGCCCTTGAGGATGTGGTCGTCAGTACGCTTGCCTTCTTCGTAGCGACCCTTCAGGCCCGTGCTGTAAAAGGTGGCGGCGTTGCTCGACTCGTCGGAGCCGAACAGGTCGATCGTCACGCTGAAATGGAAGTTCAAATAGCGCTGAAGGGTCGGCAGGTCAATGACACCGGCCGCACGCAGCTTGGCCACATCGTCGGTCTTGAGTTCGTTCATGGCCTGGCAGGTGCGCCCGATGATGCGCGAGACGCCGCTTTCGCCGACAAACATGTGGTGCGCCTCTTCGGTCAGCATGAACTTGGTGGTGCGCGCCAGCGGATCGAAGCTGCTTTCGGCCAGCGCGCAAAGCTGAAACTTGCCGTCGCGGTCGGTGAAGTAGGTGAACATGAAAAAGCTCAACCAGTCGGGCGTTTCCTCGTTGAAGGCCTGCAGAATGCGTGGGTTGTCCTGCTGGCCGCTGCGGCGTTGCAGCAGCGCTTCGGCTTCCTCGCGACCGTCGCGGCCGAAGAACTTGTGCAGCAGGTAAACCATGGCCCACAGATGGCGGCCTTCTTCGACATTGACCTGGAACAGATTGCGCAGGTCGTACTGGCTCGGCGCCGTCAGCCCCAGGTGCCGCTGCTGCTCGACCGACGCCGGCTCGGTATCGCCCTGCGTCACGATGATGCGGCGCAGATTGGCGCGGTACTCGCCGGGCACGTCCTGCCAGGCTGCTTCGCCCGTGTGGTCGCCGAAATGAATCTTGCGCCCGGCCTCGGCCGGATTCAGAAAAATACCCCAGCGGTAATCGGGCATCTTGACGTGGCCAAATTGGGCCCAACCCTGCGGATCGACGCTGACGGCGGTACGCAGATAGACCTCAAAATTTTGCGAATCATCGGGACCCATGTCGGCCCACCAGCGCAGGTAGTTGGGTTGCCACTGTTCCAATGCGCGCTGCAGAGTGCGGTCTTCGCTCAGGTTGACGTTATTGGGAATTTTGTCGCTGTAGTTGATGTTGCTCATTGCATCTCCAAAGTAAGTTGTTTCAATCGGTTCGGGACAGTGCAAAGTCTTCAGACTCGGTTCCAGTCAAAGGCGGCTTTCTCGCCTTTGCCGTAGACTTTGAGTGCCCCTTTTTCGCCCACCGCGTTGGGCCGCTGGAAGATCCAGTTCTGCCAGGCCGTCAGCCGACCGAAGATGCGGGTGAACATATTCTCCTGGCTGTTGAAGCGCAGGTTGGCTTCCAGGCCGGTCAGTGCGTCGGGCGACATCGCGACGCGTTCTTCGACCGCTATGCGCAGCTCGTCGGCCCAGTCAATGTCATCCGGACCGGAAGTGATGAGCCCCAGCTTGAACGCGGCGTCGGCGTCCAACGACTGTTCGATCTGCGCACGGACCGCCGCCAGTGCCGGCTGTTCGTCGTAAAAGCGGCGTTGCAATCGACTCTGGCCGGTGACCATGGGATAGAGCTGGAAATTCGCCTCGGTCACAGCAATCGTGGGTGCCTGCGCCTCATCATCAGGCAAGGCCAACTGGTAGCTGCGATCGCAGGCCAGAGCCAGTTCGAGCAGGGTGCCGACAAAGCAGGAGCCGGATTCGATCAGCGCAAACAGGCTGCGTGACGAGACATCCAGTCGGCTGAAGGTGCGACGCAGCAAGCCTATGGTTTCGCGCACCAGCCAGTGCTCGCGCAGGGCCAGCAGCGTCGCGTCCATTGCCAGCACCTCAGCGCCCTCGCCCTTGGTCTTGAGCAGCCAGACGCCGATGTCCAGCTCATTGGTGCGCATCGAAAGAATCGCGTCCTCGAGTTCACGCGCCAGCGCCAGCGGGTACCAGGCGGCGCCTGCCGCCTCGATGGCGGCGATGTCGGCGGGTTGCGCACCCACCGGACCCTTGATGGTGAAGGTGGCTGTCCGCTTGGCGCGGTCGATCGCTACCGTCACATGCGAATAGTGCAAGGCATCGGCTTCGATCATTCGCAGCAAAGGCTTCAGCGCGACGCCACGGGCATCGCCGGGACGATCACTCTGGGCTGCCAACTCCAGCGCACGCTGGCGCACCTTCTGCGCGAAGACAGCCGGCTTGGCAATCGCGTCCACCAAACGCCAGGCCACTGCCTTTTCACCGCGCACACCCTCGACGTTGGTACAAAACAGGTCGGCCAAATCATGACGTACATGCCGTTTGTCGGTGATGCGGGTCAGTCCGCCGGTGCCGGGCAGCACGCCCAGCAGAGGCACTTCTGGCAGGCTGACAGACGAGGACCGATCGTCCACCAGAATGATTTCGTCACAGGCCAGCGCCAGCTCATAGCCGCCACCGGCGCAAGCACCATTCACCGCAGCCAGAAACTTCAGGCCACTGTGGGCAGAGGAGTCTTCCATGCCATTGCGGGTCTCGTTGGTGAACTTGCAGAAATTGACTTTCCAGGAGTGGCTGCTGACACCCAGCATGAAGATATTGGCACCGGAGCAGAACACCTTCTCCTTGGCACTGGTCAGGACCACAGTACGCACTTCGGGATGCTCGAAGCGGATGCGGCTGATGGCATCGTTCAGTTCGATATCAACACCGAGGTCATAGCTGTTGAGCTTGAGCTTGTAGCCGGGACGCAAGCCGGCGTTTTCATCAAAATCGGCTTTCAACGTGGCAACCGGACCCTCAAACTCCAGCTTCCAGTGTCGGTACTGCGAAGGATCGGTCTGGTATTCAACACGACTGGGCTGGCTCATGGATCGTTCCTCTCTAG
>JBBQZA010000037.1:0-19255 GCA_038208175.1 Burkholderiales bacterium
CAACGACAAGGCGCGCTCCAGGCTTTGCGTAGACCACTGACCCCAGTGCATCACGGGACCGCGGGCCAGAGTGAAGGCGCCGACAAAGACCGCCACCAGCGGCACCAGCGACAGTGCCACGATCAGCACCGCCAGCATTGCCAGCAGAGCGCCACGCCAGCTCTGCGCCGGTCGGGGTGGCGGCGCGCGGCCCTGCACCATCTGCACCGTTCTGCGCTCCACCACCCGCTTCTGGAAGAACAGGACGACCGCCACCAGTGCAATCATCACCACCGACAGGCTGCTTTGCAGCACCGGGCTGTTGCCCATCTCGCTGACGAACAGGCTGTAGGTCATCACCGACAGCAGGGGAATCTGCCCGCCGAGCAGAGACGACAGGGCAAAGTTGCCGACCACCAGCGTGAACACCACCAGCGCGTTGACCAGAATCGCCGGCGCGATGGTTGGCAGCAGCACCTTGATGCGGGTAGCCAACGGCGATGCGCCCAGGCTCAAACTGGCCTCTTCGAGCTGACCGTCGAAGCCGCGCAACGCCGCCAGCGTGCCCAGGTAGATGTAGGTGTAATAAATCAGCGTCATAGAGAACACCATGCCGCCCCAGCCATAAAAACTCGGCACCGGCAGTCCGGCCTCGCGCAAGGCATTGCTCAGCAGGCCGTTGTTGCCCAGCATCATCAGCCAGGACTGCCCCACGATCACTTCGGGAATGATGATGGTCACTACCGGCAGGATCGCCACCAGCCCTTTGGCGGGGAAGTCGAAGCGCGCGATCACATAGGCCAGCGGGACGCCGACCGCTACCGACGTGCAGGTCACCAGCAGCCCCAGCAGCAGGGTGTTGCGAATCGCCTCCAGGTACTGGGTTTCTGAAAAGACGGTGGCAAATCCCAGTAATGACAAGTGACCCCGTGCATCGAGCAGGCTGTTGAGCGTCAGCACGCCTATGGGATAAGCGACAAACAGCACCAGCAGCAGCAAACTCAACAGCGACAGCAAGCCCCAGGGCCAGATCAAAGCGCGGATGCGCGCGTTCTGCTTGCAGTTCAACGGCAAGGTCAACGTCATCGGCTGATCACCCGGCTCGTGGCCGGCACCTTCAGGCAAAGCACTTCTCCGGGCTTGAACATTTGTGTACCGGGCACGTCCACATAAACTGCCGCGCCGTTCTCCAGCGCCACATGGCACAGCGTTTTGGAGCCCAGGTACTGTTGCCCGGTCAGGGTGACGCGCAAGGTGTTGGCGGCTGATCCAGTTGGCACGGAGTCAAGCGGCAACAGTTGCAGGCTTTCGGCACGCAGGACCAACTGGTTCGGTGCGCTTGCACGGGCGCTGCCAGTGTCAACAGCCAGCACCTGACCCGACAGCGACACCCACCCGGGCGAGACCAGGTCGACTGACAGAAGGTTGGCCGATCCTACAAAATCGGCGACATAGGCGCTGTTCGGGACGGCATACAAACTCTGTGGCGTGCCCATCTGCGCGACTTGCCCGTCCTGCATCACGGCCACATGGTCAGACATGGCCAGCGCTTCTTCCTGGTCGTGTGTGACAAACACCGTGGTGATGCGCAACTGCTGCTGCAGCTTGCGGATCACGTCGCGCATCGACAGGCGCAATTTGGCGTCCAGGTTGGACAAGGGCTCGTCCATCAGCAGGACGCGCGGCCGGATCACCAGCGCACGCGCCAGCGCCACCCGCTGGCGCTGGCCGCCACTCAACTGTGCCGGGTAACGGCTGGCAAAGTCGCGCAAGCCGACCTGATCGAGGGCCTGCGCGGTACGGACCTGGAGTTCATGGCGAGCGACCTTGCGCGCCTTCAAGCCGTAAGCCACGTTGTCCTGCACTGTTTTGTCGGGAAACAGCGCGTAGTCCTGGAACACCATGCCGATGTTGCGCTGGTGCGCGCTTAAGCGCGTGATGTCGTCCTGGTCAAACCAGATGCTTCCGCCGTCCGGCTCGGTAAAACCTGCGATGACGCGCAACAGCGTGGTCTTGCCGCAGCCGCTGGGTCCCAGCAAGGTGAAGAAAGCGCCGTCGGGAATGGTCAGGCTCAGGTTCTGCAACACGACTTGCTGGTGAAACCTTTTTGTCAGGTTCTTGACGGTGATGGTGGACATAGGCAAGCGCGGTGAAACTGTGCAGCCAATTATTCACTACTTCAACTTCAAAACAGTCCAGCGCCGCGCCTGCGCTTCGGCGTGCAGCCGGGCATCCGGATTGACTGCCACGGCGCGCTTCACGGCTTGCAGCAGCGGCAGGTCGTTGATGGAGTCGCTGTAGGCGGTGCTGTCAAAGTGCTTGAGCTTGTGGCCGGTCACGGTAAGCCATTCATGCAGGCGCGTCACCTTGCCTTCGCGCATGTTCAGGGTGCCGGTTGTGCGGCCGGTGAAGAGGTCGTCCTGCACCTCGGGTTCGGTGGCAATCAGGTGCTCGATGCCGAAGTAGAGGGCGGTGAGTTCGGTGATGAAGCGATTGGTGGCCGTCGTCAGCACCACCAGGTCGCCGGCTTCCAGATGCTGGTCGACCAGATCAAGCGCGGCGTGGCCAATGCGCGGCACGATGATGCTGACCAGAAACTCCTGGCGCAAGGGCTCCCACTGTGCTCGCGTGCGCCCGACCAGGGTGCCGACATAGAAGTTGGCGAACTCCTCGACGCCGACGGTGCCGGCGCGGTAGTGGGCATCCATGTCGGCATTGCGCGCCGCAAAACTGGCACTGTCGAGGATGCCCTGCTCGATCAGAAAATCGCACCACAGCACATCGCTGTCGCCGTCCAGCAGCGTGTGGTCCAGATCGAACAGGGTCAGCTTCACGCTTGGCGCAGGTGCCAGGCCTTGGGCCGGGTGAAGGTCTGGATGCCGTAGGTGGACAGGGTCAGGCCGATGCCGGAGTCGCCATGCCCGCTCCAGGGCAGACGCGGGCTGACACGATCACAGCAATTCCAGTAGACGCTGCCGGCGTTGACCTGCGCCAGCAGGCCTTTGGCACGCGCCTCGTCGGGCGTGAAGACACCGGCAGTCAGGCCGTAGCGCGTGTCGTTCATCAACTTCACGGCCTCGGCGTCGCTGGAGACCTTCTGGATGCCGATGATCGGGCCAAAGCTTTCTTCACGCATCAGCTCCATGTTGTGGTTGACGTTCGTGAACACTGTGGGCGCGTACCAGTTGCCGGGGCCGCTCAAGCGCGTGCCGCCGACTTCCAGCTTTGCACCTTTGGCTTTGGCGTCCGCCACCTGCGCATCCAGCACGTCGAGCTGCGGCGCACGCGTGACGGCGCCGATGTAGGTGTCTTCAGCCATCGGGTCGCCGACCTTGAAGCCGCGCACCGTGTCCATGAAGGCGGCGACAAAGGCATCGTGAATTTTCTCGTGCACATAGATGCGCTCGACCGAGCAGCAACTCTGACCGGTGTTGTACATCGCTCCGTCGGCCAGCGATTCGGCGGCGGTTTTTGGGTCGGCGTCGTCACAGACATAGGTCGGGTCTTTGCCGCCGAGCTCGAGCTGCAGCTTTACCATGCGCGGACCGAGTGCCTGGGCAATCCGGGCACCGGTGGCGTAGGAGCCGGTGAAGAACAGGCCGTCGATTCTTTGCGCCATCAGCGCCGCACCGACCTCACCGCCACCGACAACGGCGATGAAGACATCCTGCGGCACGCCGGCCGCATGCAGCAGGCGCGCCATCGCCAGCCCGGTCAGCGTGGCGTATTCGGATGCCTTGTAGAGCACGGCGTTACCGGTCAGCAGCGCCGGAATGAAGACGTTGCCGCCGACAAACCAGGGGTAGTTCCAGGCCGAGATATTGGCCACCACACCGAGCGGGATGTGCTCGATTCTCTCGGTCATGCCGCCCGCGGAAAAGACGGTCTCGGTGAGCAACTGGGCATCGACTTCCTTCAGGAAAAAGTCGATGCGACCGAGCAGGCCGTTGAGCTCATTGCGCGACATCTTGATCGGTTTGCCGGTCTCGCTCGTCATGATGGTGGCCAACGCCTCCAGTTCGTTGACGACCGCGGCGCGAAACCCTGCGATGCAGGCTTTGCGCTCTGGCAGCGGCACCGCCAGCCAGGCTGGTTGCGCCGCGCGCGCTGCGGTGGTTTTAGCGGCGACGGACGCAGCATCGTCGGCCGGGACCTGGGTGATGAGCTCGCCATTGGCGGGGTTGTAAATGGCCAGTGTGTTCATGGGGTTCCTTCAGCTTTAACTTTGGCGGCCTGCGCGGCCTCTAGAAAATCAGCCAGCAAGGGAGCGTCGTCGAGCGTGCCCAGCTCGGCGCTATGGAATTCGGGGTGCCACTGCACCGCAGCCACATAGACCGGGCCGGTGTGGCGGATGGCTTCAATCATGCCGTCGTCCGGGCAACGCGCCTCGACCACAAAGCCCTCGGCAAGCTCCTTGATGCCCTGGTGGTGAATGCTGTTGATTTTGCAGCTCTGGGCGCCTGCCAGCAGCGTTTGCAGACGCGTGTTGGGCAGAACTTCAAGCTGATGAAAGTTGTGGTCATAACGGTCGGCGTCGCGGTGCACCAGAGACTCGGGGCGTTGCGTGCCGATGTCCTGGTACAGCGTGCCGCCAAAAGCCACGTTGATCAGTTGCATGCCGCGGCAGATACCCAACACCGGTTTACCAGCGGCCACAAAAGCCTTGACCAGCGCCTGCTCATACTCGTCACGCAGGCGGTCACCGCTCCAGCGCTCCTCCAGTGGCGTCTCGCCATAACTGCCGGGCCAGACGTCGGCGCCGCCATGCAGCACCAGACCGTCCAGCCAGCGGGCATAGTCGTCCAGGTGCGCCTCGCCACTGAGCGTATCGCCGGTCGGCGAGGGGATCATGACCGGCAGAGCGCCGCTGGCCATGACCCAATGGCCCATCGATTGCTCGATGTATTGCAATGTCTTTTTGGCGAAGACCGTGCGCGTTGGGTCCGGGTGCAAAAAACAGGCGCTGATGCCGATCTTCAGGCGTTCCATCGTGCTTGGCTTACATCGCCGCCTTGAACAGGGACTCGAAATCGGCTGCCGTGCAGGGCCGGGGATTGGTCTGGTGGCAGATGTCGGCCGTTGCAATCTGCACCAGCCGCGGCAGCTGCTCGGGCTTGACGCCATGCGCGGCCAGGCTGCCCGTGATGCCGACGCTGGCTTTGAGTTGCTTGAGCCAAGGCACGAAGGCATTGCCACCGCCGGCGACCTTGCAGACATGGGCCAGCTCATCGAACTTGGCCGGCACCGCTTCCAGGTTCCAGGCCATCACGCTGTCAATCATCAGTGCGTTGGCCAGACCATGGTGCAAGTCGCAGACGGCGCCCAGCGCGTGGGCGCAGGAATGCACCGCGCCCAAGTCTTTCTGGAAGGCGATGGCGCCCATCATCGACGACATCATCATGTCGCTTCTGGCCTGCAGATTGCCGGGTTCCCTCACGGCGGTCAGCAGCGCGCAAGCGGCGATGCGCGCGCCCTCCAGTGCAATGCCGTCACACAGCGGGTGGTAGGCGGGGGACAGGTAGCTCTCGATGTTGTGTGTCAGCGCGTCCATGCCGGTGGCGGCCGTTACCGCAGGTGGCAGGCCGAGCGTCAGTTCCGGATCGGCAAACACCACTTTGGCCAGAATTTTGGGGCTGAACACGACCCGTTTGAGGTGCGTGTCGTTTTCGCTCACAACGCTGGAGCGGCCCACTTCGGAGCCGGTGCCGGAAGTCGTAGGCAAGGCGACAAAATACGGCAACTCATTTTCGATCGGTCGCACTTTGGGATGGTCCCAGACGTATTCCAGAATGTCGCCAGCGTGGGTGGCGGCAATGCCCACCACCTTGGCCACATCGAGCGCCGCACCGCCGCCAAAGCCGATGATGCAGTCGGCCCGGTGCGCCTTATAAGCGGCAGCGCCGTCCATCACCTGGGTGCAGGTCGGGTTGCCAAAAACGCCGCTGAACACAGCCACGTCCAACCCGCCCAGATGGCTTTTGAACTCGGCCAGCACCGGCAAGACGGCCAGCGCCTTGTCGGTGACGATCAGCGGCCGTTTCAGGCCTTGATCGATCAGATGCTGGGCCACCAACTTGCGCGCACCAGCGCCAAATTTGATCGGTGTCGGAAAGGAGAAATGGGTGACAGTCATGGTGATGGCCTTCAGATGATTTCAAAGTAGCGTTTCATTTCCCAGTCGGTGACAGCGTCCAGCCACTGGCGCCATTCCCAGTCGCGGGTCGCGGCAAAATGGTCAACGAAGCCGTCGCCCAGCCAGTCGCGCGCAATCGTTGATTGCTGGAAGATGCGCGTGGTTTCGATCAGCGTGCGTGGTGCGCGGGGAATATTTTCGGCACCGACATTGGTGCCGGTGATCGACGGCGTTGTGAGCTTCAGGCCCTTTTCGACACCGTCCAGACCAGCCGCAATGACGGCCGCCATCGCCAGGTACGGGTTGACATCGGCGCCCGGGCAGCGCGTCTCGAGCCGGGTCGCCTTGGCGCTGCCGGCAATTACGCGAAAGCTGGCGGTGCGGTTATCGACGCCCCAGGTTGGCTTGACGGGTGCCCAATAGCCGTCCACCAGGCGCTTGTAGCTGTTGATGGTGGGCCAGAGCATGGGCGCGAATTCCATCATGCAGGCCACCTGTCCGGCCAGGTAGCTCTCGAACAGCTTGCTCATCTTGCGCGGATTCCTGGCGTCAAAAAACAGATTACTTTTGCCATCCGACAGACTCTGGTGAATATGGCCGCTGCAGCCCGGCTGTTTCTGATGCGGCTTGGCCATGAAGCTGGGCATGATGCCGAAGCGCGCGCCGATTTCCTTGGTGCCGGTCTTGAACAGAATGGCGCGGTCGGCCTGTTCCAGCGCTTCACTAAAGCCAATCGCGGCCTCATAAACGCCAGGACCGGTTTCGGTATGCAGACCTTCGATCGGCACACCAAAGGCCAGCATTTCGTCCATCAGCGCATTGAAGAATTCGCGGTTCTCGTTCATGCGCAGAAGCGAATAACCGAACATGCCGGGTGTCAGCACCTCCGGCGCGATGCCTTTCTTGGCGGCCCAGCTGTGCGGCGTTTCGATGAAGTTGAACCACTCAAATTCCATGCCGGTCATGACCTTGAAGCCCATCTTTTCGGCGCGCTTGAGCACGCGCTTCAAGGTCTGGCGTGGGCACTGGGCGTGCGGCGTGCCGTCGGCGTTGACGAACTCGCCGAGGAAGAACGGCACCTCGTTGTCCCACGGTACGTGGCGCGCCGTGTTCAGGTCCAGACGCGCCAGCGCATCGGGGAAGCCGTGCTGCCAGCCGGTGGCGGTGGTGTTGTCATAGGTGCTGTCCATCATGTCCCAGCCCAGCACCACATCGCAGAAGCCAAACCCCCCCCCCGGATAGGGCTCCGCTGCGCCCAGAAACTTGTCGCGGTGCAGGTACTTGCCGCGCAGTATGCCGTCGATGTCACTGACCGCGACCTTGACCTTGGCGGCAAGAGATTTCTGGATGGACAGCACTGCCGGGTGCATCGCGCCTACTGTTGTTGCCTTGCTTGCCACGTCGATCTCCTTGAGTTCAGGCCGGTGCGGCTGATGTGATGCCCATGTCCTGCAGCGCCAGCGCCATGGCGTGAACGGCCTGCTCCATTTCATCGGGTCCGATGGCGCCGATGCAGCCGACGCGGAAGGTCTCGATTTGCGTCAGTTTACCGGGGTACAGGATGAAGCCACGTGAGCGGGCCGCCGCGTAAAAGGTTTTGAAGTTATATCTGGCATCGGCCGGGGCATGAAAGGTGACGATGATGGGTGCCTGGATGGCCGGGTCGAGAAAGGGTTTGAAGCCGAGCCTGGCCATGCCCGAGACCAGTGTCTGGTAGTTGCGGGTGTAGCGGGCCAAGCGTGCCGGCTGACCGCCTTCGGCTTCGAATTGAGCGATGGCTTCGTGCAAAGCGACCACCACATGGGTCGGCGGTGTGAAACGCCACTGCGTGGTCTTTTCCATGTAGACATACTGGTCGTACAGGTCCATCGCCAGTGACTGGCTGCGCCCGGCACAGATGTCCAGCACGGCTTTGCGGATGAAGACGAAACCCATGCCCGGCACACCCTCCAAGCACTTGCCGCTGGCTGCCACCAGCGCGTCAAAGCGCGTCTTGCGTGCATCGATTTCAAGCGCGCCGAAGGAACTCATGGCATCGACGATCAGGCCCTTGTCATGCGCTGCGCACACATCGGAGACCGCCTGCAGCGGATTCAGCACGCCGGCGCCGGTTTCACAATGGATCATGAGCACATGGGTGATCGATGCATCGGCTTTTAACGCTTGTGTCAGCGCCGCCGGATCAACCTGGGCCGCTTCGTCAAAACCCATTACCGTGCAGCGGCGCCCCATCAATGTGGTGAGCCGGGCCGCCCGCTTGCAATAGGCGCCGTTGTCGAGCACCAGCACGTGGCCGTCGCGTGGCACCAGAGTGGCCACCGCCGCCTCGACGCTGAAGGTACCGCTGCCCTGCAGTGGCACCACAACATGACTGTCGTGACCGTGGATGATGTTCAGCAGGCTGTTGCGCACTTGGTGCGTGACGGCGTTGAAGTCAGCGTCCCAGGAACCCCAATCCCTGAGCATGGCCAGCTTGGTGCGCAAGGTCGTGGTTAACGGTCCGGGGGTCAGCAAAATCTTGTCTCTGTCCATGATGAATACCTTTGTCTTGCGAAATCTTTCGTTCATCGACTGTTGGTGCGCCAGGCCTGGGTGCGTTTGTCGCTCCACCAGGACAGCAACATGAACAGCAGCGTGGCCACGCTGGACGACAGAGCAATGAGCACCGCCATCGCTGCTGCTGCGCCCATTTCACCGGCTTCGTCCAGATTCAAAATGGCGATCGAGGCGACCTTGGTCTCGGGTGAATACAAGAACACGACGGCAGAAATCGTCGTCATCGCGTTGATGAAGAAATAACGCGACATGTCTATCAACGCTGGCGCACAGACCGGCAGCGTGACGCGCCAGAAAGTCTTGTAAAAAGGCACTTTGAGCGACGCACTGACGGCCTCGAACTCGCCATCCAGCGCCTTCAGCGCGGTGACCGCGGTCAGGTGGCCGGTGGTATAGAAATGAACGATGGTGCACAGGGTCAGCAGCGTCAGCGTGTGATACAGGCCGTTCAACGGATTGGCCGGTGCGTTGAAGAAGAAGATGTAGCCCAAACCCAGAACCAGGCCTGGCACCGCCATCGGCAATATGGCCAGCAAGCGCACCAGCGCGTGCAGCTCTTCTACGCCCTTTGTTTTTTCCAGCAGGTAAGCACCGACAAAGACCAGTAGCGTGCCGAAGACGGCGGTGCCGGTCGCCATGATGAGGCTGTTGACAAAGGCGACACCGACCTCGGCGTCCAGCAGGCCCAATTCATAGTGGCGCCAACTCGGCGTCAGGTTGTAGGGCCAGAACGAGGTGAAGGAGGCGAACACCGCCATGCCCAGCATGGCCAGCATCAGCGCTGCGATGATGCAGCAGTACAGTGTCATCAGGCGGTCGTAAACAGGTGACGGCTTGGGCGAATAAGGCACGGCACGGGCCGTCAGCATGGCAGTCTGGCGCCGGTTGACAAAATGATCAACGGCAAAGGTCAGCAGCGCCGGCGCCAGCAACAGGATCGCCACCACGGCGCCCTTGGAAAAATCCTGCTGGCCAATGACCAGTTTGAAGACGTCGGTGGCCAGCACATTGAAGTTGCCGCCGATCACCTTGGGGATGCCGAAGTCGGTCATGACCAGCGTGAAGGTGACCAGCGCGGCGGAGATCAGTCCGTACTTGGCGCCGGGCAGCGTGATGGTAAAAAACTTGCGCAACACGCGGGTGCCCATGGCATCGGCGGCTTCATACAGGCGTGCATCCGACAGGCTCAGCGCCGTGACCAGAATCATCAGCGTGTGCGGGAAGACCGCGAGACACTCGGCCAGCACAATGCCCGGTGCACCGTAGATCTGGGTTATGCCCAGACTGGACAACCAACCCTTCAAAACCCCCTGGTTGCCAAACCAGTAGATCAAGGAAATGGCCGACAGCAGCGAGGGTGCCAGCAAGGGGATCAGCGTGATGCCGCGAAACAACCCCTTGTAGGGCATGCAGGAGCGCGTCAGCGCATAGGCAAAGGCAAAAGCGACCGGCAGCACCACCAGCGTCACTACCACCGAGACCCAGGCGCTGTTCCA
Organism: Burkholderiales bacterium; assembly: GCA_038208175.1. Taxonomy (GTDB): domain Bacteria; phylum Pseudomonadota; class Gammaproteobacteria; order Burkholderiales; family Burkholderiaceae_C; genus Rhodoferax. The sequence continues at coordinate 10,165 of JBBQZA010000037.1, forward strand.
CAGACTGCCGAGCAGTGCTGGTGTTTTGGCGTAGGCGATGAAGTTATCAAACCAGACAAACTGGCCGTCCTGACCCTGCAGTGCCTGCAACAAAATGGACAGCAGGGGCGCGGCCAGAAAGGTGATCAGAACCAGAGCGATCAGTGCAATCAGAACATGCGCCAGCCGGTCCACCCAGTGCAGCTTGAGTTTGACGGAGTGCGTCAAGGCTAGCCGGGGCAGCGCAGCCGACATCAGAACACCTTGATGCGCTCGCTCAGGAGCTTGAGTGTGACCGTCGAGCCGACCTGCAACGACTGCTCAGACAGAAAATTGAGCGACAGATAGACCATCAGTTTGTGGCCGCCCAGCGCTGGCGCCGCGACATGAACGTGGCAGTAGGAACCGAGAAAGTCGATCTTGTCAATGCTGGCGTCAAACACGTGCGCATCGCCGGGCGCGATCGGGCGGGCCAGCACGTCTTCCGGTCGGAGATACACCCGCACCTCGCGATCTGCGCCGTCGCACGCCAGGCGCATGCTGCCAAAGCGCAATTCGCCCGCAGTTACCCGGGCCGGCAGGATGTTGATCTTGCCGACAAAGTCTGCGACAAAAGGCGAGGCCGGTTCGCGGTAAATATCCAGCGGCGTGCCGATCTGCTCAATGACGCCGTGGTTCATCACCACAATCCGGTCCGCCAGGCTCAGAGCCTCTTCCTGATCGTGCGTCACCATGATGGTCGTGACGCCGAGCTTTTGTTGCAGCGAGCGAATCTCGCCGCGCAGGCGGATGCGTTCCAGCGCATCGAGTGCTGACAGCGGCTCATCGAGCAGCAGCAAGCTGGGCGCCGTGGCCAAGGCGCGCGCCAGCGCGATGCGTTGCTGCTGGCCGCCAGAGAGTTGTCCTGGGAACTTGGCTTCGCTGCCCGGCAGTCCGACCAGTTTCAGCAACTCCGTGACACGTTGTTTGATGGCCACCCGGGGCGTCTTGCGATTGACCAGGCCGTAGGCGACGTTGTCGCTCACATTCAGGTTCGGAAACAGCGCATAACTCTGAAACACAATGCCGTAGTCGCGCAGCGCCGGCGGTAGCAGCGAGATGTCGCGACCCTTTTGCGTCAGTTGCCCCGCCGTCTGGACTTCGAGTCCGGCAATGATGCGCAAAAGAGTCGTTTTGCCACAGCCCGACGGTCCCAGAAAACAGACAAATTCGCCCTGACTGATTTCGAGATTGATATCCTGCAGCGCCGTGAAACTGCCGAAGTCCTTGCGGATATGACGCAACTCGAGAAAAGGGTTTTGACTCATGCCGGAAATTGAAAAGAGCCGCACAGGGGTGCTATGCGGCTCCGGAGTTTCGCGCGGATTCAGCGCTTTTCAGTCTTGCCGTCGTAGCGCGCGGTCCACTCTTTCAAAATGCGCTCACGCTGTTCAGCCGCGTAATTGAAGTCCAGCTTGACCAGGCGCGCCTCGTAGTCCTTGGGCACATTGGCCAGCGGTGCGGCGACACCGGGTTGCGCGGTGATGGCGAAGTTCTTGCCATAGAGCAGCATGGCGTCCTTGCTGGAAGCCCAGTCAGCCAGTTTCTTGGCGGCGTCGAGTTTCTTGGTGCCCTTGTGGATGGCAAACGCTTCCAGATCCCAGCCCAGGCCTTCTTTCGGGAACACCAGGTCGATCGGTCCGCCCTTGGCCTTGATGGTGTTGGCGCGGTACTCAAACGAAATGCCGACCACAAACTCACCGTTGCCCGCCAGCACGCAAGGCTTGGAGCCGGAGTGCGTGTACTGGGCAATGTTCTGATGCAGTCCGTCCATGTATTTCCAGCCACCGCCCTTGCCGTCCTTGTCGCCAAACAGCGTCAACCAGGCGACCACATCGAAGTAGCCGGTGCCGCTGGAGGCCGGGTTCGGCATCACGATCTGGCCTTTATAGACCGGTTTCGTCAGATCCTGCCAGCTTTCGGGCTTGGGAATGTTCTTCTTCTTTGCCTCGACCGTGTTGAAGCATACGGTGGCGCCCCAGACATCCATGCCGAACCAGGCCGGAGGCTGCTTCTTGTCGCGGTACTGGCTCATGATGGCGTCCAGATTCAGCGGTGCGTAGGGGATCAGCATGCCCTGCTTGTCCATCAGCGCCAGGCTGGAAGCGGCCACGCCCATTACGGCGTCGGCCTGCGGATTGGCTTTTTCAGCCAGCAACTTGGCCGTGATGACACCGGTCGAATCCCGCACCCATTTGAGTTCGATGTCAGGGTAGGACTTATTGAAGCCTTCCTGATAGGCTTTCAGTTGGTCGGTCTCCAGCGCGGTGTAGACCAACAACTGGGTTTTCTGCGCCGACGCCGCAGCGGCAAGCGCCAGCAGGCCGGTCAGGACGATGGATTTGGACAAGGTTGACAAACGCACGTGAAGCTCCTTCAGGTGAAAAGTTGCAATGGTGTGACCGGATTATGTCGGCGCTATGACAAAAATGCTCGCGGACATGATTTTTTCATTTTGATGCCGACTGCAGGCTTTTGTCAATTGTGTTTTGCAAATTGTCAACACGCTGCTTTTATGCTTTAATAATTTGATGACTGCTGCGCTTCATCCGACCATTGCGCTGCTGCAAAGCAGCTCACTCGCCAGTGTGGTGCAACAGGAGATCGAGCGCACCATTCTGACGGGCGACTATGCACCCGGGTTCAAGCTCAACGAGGCAGTGCTGGCAGAACGGCTTGGCGTGTCACGCGGGCCGGTGCGAGAGGCTTTTCGCATGCTCGACGAAGCCGGGCTGGTTCGGACCGAAAAAAATCGCGGCGTGTTTGTTCGTGCGATACCGATTGACGAAGCCCTTGAAATATTCGATTTGCGCGGCGCCATGGACGAGTGGGTTGGCAAACGGCTTGCCGAGCGCATCACGGCCGAGCAGCTCAAGGAAATCAGGATGCAAGTGGCCGAAATGGAAACAGCGGTGAAAGCGCAGGACGCGCGCCAGTACCATTTGCTGAACCTGAAATTTCATGACCGCATGGTGGAGATGGCGGGTAATCGCAAGCTGACCGATACCTACCGCAGACTGATCAAGGAATTGTCGCTGTTTCGCCGGCAGAATTTGGCAGACGTCGCACTGATGCGGACCTTCCTGGCCGAGCACAAGCAGATTGTGAAGGCGATTGCCTCGGGTGACGCTCAGGCGGCAGGACGCGCCATGGTCGATCATGTGATGCAAAGCAAGCAGCGCACCATCGCCAATGCGCCTGTAACCCCGCCTCAGACCAAGTCCTGATGCCAGACTTGAACAAAGGACCGGGGCCGTTGCAAAGCGAAGGCGACGTCAACCAGTCGCCGCGACGCAGCCAGTGGCAATCGGAGCACGTCGACCAACGAACCCGCACCTTGTTGGCGCGAGACAGCAAGGCCTTTTTGCACCAGTCGGTCTCGACGCCCTGTCTCACAGCGATTGCACGCGCCGAAGGCATATGGATCGAGGATACAGCGGGCCGACGCTACATGGATTTCCATGGCAACAACGTGCACCATGTCGGCTATGCGCACCCGCAGGTGATTGCCGCCATCAAGAAACAACTCGATGAGCTGACTTTTGCGCCACGCCGGTTTGCCAGTGATCGCGCCGTCGAGCTGGCGGAAGCGCTTGGTAGTCGATTCAAGTCGCTGACCGGTCAGGCCGGCAAAGTGCTGTTCACGACCGGGGGCTCGGATGCGGTCGAAGTGGCGGTGAAACTGGCGCGCAAGGTCACCGGGCGCTTCAAGACACTGAGTTTCTGGGATTCATTTCATGGCGCCGGTTTTGGCGCTTCCAGCTTTGGTGGCGAGTCGCTGTTTCGCAGCGGTCACGCGGTCGGCCCGCTGCTTCCAGGCACCGAGCATGTAGCGCCTTTCGGCTGCTACCGTTGTCCCTACGGCCATCGGGTGGACCCGCAGGGGCAGCCAAATCTGGACGATTGCAGGCTGGCCTGCGCCAGCATGGCGCGCTATGTGCTGGAACGCGAGGGCGATGTGGCGGCCGTCATCGCCGAGCCGGCACGGGCCGTGCCCTTTGTTCCGCCACCGGGTTATTGGCAGGCCGTGCGCGAGGCCTGCAACGCGCACGGTACGCTGCTGATTTTTGACGAAATTCCGACCGGCCTGGGCAAGACCGGCCGCTTCTTTGCCGCCGAACACGATGAAGCCGCACCCGACATCGTCGTCCTGGGCAAGGCGCTGGGCGGCGGCGTGCTGCCGATTGCCGCGTGCATCGCGCGCGCCGATCTGGACCAGGCCGGCGACTACGCCTTTGGGCATTACACGCATGAAAAGAATCCGGTGACGGCCGCTGCCGCGCTGGCCACACTTGACATCATCGAGCGCGAGCAACTGGTCGAGAACGCGGCGCGCGTCGGCGCCTATGCACTGGAGCGCTTGCACGAGATGAAGCAGCGGCATCCGCTGATTGGTGACGTGCGGGGCCGTGGTCTGCTGCTCGGTCTGGAACTGGTAGGTGATCGCGCCGCCAAAACGCCAGCCCCGGATGCGGCCGAGCGCGTGCTCTACGCCGCTCTCTCGCGTGGCTTGTCTTTCAAGACCACGATGGGCAATGTGCTGACGCTGACGCCGCCGCTGATCACCACGCGCGAGCAAATGGGTCAGGCGCTGGACATCCTGGACCAGTGCCTGAGCGACATTCGATGATTGCCCGGAGCACGCTGGCTGTGACCCGGAGCACGCCGGTGGGGCACTCAGTTCCGCGAATGTCCTCCGCCTTGATTTCGCTGCACTGAGCGCCCCATCGCCGTGCTCCTGCATGGGTGGTGAGCGTAACGCGACTCAACGCCGTCGCTTGCCACCATCGTCCCCAAGCTCTTGGCCGGTCAGGGATTCTCGCCAGCGGCGAGCCGGGCATTGATATCCTGGATGACGGCGGGCAGATCGCGCAGATCGTCGATTACGTAGTGGGCACCGCTTTCGCGGATGAGCTTTTCCTTCGATGCTTGCTCCCTTGCCCCCAGCTCGGCCGGACTCATCTTTCTCACGGCGTCCCAACTGTCGGCCACATAGTTGCTCCATTTCGAGACGCCAACGCGCCAGCACAGCGGCGCGCCCTCGCCGGCGCCGGAGACGGTGTCGTCGACCTTGACCGTGCGGCGCAGCGCATTGTGCAGGTTGTAGACCCCCATGCGCTCCAGGTTCTTGATCACCATATAGGGCGTCGGGCGCGGCATCTCAACCTCATCACCGGCGCAGGCGGTGTCGGGAACGAAGCACTGTTTGGCGGCGCCGGCCAGTAGCAGATCCAGCATGTCCCTTGTGAAGCCTGTGGTGACGCCGAGTTTGATGCCTTGTGCCTGCATGCCCTTCACCACCTCGGCTACACCAGGCAGGAGATCGTGGTAACTGCCAGCGCGCAGCAGCGCCAACTGGGTCGGCACAAAGTCGGCGAACATGGCATCGACGTCGGACTGGTTCGGCGCTCGGTCAAATTTTGCCTGAAAGCGCTCGCGCACCGACTGGATTTCGGTGATGGCCTTGATGTGCAGGTCCTTGCGCAGGCCCATCGGTTCGCGCGCCTCCGGCATCGAGATTTGAAGACCGTATTTTTTGAACACTTCGACGAAGACGATGGATGGCGCATCGACGTAGCGGTCCATCGTCGTGCCCGAACAATCCAGCATCACGTAGCCGACGCTGCGCTCGGTGTTCTCGCTGTCGAACTTCTTCTGTTGCGCCGCTGCATGGCGGATCTCTTCGGGCACGCGGCCCAGCGCAGAAAGCCTGGAAACTAGGGATTCGGTCATTGTCTTTATCTCCTGTGAAAAAGGGGACACTGTATTTCAGAATCCCCCAAATTGTCAATAGTTATTTGTACATTGTTTACAATTAACTCAGGGATTCGTGTTGGATTGCTGACTGCGTAACAAAAAGGAGAGTGCACAACACCCATGCCCGTATCGGCAATGCCCGCGTTGCAGCCTGTGGAGTGGAAGGCTCTGGCCTTGGACGCAAGTCCGGGACGAAACCAGCCTCAGTGAAGCAGGAACCCACCGAAGCGACTAGGCTGAAGGTTTCTCATGTTTAGCACCGTAGGAATCCCTCTCCTTCCCGCGCCAGCGGTGGCCTTTGGCCAAGGCTGGCACTCGGTGGGGCCGCTCATTCGGCCATGCCGGATGGGCTTGCAGCCCGGCAGCATCACGGTCACTTCCGAGGGACTGCTGATCGGCTTCGTGGCAAAGCCGCTGCGCTGATGTGGATGCCAATTCTTCCCTATATCTGGCGTTCATAAAACACCACGCCAACGCGCTCGATGTGCTCGCGCAAATCGGGGTTGCCCAACTGCTCAAAGATCGACAAGTCAATGGTGTAAGGCAGCAGCAGGTCGTCCAGCCCGTTGGCAATGCTGCCCAGCAGCTCAGAGCTGAGCGCGGAGCCATACAGAAGCGCTTTCTCGATTTCGCCAAAACGGGCCAACACTCCCTGGATGCGCGCGACGCTGGCCTCGGGGAGCCCATGGCTCATAGATCGGCGCCGGCTTGCTGGTAGCGTGGCATGAAGGTGATCGCCATGGCTTTGAAGGCGGGGTAGTAGCGCGCCAAAATGTTGTCAACAATGGCTTGCGCGGTGGTTTGGTCGTAAGTGTGGGAGCTCAGGTTGCGGTCGGCAATCATGCGCATCCAGTCGTCACCCTCGGCGATGAGGCCATTTTTGAACGCGCTGCGGGTGGCGTCTTTGGAGCCAATCAGGTCCGCAATGCCCTGGTCGATCAAATAATCTTTGAGGACGTTCCATGCGAGTTCGTGCGTGAATTCAAAGCTTTGGATCAGACCTAGCTGCTCCAGCCGGGACAAGGCGCGTGTTTACGTCAAGGCGTAGGCTTCATCCAGCGTTTGCAGCGCTTTGAGGTAGTTGCTAAAGCGCTGTTTCCAGCGTATGTCTTGCGCCATGGCTTTGTCCTCGCGGTTATCTCAACGGCTAGCGCACTTGCGTCCGGCCGGTTCTCACTTGGAGAGAATACACGAGTCCACCGTTGTTCCTGCCAGGGAGCGCGAAGGGCGACGGGTTTGTAGAATGGTCACGATGCACAATACTACCGTTTTGCTCCTGGCGTTGGCCGCCGTTTTCAGCGGCACTGTCCAAGCGACGCCGCTCAATGATCTTCGTGAGGCACGGGTGTCGGCGCTCGAGTTCGGTGGCTTTAGATTGGAGGTTGCTCTCACGGGAATCAAAGATTGGCCCTTCCCGATTGAAGGGGCTGGCGTTTCCTACCAAGTTGAGCCGGACCAGATCGAAATAGTTGTTGCCGTAAAGAAAGTGGCAGCCGAATCATTTCGCACTGCTTGTGGTCGAACCGTTGGGCGAGTCCGCGAGTTTCTTTACGTCGATGCTAACGGGACTGCGCCTATGGGACGGTCTTACCTGAACGCCTACTTCCGGGGCCCGTGGCGAGGTGCGGCACGCGAAGCCACCTTACGCGCGCTGGATGCGATTACGCTGATACGGGTTAACGTCGTCGGAAGCGGGAGTTGCCAGGCCGCGCTTATAAAGGCACCAGTCACGTTTAAGGAAATGCCCTCGAAATAATCCCGCGCGGGCAAAGCCGTTGCGCGGAGGGAAGGGGCCTCGCTGTGTTTGATGCCGAGACATTGGCGCACGAGCTGAATGTGGCGCATCTGCAGCAAGGCAAGTTGTTGGGCTTGCTGGACGCCATTGGCTTGGCCCCAGCGCAGGAGATTGGGCGCGAGCTCTGGGTGCAAGTGGCGATGGCCACTGCAGCCATTGAGGGTGAAAAGTTGAATCTGGAAGCAGTACGGTCGTCGGTAGCGCACCGGTTGGGTCTGGCGGACGCGCCCAGCCCTGACCGCCATGTGGACGGCCTGGTACAAGTGATGCAGGACGCCACGGAGGGTTGCCGGGCGGTGCTGGACAGCGACCACTGCGACCCTATGCAAATCGTCAACGGCGGGCCATGGCGTGAACGGGTGCACTACACCGCACCCGCTTCAACCCGGGTGGCGGATGAAATGCAGCGCTTCCTCGCCTGGTTTGAAGCCACACGCCTTTCGCGCGCGTCACTACCCGGCATGAACGGCATTGCCCGCGCTGCATTGGCGCACCTGTGGTTTGAAACCATACACCCGGGAAAAGTCAGTCGAGCAACAGACTGCCGCTTGTAAAGATGGATGAGTTGGCTTGGCTCAAGGGACAAGCTGGCATAAAAGACAAGGCCTGTCAATAGGCGATTGAGTGTAGCCAACTGCCCAATACATCCAATAGTCACCAGGCGCCGGTTCTCCTACGATGCAAACAAGCCATGAGGCTATCAGCAACCAGGAGGATTCAGTGCTTCAATCCAGACGCAATTTCTTACGTGCCTTGCCGGTCATCACCGCCGGCACGGCGCTGGTTCCGGACATCGCTGCGGCAACGGGGGGAGAGGATGGCAAGCATCGTTGGGCGATGCTGGTCGATGTGCAGAAGTGCATTGGCTGCCAGGCCTGCACGGTGTCGTGCATCATGGAAAACGCCGTGCCGGAAAACAGTTTCCGCACCATCGTGTCCACTTACGAGGTGCACGAAGGCAAGCGTACCGGCAGCTACATGCTGCCGCGCCTGTGTAACCACTGCGAAGAGCCGCCCTGCATCCCGGTCTGTCCAGTCGGCGCGACCTTTCAGCGCAAGGACGGTATTGTGGTGGTTGACGGCGACCGCTGCGTCGGCTGCGCCTATTGCGTGCAGGCTTGCCCGTACGACGCGCGCTTCATCAACCACGACACCGGCAAAGCCGACAAATGCACGTTCTGCGCGCATCGGGTCGAAGCCGGGCTGCTGCCAGCCTGTGTCGAAACCTGTGTCGGCGGCGCTCGCATCTTTGGCGACCTCAACGACCCGAACAGCAAAGTCCGCCAACTGGTCGATCAGAACCAAAGCAAGGTGCTGAAGCCCGAAATGGGCACGCAGCCACACGTGTTTTACCTGGGCCTGGACGAGCGCTTTCAGGGGCGGGTCGAGGGCGAAGGCACTTTATGGCAACCGAGCAAACATGGAGCTTAGATCATGAACAGTCAAATCATTGAAGTGCTCAACGTCACGAGAGACGCCGCCTGGCTGCCGTGGGCAGTGCAGTATTTTTTCCTGATCGGG
>JBBQZA010000038.1:0-19004 GCA_038208175.1 Burkholderiales bacterium
CCGGACGTGATCGCCGGGCAGGGCACTGCCGCCAGGGAACTGTTTGACGAAGTTGGTGAACTCGACTTGTTGCTGACGCCGCTCGGCGGTGGTGGCTTGCTGGCAGGCTCGGCGCTGTCGGCGCGTGCGCTGTCGCCCGGCTGCAAAGTCTATGGCGTCGAGCCGGAAGCCGGCAATGATGGCCAGCAATCGTTTCGCAGCGGCGCGATCGTGCACATCGAGACGCCGCGCACGATTGCCGATGGCGCGCAAACCCAGCATCTGGGCCAGTACACATTTGGGGTGATTCAGCGCGACGTGGACGACGTGCTGACGGCCAGCGACGCGCAACTGGTGGAGGCAATGCGCTTTTTCGCCGAACGCATGAAGATGCTGGTGGAGCCGACCGGCTGCCTCGGTTTTGCTGCGGCCTGCCATGCTGGATTGCCGCTTCAGGGCAAGCGTGTCGGCGTCATCCTCAGCGGCGGCAATGTGGATTTGCGCCGTTTTGGAGAGTTGCTCGCCGTATGACCGAGGAGCGGCGCCTTTCCAGGTCAGCCTTGCTGACGACCGGCATCTTGCATCTGGCCTTGCTCTGGCTGGCACTGCAGTCAGCTCCGATGGTGCAGACGGTGCGCACAGTGGTCAACTATCTTTCACCCATCACCTTGCGGCCAGAAAAAGTGCCGGAGCCCGTCAAGGCGCCATTGCCGCCGCCCAGACCCGTCCGAACGCTGAAAGCCGTCCCTCAGGTAGAGGCGCCAGCGCCCCCGGTGATCCCGCCCAAAGCCATCGAACTGCCGCCCGAGAAGCCGGTGGAGTTGAAGCTGCAACCGGCTCCCCCCGTGCCTAAGCCCTTGCCCGTGGTGCCCAAGCCCGAGCCGATCGTACCCAAGGAGTTGCAACCCGTGCCGCAACCAGTGCTTATACCCGTGCCTGTGCTCCTGACTGAGCCCGCACCGCTACCAGCACCTGCACCCGAGCCCACGCCGGTCCCAGCGCCAGCACCCGCACCCGCACCCGCGCCAGCGCCAGCGCCAGCGCCAGCGCCAGCGCCAGCGCCAGCGCCTGAGTCGGCTCCAGCACCGGCACCCACGCCAGCACCAGCACCTACGTCTGGGCCTGCGCCTGCGCCTGCGGTAGCACCCACTCCTGCTCCACCCCGGCCAGCGGCCATTACGCAGGTGGAAGCTCCTGCCGGTGGCGGCTCGCAGGCACCACAGGCGCCGTCGACCAAAGCGGCCCCGGCGGGACCGGGCACAGCGCCAGCACCATTGAACCTTTATCCTTACGTCATGAAGAATTCACCGCGCCAGCGCAGCCTGGCAGAAATGGCCAACGAGCAGCTCAACGGGGGCGCCCAGCGCGACCGTTTCGGCGAGGCTGTTTCCGGCGCAGCGAAGCCCGATTGCGTGGGGCCGAATGCGGCTGGCAGTCTGCTCGGCCTCATCACCATCCCCATGGCCGCTGCCATGGACAAGTGCAAATAACATTGAACATTGCCAAGCGTATATTCAGGAAACCATCATGTCCTTACACAGTCCCCAGTCACGTCGTGCACCCCTCTGGTCTTTGTTCTTGCTGCTGGTGCTGGGCTCGCTGCTGGCGAATCTGGCGCAGGCTCAATCGGGTGTCGCCGGCATCATCGCGCCCTCGTCCGGGATGGCAAATCCTTACGGCCTGCGCTCGGTCTGGGCGCAGGGTGACTGGGTGGCCCGGACCACTCTGGCGATCCTCGCCTTCATGTCGCTGCTGAGCTGGTATTTCATCGTTGCCAAGTGGCTGGCGCAACGCCAGTTGAATGCACAGGTGCAAGCGGCCAGCGAAGCCTTTGCCAGTGCTGATGCGCTGCACCGGCGCAATGAAGCGTTGGGGCAGAACAGCCCGTTTCGTCTGATGGTGGTGTCGGCCCTGGAGGCGGCGAGTCGACACGGCAGTCTGGCCGGGCAGGTCGATTTGAACGCTTGGCTCAGCCAGGATATCGTGCACTCGGTGGCGACGCTGCAAATGCGCAGTCAGGAAGGGCTGTCGGTGCTGGCCACAGTCGGATCAACCGCGCCCTTCGTCGGTCTGTTTGGCACGGTATGGGGCATTTACAACGCGCTGGTGACGATTGGCATTTCGGGTCAGGCCTCGATCGACCGGGTGGCCGGTCCGGTTGGCGAAGCGCTGATCATGACGGCCCTGGGTCTGGCGGTGGCAGTGCCTGCGGTACTGGCCTACAACTGGCTGGTGCGGCGTAACCGTGTCACGCTGCATGCGATCAAGGGCTTTGGCTCGGAGCTGCACACGCAATTGCTGGTTGAAATTGACCGCAACCAGAAGGCTGCCGCCAGTCGCAAGGGCGCTTGAGTCATGGCCATCAGCTACAAGGAGGCGCCCGACGAAGACCTGGATCTGTCGGAGATCAACACCACGCCGCTGGTGGATGTGATGCTGGTGCTGCTGATCATTTTCCTGATCACGATCCCGGTCATCAACACCTCGGTGGCAGTGCGTCTGCCCAGACAGACTAACCAGTTGCAGCAAAGTCAGCCCGAGACGGTGCTGATTTCGGTCGATGCCGCCGGTACCAGCTACTGGTTTGACGCCCGTCTGCCTGATGCGCAACGCCTGCAGGAAAAACTGCAGCAGATCGCCAGCCGCACGCCGCAACCCGAGGTCCATATCCGGGGCGATGCCCGTGCCGACTATGAAGCGGTGGCACGCGTCCTGTATGCCTGCCAGCAGGCCGGCATCGCGCGCATTGGCTTCATCACTGAACCGCCGGCGCATCATGGCTATTGATTTCACCGAAGCGCTCGACGCTGCTGAGCCCGAATTCAGCACCGGGATCAACACGACACCACTGATTGATGTCTTGCTGGTGCTGCTGGTGATGTTCATCATCACAATTCCGGTCCAACTGCATGCCGTCAACATGGAGATGCCGAGCGGATTGCCGCCGCCCCTGAGCCGCGATCCGCCGGTCGTGAAAATCGAAGTGACGGCCCAGAACCAGTTGCTGTGGAACGGCGAGCCGCTGGCCGACAGCGACATGCTGGAGCAGCGTTTGCTGTCAGCGGCACAACTGAGTGAGCAGCCCGAGATTCACATTCGGCCGCACCGCAACGCCAGATACGACACGGTGGCGACGGTGCTCAGTGCATCGCAGCGGCGGGGGCTGCAAAAGATCGGTGTCGTCGGACTCGACGAGTACGCCCGCTAGCGCTCAATACAGCCTGAGTTGCTGAGATGCAGCACCCGGTCGGCGCGACGAGCCGCGGCCTCTGAATGGGTCACCAGCACCAGCGAGGCGCCGTGCTCGCGGGTCTGCGCGATCAGGACGTCGATCACTTTGGCGGCGGTGCTGGGGTCCAGGTTGCCGGTGGGCTCATCCGCCAGCAGCAGCGAAGGGCGGTGCACCAGTGCACGCGCGATCGCGACGCGTTGCAACTGTCCACCGCTGAGCTGTTGCGGCAGGCGCTGGCCCAGGCCTGCCAGGCCGACCGCGTCCAGCATGGCTTGCACCCTGACGTCATCGGGCTGGCCCAGCAGCAGCAAGGGCAGCGCGATGTTCTGTGCCACGTCCAGGTGCGGCAGCACATGAAAGGCCTGAAATACAAAGCCTGTTTTTTCGCGCCGCAGACGTGCCTTTTGATCGTCAGTCAAAGTTCCGAGATCCTGCCCGTCCAGGACCACTTTGCCGCTGTTCCATTGGTCCAGGCCGGCCATGCAGTTGAGCAGTGTCGATTTGCCAACGCCGGATTCGCCGACGATGGCGACAAACTCGCCGCGCGCCACGCTCATTGATACATCGCTGAACACGACGACCTCGCCGTAACGCTTGCTCAATTCGGAGATCACCAGACTCATGCGCGTTCTCTTGCAAAGGTGTCGGCGAGCCGCAGCACTTGCGCCACTGCATCCGGCGCATCACAGGCGACGATCTGGCGCTGTGGCATCGCGCGCAGCCAGGTCAGCTGGCGTTTGGCGAGCTGACGGGTCGCAAAGATTCCTTTGTCACGCAACGCGGGCATCGGCCACAGGCCATCGAGTGCTTCCCAGGCTTGCCGGTAACCGACACAGCGCATGGCTGGCAGATCGGCATGCAGGTCGCCGCGTGCACGCAGTGCCTTGACCTCATCGATAAAACCATGCGCCAGCATGGCGTCCAAGCGCTGCGCAATGCGCTGGTGCAGCCAACTGCGCTCATCCGGTTCCAGCGAAATCAGCAGCCGGTCATGCGCCGGTGAGGCGGTCAGGTCAGGCTTGGTTTTGACTGTGTGAAACGATGACAGTGGCTGTCCCGTCAGACGAAATACTTCCAGCGCACGTGCAATGCGCTGCGAGTCCGCCGGCTTCAGGCGTGTGGCGGTGACCGGGTCGACGCGCGCGAGTTCGGCGTGCAATACCGGCCAGCCCTGTTCCATGGCTTCTCTCTCCAGCGCCGCACGAATGCCCGGATCGGCTTTGGGCATGGTGTCGAGGCCGTCAAAGAGCGCCTTGAAGTAAAGCATGGTGCCACCGACCAATAGGGCCAGCCTGCCGCGATCGGTGATGTCGGCGATCAGCGCTTGCGCATCGGCCGCAAACTCGGCGGCGCTGTAGGCCTGCAGCGGGTCACGGATGTCGATCAGGTGGTGCGGCACGCTGGCCAGCTCTGCGCGGGACGGCTTGGCTGTGCCAATGTCCATGCCGCGATAGACCAGCGCCGAATCGACGCTGATGATTTCAATGTCAAACTGCTGTGCAATCGCCATCGCAGCAGCAGTCTTGCCCGCTGCCGTGGGGCCTGCCAGGGCCAGGTAACGCAAACACTGCCGTCTCGCTGTCTGGGGCATTTCAGTGGCCATCCTTTTGTCCCTGCTTTTGCACCAGGGTCCAGGCCGCCAGCGCAATCAGCGCGCTCCAGAACCAGATGCCATAGACCAGCGGTAGCACCGTGCCGTCCATGTGTGTGCCGAGCCAGTTGCCGATGATGAATGCAACCAGCATCATGAAGAACCCGTTCAGTGCGGAGGCGGCGCCGGCGGACTGCGGGAACGGTCCGACGGCAGCGCTTTGGCTGCAGGGCTGATGGATGCCGTGGCCCAGCATGAAAAGGTAAAACGGCGGCATGATGGCCCAGCTGCTGTGCCAACCGGCGAGAGCCAGCAGGCCCATCAGTGTGCCACCGCACAGGCTCAGGACGCCGGCAATCGCCACAGTACGGCGAATGTCATGGCGCCTCAGTAGACGTCGGCACAGAAAGGTGCCCAGCAGGTAGGTGAAGGCCATTGAAAACATCAGCAGGCCGTAATGGGTTTTGCTCAAGCCCAGCACCTTGATGAAGACAAACGAGCTGCTGGCCAGGAAGGTGAACAGGCCGCCATAGGACGCCGAGGACAGCGCCGAAAACGCGATGAAAGTGGGATTGCGCAGAATGGTCAGCCAATTGCGCAGCAGGCGCACGGGCTGTAGCGCCTGCAGATTCTTTTGCGGTACGGTTTCCGTGAAACGCAGCGCCACCAGACCCAAGCTGGCGGCACCAAAAATGGCCAACATCAAAAGAGAAACGCGCCAGCTGAACAGGTCCGACATCAGGCCACCCAGTGGCGGACTCAGACAGGCGATCAGTCCGAGGCCGCTCAGGCCCTTGGACATGACGCGCGCGCCCTGCGCCGGTGTGTAGAGGTCGCGCACAACGGCGCGAGCGCACATGACCGCAGCACCCATGGCGGCGCCCTGCAGCGTACGCCAGACGATCAGCATGTCCATCGTCGGTGAGAAAGTGCTGCCGATCGAGGCCAGCGTGTAGGTGCTCAGACCGACCAGCAGGACCGGGCGTCGGCCAAAACGGTCAGACAGTGGGCCCCAGATCAATTGCGACAGACCGAAGGCCAGCAGCAGCGCGGTCAGCGTCAACTGCGCTTGCGCCATCGACGCACCAAAGCCCTCGGTCAGCGACGGCAGCGCGGGCAGGTACAAGTCGGTGGTGACGGGTTGCAGGCCCAACAGCAGTGACAGCAGGACAATGGTTAGTCCGGGTGCCATGAGAGAGCGGGGAGTTGAAAACGCATCGTTGCTAGGGTACCAGATCAGTGTCTGAATTTGAGCAAATTTGCCGACAGCGCAGTGCCGCAAACGATGATCAGGCCGCACAAGAGCATCCACAGTGTGACTGATTCCTGCAGAAAATGGCGCAGGATGAACCGACCGAGCCAGCGCTTGTTGGGAAGCGCTGCCGTCATGCTCGACTTTCGAGTTGCAGCAGCGCGACTTTGCGCTCCAGTCCGCCGGCGTAACCGGTCAGGGCGCCGTTCGCTCCAATGACACGGTGGCACGGGACCACGATGCCCAAGGGGTTGCGCCCGACGGCGCCACCGACGGCGCGCACCGCGCTCGGTTTGCCAATGACTGCGCTAAGGGCCCCATAGCTGGTGGTGCAGCCATGCGCAATAGTGAGCAGGGCACGCCACACGCGTTGTTGAAAGTCGCTGCCGCAACCCAGATCCAGAGGCAAATCAAAGGAGCTGCGTCTGCCGACAAAGTAGTCCTGCAACTGGGCGCGGGTTCGTTCAAAGACCGGTAGATGGTCGCGTATCGGCCAGGCTCCAAGCGCAGGCAGATGGCGTTGCCCTTCAAACCAAAGGCCCGCCAGGCGATCCCCATTCGCGGCCAGAATGATGCGTCCGAGCGGGCTGTCGGTGCTGCTTTGAACGATGGATGTTGCAAATTTCATTTCAAATCTCCTTACAGGCCCGGATCACGGCGTAGCTGCGCCAGGGCCGCCAGACCTGGGATGCCAACTGCGCTGCTTTGGTGGGGTTTTTGCTGCCTTGCAAACCGAGGGCTTTGTGCAGTGCCACATCGCCAGCGGGAAAAGCGTCAGGCCAACGCAGTGCACGCATCGCGATGTACTGGGCAGTCCAGTCGCCGATGCCGGGCAGGGCCTGCAATGCAGCCAGCGTGACAGCACGGTCGGCGCCGGCGTGCAGTTGCAGGCCTTGCTCCAGCACCGCGCTGGCGAGCCCGCGGATCGCCGCTTGCCGTTGCCGTACGATTCCCAATTGGCCCAAGGCCTCGCCACTGGCCCTGACCAGAGCGGCTGGACCCGGGAACAGGCGATCAAGGCCGACGATCGGCGTCTCTATGACCTCACCAAAGTGTTGCACCAGTCTCGTCGTCAGTGTGCGTGCTGCGGCAACCGTGATTTGCTGGCCCAGCACGGCACGTACCGCCAACTCGAAGCCGTCGAGAGTGCCCGGCACGCGCACGCCGTCACCGAGCGGAAAGCGGGCGTGCAGCAACTGGTTGATGGCATGCGGGTCCGCATCCAGGTCCAGTAAGGCTCTGACCCTTGCCATGACCCAGGGCAATAGCGCTCGCAGTGAGTCGCTGACACGCAGAATCACACGGTTGCCAGCAGTATCAAAGTGGACTGTCAACCAACCGGCGCTGCGCTTGCCAGCGACCTCGACCGTGAGGGTCTTGCCGATGCCCGGGTGAGCGCCCGCCAGCGTGACTATTTCAATGCCCGGCACGCTGCGGGTCTGAAAGAACTTCAGCATGGCATGCACGTCGTAGGGTGGGCGATAGCCGAGTTTGAGGACGACACCGGGCTCGGGAGTACCTGTGGCACGGGCAGCGCCGACGCGGCGCAGTTGTGTCGGTTGCATGCCGTAGTGGGCGGAAAATGCGGCGTTGAAACGGCGCACACTGGCAAAACCGCTCAGAGGCGCGACTTCGGTGACGCTCAGCAGCGTATCGGTCAGCAACTGTTTGGCGCTCAGCAGGCGCCGCGTCTGCAGGTATTGCAAGGGCGAGACGCCAAAGCGCGCTTCAAAAATGCGCCGCAAGTGCCGGTCGCTGACTCCCAGCCGTTGCGCCAGTTGGAGCATGCTTGGCGCAAACTGTCCCCAGGCGTCGGGGGCGTCGATCAGCAAGGCGGCCTGCCCGGCCAGAATCCAGGAGGCGTCCTGGATCGACCAAGCTCTGCCATCAGCTTCCTGGCCCGACCCTGGCTGACGCGGGGCGAGTTCGGGTCGACAGCGCAAACAAGGCCGAAAACCGGCCCGCTCCGCCTGCGCTGGCTGGCTGAAGAAGCGGCAGTTTTCACGCTTTGGCAGACGCACGCGGCAGACCGGTCGACAGTAAATGCCAGTGGATGTGACGCCGGTAAAAAAAAGGCCGTCAAAACGCGAATCTTTGGCCTTGAGTGCGAGGTAGCGGCTGTCATCGAGCGACGGGTCGTAAGGGTCTGCCATGGCTCGGATGATACGTGGACTTGACGCTGAAAGCGCTGTTTAACTAGCCGTTTTCGGACATGGCCCTTAAGCTGCCAGCACCCTACAATTCAAGGCGCCGTCCGGCTGACAAAATTTTGAGGGAACTTCATCATGCAACTAGCAGCTTCGATCTTCAAGGCCTATGACGTGCGCGGCGTTGTACCCGGCACCATTCACGAAGCGGTAGCCGAGATGCTGGGCAGGGCCTTTGGCACGGTGGCGCGCCAGGAAGGCGAAACCAGCGTTGCTGTCGGCCGTGATGGCCGCCTCACTGGGTCTGCCCTGAGTGCGGCCTTGATGCGTGGTCTGGAGGTTGCCGGCATCGAGGTGATCGACATTGGCATGGCGACCACACCGATGCTATATTTTGCTGCCAGCACCCTGTGCCGCAGTGGCATTCAGGTGACCGGTAGTCACAATCCGAAGGACCATAACGGTTTCAAGATGGTGCTGGCTGGGCGCGCCATTTACGGCGACGAAATTCAGGCCCTGCGGCGCATGATGGAAGACGAAAGCTGGCAACCGCAGCCCGGCGGCTCGCGGCGTGTCGAGAACGTGCTTCAGGCTTACCGCCAGCGCATCGTTGGCGACATCAAATTGGCCCGTCCCATGAAAATCGTGGTCGATTGCGGCAATGGCATCGCGGGTGCGTCGGCACCCGACATCCTGCGCGCGATTGGCTGCGAAGTGACCGAGTTGTACAGTGAGGTCGACGGCAATTTTCCGAATCACCATCCTGATCCGAGCAAGCCCGAGAATCTGCGCGACCTGATTGCCGCCTTGGAGGCCGGTGATGCCGAACTTGGCCTGGCTTTTGATGGCGACGGCGACCGGCTCGGCATTGTCACCAGCGAGGGCAACACCATCTACCCCGATCGGCAACTGATGCTGTTCGCGCGGGACGTTTTGAGCCGGGTGCCGGGTGGCACTATCGTGTTTGACGTCAAATGCTCGCAACGGCTGGCGCCAGCGATTGAGGCGGCTGGTGGCAAGCCGCTGATGTTCAAGACCGGTCACTCGCTGATCAAGGCCAAGATGAAAGCCATCGGTTCACCGCTGGGGGGAGAAATGAGCGGCCACATCTTCTTCAAGGAGCGCTGGTTCGGTTTTGACGATGGCACTTATGCGGCTTGCCGCCTGCTTGAAATTCTGAGTCGCTCGGCCGACGGCAATGCTGTGCTGAATGCCCTGCCCAGCAGTTTTTCGACTCCCGAACTGAATGTCAAATGTGCCGAGGGCGAGCCGCATACGCTGGTGGATAAACTGCTGGCAGCCGCCAACATTGCCGCGCCGGCCGTGGTCAATCCGATCGATGGTTTGCGCGTCGACTGGCCCGATGGCTTTGGACTGATTCGGGCCTCCAACACGACACCGGTGCTGGTGCTGCGCTTTGAAGGCCAGACCGAAGCCGCGCTAATACGTATCCAAGGCGAGATGCTGGCGCTGCTGCGTTCGGTCAAACCCGGCGCCGTGATTGACGAGGCAGCGCATTGAAAATATTGATCGTCAAGCTCTCTTCGCTTGGCGATGTGGTGCATGCGATGCCGGCGCTGCAGGATATTCGCCGGGCCCGGCCGCAGGCACAGATTGACTGGGTGGTAGAGAGCGGCTTTGCGGCGCTGGTGCGCCGCTGCGCTGGTGTCAACCGCGTCATCGAGTGCGACTTGCGGCATTGGCGCACTTCGCCTTTTTCAACTGCCACGCGCAAGGCCTGGCGCGAATTCAAGACTGAATTGCAGCGTGAGCAGTATGACGCCGCGATTGATCTGCAAGGGCTGACTAAATCAGTCGTCATGGCGCGGCTGGCGCAACTGACCGAGCAGGGCAAGCGCTTTGGTCTGGCCGGTCCAACCGAAGGCTCCAGTTTCGAGGCGCCGGCGCGCTGGCTGGTTGACGTCGCCTTCAAATTGCCCAAGCATATTCACGCGATCGAGCGCTCGCGTCAGTTGTGTGCGTTGGCATTGGGCTATGAGGTGCCGCGGCGTCTGTCTTTTGGACTGCTGGAGGACCGACACAAAGTACCAGACTCCGTTGCCGGCCCAGTGATTGCATTCGTGCATGGCACATCGCGCGCCGACAAGCAGTGGCCGGTTTCCAACTGGCAGGCTTTGGGGCAAAGGTTGAACCAGCAGGGCTATGCGATTGCCTTGCCGCAGGGCAGCGATGCCGAACTGCGCACGGCACAGCAAATTGCCGCTGCTCTGACGCGGGCGCAAATCTGGCCCCGGCTCGGACTGGACGCCTTGACGGATGCGCTGGCCGGCTGTGACGGCGTGGTCGGCGTCGACAGCGGTTTGAGCCATATGGCGGTGGCACTGGACTTGCCGCACGTGCAGATATACAACTTCGACACCGCCTGGCGCACCGGACCGCAGCAACTCATGCATCAGCGCTGCGTCTTTGGCCAACCGACACCCTCGGTAGAGGCAGTCTGGCAAGACTGGCAGAGGGTGGCGCCAGTAGGCCGCAGCGCTCAATGATGCGCCTCCTGTACAGCGTTCTGATGTGGCTGGCGCAACCGCTGCTGCGTCGCAAGCTGGCAAGCCGTGGCGAGCAGGAGCCGGGTTACCTGGTTGCGGTCGAGGAGCGATTTGGCTACTACAGCGCAGACCGGCCTGCGGATGATCGCCAGACGGTCTGGCTGCACGCGGTGTCGCTGGGTGAAACGCGTGCCGCCGCGCTTCTGGTGGCACGTTTGCGCCAGCGTTTGCCTGGAATGCGCCTGTTGCTCACGCATGGAACTGCAACCGGACGCGCGGAGGGCGCCAAACTGTTGCGCTCAGGTGACCTGCAGTGCTGGCAACCGTGGGATACCCCGGCTACGGTGCTGCGCTTCCTGGCGCATTTCAAGCCACGCATCGGCATCCTGATGGAAACCGAAATCTGGCCGAATCTGGCGGCCGCTTGTGTGCAGGCGGGTGTGCCGCTGGTGTTGGCGAACGCGCGCATGAGCGAGAAGTCAATGCTTTGGTCCCAGCGGCTGGACTGGCTGGCGCGCCCTGCCTATCGCAGTCTGACCGCGGTCTGGGCACAGACGCAGGACGATGCGGCGCGGCTGGCTGCGCTTGGGGCCAGCGTTGCAGGCGTTTTCGGCAATCTCAAGTTCGACGCAACGCCGGATCCGCAGCAGTTGGCACTGGGCCGCATCTGGCATCAGCGCTCACTGCGTCCGGTTGTCATGTTTGCCAGTTCGCGCGCTGGCGAAGAACTGGCATTGCTGCGAATCCTGTCGGTTCCAGGGTCAGTCGAGCAGCTTGATGCAGTGCAGTGGCTGATCGTGCCGCGCCATCCGCAGCGATTCGATCAGGTCGCGGCCCTGATCGAACAGCACGGCTTTGCGCTTTCGCGCCGCAGCCTCTGGCGTGACGGCCCACCGCTCGCCGACGGCGCGCTGGGCATCCAGCCAACCATCTGGCTCGGTGACACGCTGGGGGAAATGGCACTGTACTACGGGCTGGCAGACGTCGCCTTGCTCGGCGGCAGTTTCGAGCCGCTGGGCGGACAAAACCTGATTGAAGCGGCGGCCTGTGCCTGTCCGGTGTTGATGGGGCCACACACCTTCAATTTTGCCGAAACGGCCGAACTGGCTCAGGCGGCCGGCGCTGCCCAGCGTGTCGACGGTTTGGAGACGGCGCTTGCCGCTGCGACAGCACTGCTTCAGGACAGGGATCGATTACAGGCTGCGCGACACGCTGCCGCCGCATTCGCCAGCGCACATCAGGGAGCGCTTGAGCGTCTGGCAGGAGCCATCGAGCAGGTACTGGCAGTCTGATACGGTTCAAAGATTCAGCCATGTGGCACTGTGGGCGGGAGCACTCAGGCTGTAAGCCGGAACCCTCCGGCTGTAGCCCGGAGCACGCCGGTGGGGCACTCAGTTCCGCGAATGTCCCTCCGACCTTCGGTCTCCTTCCCTGGCTTGCCACTACCGTCACCCCAGTCCTTGTCTTTCGAAGGCAACTTGGTATGAGATCCGATGTCGGATTACGCGTCGCTGACCCGGCCTACTTGGCCAGCAGGCGGTTGACGCTTTGCAGGTCGTCGGCTTTGAGCGTGCCATTGGCTTGGCGCAATTTCAGGCCACCGAGCAGCACGTCGTAGCGCGCCTTCGCCAGTTTGGCCTTGGTGTCGAACAGCTGGCTCTGCGAATTGAGGACATCGATGTTGATACGCACGCCAACCTGGTAGCCCAGCTTGTTGGCGTCGAGTGCGCTCTGGCTCGACGTTTCGGCGGCCTCCAGTGCGGCGACCTGACCCTGGCCGGACAGCACACCGAAAAAGGCAGTGCGAGTCCCTTGGGCGACCGCCCGTTTGGCGCCGTCAAGATCATTGCGCGCCTTGTCCTCCAGAGCCAGTGTTTCCTTGATTCGGTTCTGCGTCGCAAAACCGGCAAACAGAGGCAGGTTGAACGACAGTCCGATCGTACCGGCATTGACGCGTGAGCCTAGGCCGGCCGTGCTGCTCCCATCCAAATTGTTGAAGGCACTGTAGCTGGCGCTCAGGTCCAGCGTCGGTTTGTGGCCGGCTTGCGCCTTTTGCGTCTCGAGTATCGCTACGTCGAGCGCGATTTGTGTCTGCTTTATGGTGGGATGCGCAACTTCAGACTGCTGGACCCAGGCCGTAACGTCGTTTGGCAGCGGGGCTGGCAAGGTGATTGGCAGTGCCAGCGCTTGCGGCTCGGCGTTGCTCTTGCCCACCAGTTGATCGAGCGCAATCTTCTTCACACGCAGATCGTTTTCAGCGGCAATTTCCTGGGCGATCACCAGGTCATAGCGGGCCTGCGCTTCGCGCGTGTCGGTGATGGTCGAAGTGCCGACTTCAAAATTGCGTTTGGCCGATGCCAGTTGCTCGGCCACCGCCGCTTTTTGCGCCTTGACAAAAGTCAGGCTGTCCTGGGACGCCAGCACGTCAAAGTAACCCTGGCCGACACGCACGATCAAATCCTGATCGGCACTGGCCAACTGGGCCTCGGCCAGATCAATCTGCTTGAGTCCCTGTTTGTAACTGGCCCAATTGGCAGGACGGTACAGCGGCTGCGATGCGCTGACCGTCGCGCTCTGGGTGCCAAAAGCACGGTCAGTGCTGGTGCCCTGGTCGGGAACAACTTCCTGCGTCGAGCGTGAAACGCCGAGCGCCAGATTGGCCACCGGAAGAATCAATGATTTGGCTTGTGCAGCTTTTGCCAGCGTAGCGTCATACTGGGATTTGGCCGACTGGTAAGAGGCATCAAAGCCAAGGGCCGACTGGTACAGATCAACCAGGCTTTGCGCCTGCGCCGACAGGGTCAGCGCAGCAGCCACAGCAACAACGAGGGGTAGCAGACGAAACTTATTCATGAGGGCCTTTGGGTAATCAGAACCGGAACTGCGAGGGTGTCGGAAAATTCAGCAGGTTCGGTGCCGAACTGTCCCAGGGCTGGCGGGTTTGAAATTCGGCGTCGCCGATACGGGTCACGATGGTGGCGCGCGTGACGGGTTCCTGCCCGACGACGGCCAGCAGGCGACCGCCTACCTTGAGTTGTGAGAGCAGGTTTTGCGGCACTTCAGGTACGCAGCCGCCCAGCAGAATGACGTCAAAAGGCGCTTCGGTAGCAGACCCGACGGCGCCGTCAGACTGGCGCACTTCGGCATTGTGGATGCCGGCCTTTTGCAGATTGCTGCGCGCCATCGCCGCCAGATCGGGATTGATTTCCAAAGCGATGACGCGTTGTGCCTGGTGCGCCAGCAGCGCCGTCAGGTAGCCGGAACCGGCGCCAATTTCAAGCACTTTTTCGTGTTTTTGAACCGCTGCATCCTGTAGCAGACGCGCTTCGACGCGCGGCGCCAGCATGTACTGGCCATGGCCCAGCGGAATTTCCATGTCGACAAACGCCAGCGCCTTGTGGGCCAATGGCACAAAATCTTCTCGCTTGACCACCGACAGAAGGTGCAGCACCTCGCCGTCCAGGACGTTCCATGGACGAATTTGCTGTTCGATCATGTTGAAGCGGGCTTGTTCGTAATTCATTCTGGTACTCCAGGGGGTATATTAACGGATTATGCAAAATCTGCGAAATTTTACCCGCTGGCACTTTCGGTGGCGCCCCAGCGGCGGCGCAACCATTGCGCCAGGTCATCCATGTAGCAGTACACCACCGGTACCACCACCAAAGTCAGTACCGACGATGTGATCACGCCGCCAATCACCGCCTGGCCCATCGGTGCCCGCTGCTCCGAGCCTTCGGTCAGTGCAAAGGCCAGTGGCAGCATGCCGAAAATCATCGCCAGAGTGGTCATCAGAATTGGGCGCAAACGAACCCTGGCCGCCATCAAAAGCGCTGCGCTGCGTTCCAGGCCGTCCTCGCGGGCGCGAATCGTGAAGTCGACCAGCAGAATGGCGTTCTTGGTGACCAGACCCATCAGCATGACGATGCCGATGATCGAAAACATCGACAGCGTCGAGCCGAATATCATTAGCGCGAGCACGACGCCGATCAGGGTCAGCGGCAAGGCCATCATCAATGCCAGCGGCTGGAAAAAGCTTTTGAACTGGCTTGCCAGAATCATGTAAATGAAGACAATGGCCAGCACCAGGGCCGATATTGCATAGTCAAAAGATTCGGCCATGTTCTTGGTTGAACCACCAAACTGGTAGCGGTAGCCGGGCGGAAAACTGATGCCCTCAAGCGCCTTCTTGATGTCGTCGGAAACCTCACCTGCCGAGCGCTGGTAGACGTTGGCATTGATGGCCACTTCACGCGTCATGTCGCGCCGGTTGATCTGATTCGGTCCGGTCGAGTCCCGTACCGTCGCAAACTGGTTCAGGCGCACCACGCGCGCGCTGCCATCGGCGTTGCTGCCCAGCGTGAAGGGCAGGTGTTGCAGGTCGTCCGGGCTGTTGCGTGCCTGCGGTGCCAAGCGCACATTGACATCGTAGGTTTGATCGTCCGGCGCGCGCCAACTGCTCACGGTCTGGCCCGCCACCAGGACGCGCAGGGCACTGCCTATTTGGCCGATGCCCAGGCCCAGGTCAGACGCTGCGTCGCGCCGGACGGCAACTTCCAGCGTCGGCTTGTTCGGCTTGATGCTCGAGTCCAGATCCACCAGTCCGGCAATCGGCTGAATCTTTGCTTTCACGAGTAGGGTCAGACGCTCGAGTTCGGCCAGATCCGGCCCTTGCAGAGAAAACTCGATTTGTTTTTGTCCGCCCACCGGGTCCATCAATCCGACATGCGTGACCGTGATGCCGGGAATCTGCTTCAGGCGTTCGCGCAGCACCGACGACAACTCGTCGACATTGCGTTGGCGGTCCTTGTGGTCTGTCAAACGCAGGTAGAAACTGACATAGCTCTTGCCCGCCGCGCTGCCGGTGTTGATGGTCGCCAGCGAGTAGCGAACCTCGGGAAAGCCCTTCAAGATGGCTTCCACCTGCTTGACGCGGGCTTCAGTCACTTCGATCGATGAGCCCATTGGAGTGTAGAAATTGAGGTTGGTTTCCGAGAAGTCGGCTGACGGCACAAACTCGGTACCCAGCAGGGGCACCATGAAAATGCTGGTGACAAAAATGACCAGAGCCAGCAGCAAGGTTTTCAGCTTGTGCACCAAAGCCCAGCGCAGGATCTGCTGATAAAAATCGATCAGCAGGTCGGTTCCGTGGTCGAACCAGCCGGTGACGCGACCGATGGTTTTGTCGTAAAGCGTGACTGGCGCTCCGTGCTGGCCAGGCGCATGGATGCTGGGGTCATGCCAGATGGATGACAGCATCGGATCGAGCGTGAAGCTGACAAACATCGAGATCAGAACGGCAGACACAATGGTGATGCCGAACTCATGGAAGAATTTGCCGATGATGCCGCCCATGAAACCGATCGGCATGAACACGGCGACGATCGACAGCGTGGTGGCGAATACCGCCAGACCAATTTCCTGCGTGCCGTCAAGTGAGGCCAGATACGGCTGCTTGCCCATTTGCACATGGCGGACAATGTTTTCTCGTACCACGATGGCGTCATCGATTAGCAGACCGACACACAGGCTGAGCGCCATCAGCGTGATCATGTTGATGGTGAATCCAAACAGGTTCATGAACAGAAAAGTACCGATCAGTGCAATCGGCAGTGTCAGCCCGGTGATGACGGTCGAGCGCCAGGAGTTGAGAAACAGGAACACGATCAGGATCGTCAGCAAAGCACCTTCCAGCAGTGTTTCGCGCACGTTGTCGACCGCCACCCGGATCTGGCGCGAGCCGTCATAGACCGGCTCCAGACGCACGCCGGCTGGCAGTTCCGCCTTCATTGCGGCGACGGTCTTGAGCAAGCCGTCGACCACAGCAATCGTGTTTTCATCCTGCGACTTCTGAACGCTGAGCAGCAGCGTGCGCTGTCCGCTGAAGAGTGCCAGGCTGTCGGTTTCCTGGGCGCCATCGGTGACGCTGGCAAGCTGTTCGACCCGTATCGGACTGCCGTTCTTGCGTGCCACGATGATCTTGCCAAAATCTTCCGGTCGTCGCATGCGGGCTTCAATCTGCAGCACGCGCTCCTGTTCCGGCGAACGGATGGTGCCCAGCGGCAAATCCTGGCTTTCATTGCGGACCGACGTTGCAACCTGTTCGGGTGTGATGCCAAACGTTTCCAGCGCCAGGGGTTTGAGGTAGATGTTGATTTCACGTTTGGTGCCGCCGACCACGGTGACCGCGCCAACGCCGCGCACGTTTTCCAAACGCTTTCTGAGCACCTGATCCGCCCAGTTGGTCAGTTCGACGGCGGACATCGCCTTCTGGCCGTCAGGCAGCACCGCCAGCGACCAGACTGCCTTGCTGGCGGGATCGAAGCGCAACACCTTGGGCTCCTTCACTTCGGTGCGCAGGGTGGGGCGCAGGATGGCCACTTTTTCGCGAACATCATCGGCCGCTTTGCGGCCATCAATGTGCAACTGGAATTCGATGATGACGACCGACATGCTCTCGTAGCTGCGTGAGGTCAGGGCATTGATGCCGGCAATCGAGTTGACCCCTTCCTCGATCTTTTTGGTGACTTCGCTCTCGACGATTTCGGGCGAAGCGCCTGGATATTCGGTTGTGATGACAACCACCGGGAAGTCAACGTTGGGAAACTGATCTACCTTCAGGCGCTGGTAGGAAAACAGACCCAGCACCACCACGGCCAGCATGACCATGGTGGCGAAGACCGGGTTCTTGAGACTGACGCGGGTGAACCACATGGACTATTTAGCGCCAGCTGCCACAGGCTTGGGCGTTGTGAACCTGACCAGCGTGCCATCGCGCAAGGTGCCGACCGTGCCGGACACCAACTTGGCATTCTCAGCCACGCCCTTGATGGCCACCATGGTCTGTCCGTCCACCTCACCACGCGCACCCAGCTCCACCGTCTGGTGCTGCACTTGCTTGCCAGCGAGCAGTTGTACGTAAGCCTGCGGTTTGTCAGTGCGCACGGCATTCAGCGGCACCGCCAAGGCCTGCAGTCGACCGGTGCCAAGAGTCCCTTGAGCAAACAGTCCCTGGCGCAAACCGGGGACCGCATCGACGGCCAGATAGGCGACGACGGCTCGACTGCCCGCCACCGCGCTGGGGTTGATCCGCATCACCCGGGCAGCGACCGGTCTGGCCGAGCCCTCCACCTGCAGCGAGGCGACTTGACCCAGGCGCAGATCCAGCGACTCGCCGGCGCTCAGACTGGTCTCAAGTTCCAGGCGGCTCAAATCGACGATCTCCACAATCCGTGTTTCCGGCGCCACCCGTTCTCCCGGCTGCGCCAGACGTTGCGAAATCAGCCCGCTGACGGGCGCTCGCAGCACCGTGTCTGCAAGTGATTTGGTGGCGACTTCGGTGCCGGCCATGGCCGCGCGGTAGCTGGCCTCGGCAGCTGCCAGACTGGCCAGGGAGGTATCCAGCGCTGTTTTGGAGATGAAGCCCTGATCCACCAGTGAGCGGTTGTTGTCAAAGACGCGCCGGGCGATGTCAACCTGCGCCTTGGCGGATTCCGCCAATTGCTGTGCCTGGCGCACGCGCGCCTGGTATTCGGTCGCGTCGACGCGGGCGATGATCTGGCCGACTGTCACCGAATCACCCTCGCGCACGGTCAGGCCCTGCAGCTCGCCGGCCACCCGGGCCTTGACGATGGCCGAATTCACTGCTTTGAGCGAGCCCGAGATCGCCAGACCCAGCACCAGCTCGCGGGTTTTGACATCGACGACGTCGTTGGGTCCAAGCTCCACCTGAGTCTGCGCGCGCTCGGTGGCCAGCATCGCCACCTTGTCCTGTTGTTCCTTGCGACTCGACAGAGCGCGCCACACGCCACTTGCAAGCAAGACGACAAGGAGGGCAATAAGCGCCCATTTCAGCCAGCGTTTCATGAAGGGTTACGTCCTTTGGTAGTCGGCGCCAATGCGGGTCGCAGCCGCAGACCGTCCACAATGGTTTGCATCTGGGCTTCCAGGAATTCTTCAGGCACCAACTCGGCTGCGTCTGCCGTGTCAAAGCAGTTCGCGTTGGAATGTGTCAAAAGCAGTGTGAATATCATCGGTGCCAGTACCGTGTAAACGCCATATCGCATATCGATCGGCGCGAACTCCCCACGGTCAATGCCGCGTTGCAGGATGCGCCGGATCAGCAGCTTGGCCGGCTGGATGACCTCCTGCTGGTAGAACAGCGCCAACTCCGGGAAGTTCTTGCCTTCAGTCAGCATCAGTTTGGTAATGCCGGACACTTTTGAGTTGCCTTGTCTTTGCCACCAGAGAAGCATGCACTGGCGCAACATGTCGACCGTGCTGCCGTCAAAGGCGT
>JBBQZA010000039.1:0-18768 GCA_038208175.1 Burkholderiales bacterium
TATAGTGACTCAATCCCTATTTGACCGGTTCCGGGGCAACCGGGCGGACCAGTTCCCTTAAGACGCCACCGCTCTCGACGCTGCCGCTCACGTTGCCCTCGCCCTGCATGCGACGCAGGCAGTCTTCGCGCTGTTGCGACGGCAGTGAATCGCAGCGCCGCAGGCGGTTACTGCCATTGTCTTGAGCACCTGCCTGATTGGAACGCCCCGTCTTGATGGCCTGAAACACTGCGGATGCCTCCCGCAGACAGGCGGCGCGGTCCTGCTTCGATGTGTCGCTCATACAAGCGGCCCGATCTGCCTGATAGCGCGCCTGGGCTGGTGCCAGGTTTCGCGCGTCGGCCGCAGTGGCATTGGCGCTGACAAGCAGCAGGCTGGTGAGCGCGCCCAGCGTCCGGCTGCAGCGCCGGGCGGAGCTTCGAGCTGGCGAAGCCGCTGTGCTGCTGGTACACAAATCACAGGAAGAAAATTGCATGGAAGCCTTCTTTCTCGGTTGAGAAACATCAGCTTAGGCACCGGGGCGCATCGGGTCTGTTCGCTGGCACACTGTTACAAGGTTCTTCGGCGAGTTGGCGTTTTGGCCAGTTCCGATCAGGCTACACTGACTGGGCGTCGACCCGTCAAGGTGCCAGACGACAGCGTGTTGCAATTGGAGGCGAGCATGACAAAAGTGACGAGTACCAATGCCGTCGCCAAGGTGGCGGGGATTTCTGCATCCGGCGAAACGGCGCTACAGCCGCAAGCATCGCCGGCTGGATTCCCGGTCGTCGGCATCGGCGCCTCGGCCGGGGGGCTGGCGGCATTTGAGGCCTTCTTTTCGGGCATGCCGCCGGATGCCGTTCCCGGCATGGCCTTTGTGCTGGTGCAGCATCTGGCCCCGAATCACAAGAGCATCCTGACCGACCTGATCCAGCGCTGCACCCGCATGCAGGTGTTCGAGGTCGAGGACGGCATGGCGGTACAAGCCAACTGCGCCTACATCATCCCGCCGAATCGCGACATGGCCTTTTTGAACGGCAGCCTGCATTTGCTGGAGCCTTCGGCACCACGTGGCCAGCGCCTGCCGATCGATTTCCTGTTTCGCTCATTGGCGCAGGACCAGGGTGAGCGCGCCATCTGCATCGTGCTTTCCGGCGCCGGCAGCGACGGCACCTTGGGCGTGCGCGCCATCAAGGACGCTGGCGGCATGGTCATGGCGCAGACGCCCGAGTCCGCCGGGTTCGACAGCATGCCGCGCAGCGCTCTGGCCACCGGCATGGTGGATTACGAGCTGCCTCCAGCCGAGATGGCAGCCCAACTCATCGCCTATGTGGCCCATGCTTTCGGCAAGCTGCCGCGGCTCACGACCCAGGCGGCGCCCAAAACCGAAAACGCACTGAAGAAGGCTTTCATTTTGCTGCGTGCCCAGACCGGTCACGACTTTTCCGAGTACAAACCGAGCACCATCCACCGTCGGATCGAGAGGCGCATGGCGGTGCACCAGATTGAAGCGGTCGACGGCTACGTCAAGTACCTGCAGCAAACGCCAACCGAGGTGGACGCGCTGTTTCGCGACCTGCTGATCGGAGTCACCAGTTTTTTCCGCGACCCCGATGCGTTCAAGGTGTTGGAAGAACAGGTCATTCCCAGGCTTTTCGACGACAAGCCGGCCGGCAGCGTGGTGCGCGTCTGGTCAACCGCCTGCTCCACCGGCGAGGAGGCCTATTCGATCGCCATCCTGCTGCAAGAACGCATGGAGGCACTCAAGCAAAGCTACACGGTGCAGATCTTCGCCACCGACATCGACAGCCGGGCTATCGCTGTGGCCCGCGTCGGCAGCTATCCGGCCGGCATCGCCGCCGACATCTCAGCGCCAAGGCTGGCGCGTTTCTTCACGCCTGAGCCAAATGGCAGCGGTTACAGCATCCACAAGGGCATCCGTGACATGCTGGTGTTCTCGGAGCAGGACGTGCTGAAAGACCCGCCCTTCTCCAGGCTCGACCTGCTCAGTTGCCGCAACCTCCTGATCTACCTGGATGCGAACCTGCAAAAGCGGATGATCCCGCTGTTTCACTACGCACTCAATCCCGGTGGCATGCTGTTTTTGGGCAATTCCGAGGGCGTGGGCGACTTCCACGATCTGTTTGAAGCTTTCGACCGCAAAGCCAAGCTGTACCAGCGCAAGCCCGATTTTCACGGCATGCAGCGCGCGGACTCGAGCCGCTTTCTGCCACCCATGGGTGTGAGCAATGCCTTGCCCGTTGCCGTCGGCGCCAAAACGGCCGCCCCCGGCAAGCTGCCCCTGCGCGAACTGACCGAGCAGGCGCTCCTGAAGCAGGTGGCGCCGCCCAGCGCGCTCGTCAACCGCCAGGGTGACATCCTCTACCTGTATGGCCGCACCGGCCTGTACCTGGAATTGGACACAGGCGAGCCGGGTGTCAACAACATCCTGAAAATGTCGCGGGAAGGCTTGCGCCGCGAGCTGACCAGCACCTTGCACAAAGCCGTCGCCACCCAGGGGACGGTGCATGCTCCGGGCTTGCACGTCAAAACCAATGGCCACTTCAGCACGGTCAACCTCAGCATCTGCCCCGTGACAACCGGTGCTGCTGCCACAGCGGAGTCGTCTTTGTATCTGGTGCTGCTGCAGGAAGCGGCTGCCCAGGACCATTCCAAACTGCCGCTGGCAGAGCCCGAAGCGGAGGCCGACGCGCAGATTGCAGCCCTCAGGCAGGAACTGCAGGCCAAGGACGAGTACCTGCAGGCGACCCATGAAGAACTGGAGACCTCCAACGAGGAGCTCAAATCCTCCAACGAGGAGATGCAGTCGATCAACGAAGAGCTGCAATCGACCAACGAGGAGCTGGAAACCTCGAAGGAAGAATTGCAGTCGATCAACGAAGAGCTGGCCACGGTCAACGCCGAGTTGCAAACCAAGGTGGCGGACTTGTCGCGGGCCAACAACGACATGAACAACCTGCTGGCCGGCACCGGCATTGCCACCATCTTTGTGGACCACAGCCTGCGCATCCTGCGCTTCACCCCGTTGGTGACGCAGATCATCAACCTGATCTCCAGCGACACCGGCCGACCGGTGGGCCACATCGTCCCGAATCTGGTGGGCTACGACCGGCTGGTTGCGGACGCGCAGGCCGTGCTCGACACCCTGGTGCCCAAAGAGGTGGAAGTGCAGACCACGGCCGGCACGTGGTACATGATGCGCATCCAGCCCTACCGCACGCTGAACAACGTGATCGAGGGCGCGGTGCTGTCGTTTGTGGACATCACCGAAATTGTCAAAACCCGCGACGCGCTGTTCAAGACCAATGAGCTGCTGCGCCTGGCGGTGGTGGTGCGCGATGCACGCGATGCCATCACGGTGCAGGACCTGGATGGCCGCATTCTGGCCTGGAACCCGGGCGCGGTGCGCATGTATGGCTGGACTGAGGAGCAGGCGCTGCAGATGAACGTGCGCGAGCGCATTCCAGCGCTCCGTTATGACACTGCCCAGGCGCAGTTGCTGCGGCTTGGCAGAGGTGACACGCTGGCGCCCTACGCCACCGAGCGGCTGACCCAGGCCGGTGCAACGGTGAGTGTCCAGATAACGGCCACCGCCTTGATCAACCAGGAAGGGGCGGTCTATGCCATTGCCACGACGGAACGGGAGACGGAAATAAAAAATGCCGCTAGCCCTCATGAATAAAGCGTATGCAGCTATCTAATTTATAGCGATCAAGACCATGACCAGCCGACCACAGAACCTGCGCCAGACGGCAGAAGCCGTCGCTGCAGAACGTGCGGCCCGCTCGCCTGCTGGAGCGGACCGCCTGTCGCCCAACGACACCCAGGCCATGCTGCAAGAGCTGCGCGTGCACCAGATTGAGCTGGAGATGCAAAACGAGGAGTTGCGTCTGGCGCAGGTCGATCTGGATGCCGCCCGGGCACGCTACTTCGATCTGTATGACCTGGCGCCGGTGGGCTATTGCACGCTCAGCGCGCAGGGGCTGATTCTGCAAGCCAACCTCACGGCCGCCACGCAGTTGGGGCTGTCGCGCCAGGCGCTGGTGGGTCAGCCGATTTCGAGGTTCATCCTGGCAGCGGAACAGCCCACCTACTACCTGTATTGCAAAAAGCTGCTGGACTCAGGCGCGGCACCCCCTTGCGAACTGGGCATGGTCAAGCATGACGGTACCCCATTCTGGGGGCACATGGTGGCAAGCGCCGCGCAGGACGAGCACGGTGCGACTGTGCTGCGCATGGTGCTGAGCGACATCACTGCGCGTCGGCTGGCGCAGGCCGAATTGCGCATCGCGGCCGCGGCCTTCGAGTCACAGCAAGGCATTGTGGTGACCGATGCCGCCAGAGTGATCCTGCGGGTCAACCCGGCATTTACCGCCATTACCGGCTACACCCCCGAAGAGGCCGTAGGCCAGACACCCCGCCTACTCAGCTCGGGCCGGCATGATGCGGTTTTTTACGCTGCCATGTGGAGCGCCATTGCGGCCAGCGGCTCATGGCATGGCGAAATCTGGAACCGGCGTAAGAACGGCGAGGTGTTTCCCCAGTGGCTCACCATCACGGCGGTGCAGGACAATAGCGGACGTCCGACCCACTATGTCGGAAGTTTCGTCGATATCAGCTTGCGCAAGGCAGCCGAAGAGCAGATCACCAAGCTCGCCTTCTATGACCCACTGACCGGTCTGCCTAACCGCCGCCTGCTGGTGGACCGGCTGGAACAGGCGCTGGCGGCAAGCCAGCGGCACCGGCGCCAGGGCGCCCTGATGTTTGTCGACCTGGACAACTTCAAGACCATCAACGACACCCTGGGCCATTCCCAGGGCGACCTGCTGCTGGTGCAGGTGGCCAGCCGCCTGAGCGCCTGCGTGCGCGAGGGCGACACCGTAGCCCGCCTGGGTGGCGACGAGTTTGTGGTGATGCTGCTCGATCTGTGCGAGGACTCTGCCGCCGCAGCCGCGCAGGCCGAATCCGTGGGCAAGCAAATTCAAACGGCACTCAACCGGGCGTATCAGCTTGACGGCCAGACCTACCACAGCACGGCCAGCATCGGAGTCACCCTGTTCGCCGACCAGAAGGTGGGTATCGAAGAACTGCTGAAGCGGGCCGATCTGTCCATGTACGAGGCTAAAGACGCAGGTCGCAATACCCTGCGCTTCTTTGAGCCGCAGATGCAGGCTGCGGTGACCGCCCGCGGGGAGTTGGAAGCCAGTTTGCGCCTGGCGATTAAAGAGGGCCAGCTCCTGCTGCACTACCAGAGCCAGGTAACCGTCGGCGGACAGCGGACCGGCGTGGAGGCCCTGGTGCGATGGCTGCATCCCGAGCGCGGCCTGGTGTCGCCACGCGAGTTCATTCCCCTGGCTGAGGAAACCGGGCTGATTCTGCCCTTGGGGCAGTGGGTGCTGGACGCGGCTTGCGCCCAGTTGGCGCTGTGGGCTTTGCTGCCCGAGATGCAAAATCTGACGATTGCGGTGAATGTCAGCGCCCGCCAGTTTCAGCAGAGCCATTTCGTCGAAGACGTGCAGGCTGCGCTGCAGCGCAGTGGCGCCAACCCACAGCGACTCAAGCTGGAGCTGACCGAAAGCCTGCTGGTGAAAAAACTGGACGACGTCATCGCCAAAATGATTGCATTGAAGGCCTTGGGCGTAGGCTTTTCGCTGGATGACTTTGGCACCGGCTACTCATCGCTGTCTTACCTCAAGCGGCTGCCACTGGACCAGCTCAAGATCGACCAGTCGTTTGTGCGGGACCTCTTGAGCGACCCCAACGATGCGGTCATTGCCCGCGCCATCGTTGCACTGGGCCACAGCCTGGGCTTGCAGGTGCTTGCCGAAGGCGTGGAGACGCCAGAGCAGTGCGAGATGCTGGCCAGCATGGGCTGCGACGCCTACCAGGGCTATTACTTTGGGCACCCGGTAGCGCTCGCAAACCTGGCGGCATCGTTGCTGAATATGCCTTACAGCCCCCGTCAATAAACACGATTCAGCTACAAAAAACATAGTAAATCATGACACAACCATCACCTGATCGGCGCCGCTACACGCGCGATATGGCAGAAGCCCAAATCAGGGCGTCCGGGTCGCCCGACGCGTTGGAGGCCCTGTCGCCCGTGCAAACCCGGGCCATGCTGCACGAACTGCGTGTGCACCAGATCGAGCTGGAGATGCAGAACGAGGAACTGCGACGGGCGCAGGTAGAACTGGACGCCACGCTGGCACGCTATTTCGACCTGTATGACCTGGCGCCGGTGGGTTATTGCACCCTCAGCGAGCACGGCCTGCTGCTGCAAGCCAACCTCACCGCCGCCAGCCTGCTAGGCCTGGCGCGCCAGGCGCTGATCCGGCAGCCCATCTCCCGTTTCATCCTCAAAGCCGACCAGGACATCTATTACCTGTACCACAAACAGTTGCTTGAAACGGCTGAGGCTCAGTCGTGCGAGTTGCGGATGGTGAAAAATGATGGCACGCCATTCTGGGCGCATCTGATGGGCACCCATGCGCAGGACGCTGATGGCGTCCCGGTGCACCGGGTCGTACTGATCGATGTTTCCGAGCGCAAGCGGATGGAGGCGGCGCTGCAGGACAAGAACACGGAGCTGGAGGGCGCCAAACGCGCGGCGGACAAGGCCAACCAGGCGAAATCGGAGTTCTTGTCCAGCATGAGCCATGAGTTACGCTCCCCGCTCAATGCGATTCTGGGTTTCGCCCAATTGATGCAAGCGGGTTCGCCAGCGCTCACAGCCACCCAGAGCGCCCGAATCGAGGAGGTTCTCAAGGCCGGTTGGTATTTGCTGGAATTGATCAACGAAATTCTTGATCTGGCGGTGGTCGAGTCCGGCAAGTTGTCGCTGTCTCTGGAGCCCTTGTCGCTGTCCGAGGTGATGCTTGAATGCGAGACCATGATCGAGTCGCAGGCACAGGAGAGCGGCATCCGCATCAGCTTCTCCCCGTCCGATTGCGCTTGCGTTGTCAATGCCGACCGGACCCACCTGAAGCAGGTTCTGATCAACCTGCTCTCCAACGCGGTCAAATACAACCGCCGCGGCGGAAGCGTTGAAGTGACTTGCAGCAGCGACACATCCAATCGCGTGCGCATCAGTGTGCGCGACACCGGTGCAGGCTTGCCTGCAGAAAAACTGGTCCAACTGTTCCAGCCGTTCAATCGCCTCGGGCAAGAGACTGGATTGGTGCAGGGCACCGGCATTGGTCTGGTGGTGAGCAAACGGCTGACCGAAATGATGGGGGGCGAAATCGGCGTGCAAAGCACTGTCGGCCTCGGTAGCGTGTTCTGGATCGAACTTGATTCGGCCATCGCACGCCAATTGACCGCCGCTGAAAGTAAGTCGCTTGTGTTGCTACAGGCACCCGTTCAGGCCGGTGCAGCGCTGCGCACCGTGCTGTATATCGAAGACAACCGGGCCAACATGCAACTGGTCGAGGAAATCATTGCGCTTCGTCCCAATATGCGTTTTTTAAGTGCCGTGGATGGTTTTCAAGGCATTGCACTGGCGCGCACGCATCAACCGGCGGTAATCCTGATGGACATCGACCTGCCTGACATCAGCGGCCTGGAGGCTTTGAGAATCCTGCGCGCCGATCCGGCCACGCAACAGATTCCGGTGCTGGCCCTGAGCGCCAATGCCATTCCACGCGACATCCAGAAAGGCCTGGCGGCAGGCTTCTTTCGTTATGTCACGAAGCCGATCAGAATCGACACGTTTATGGAGGCGTTGGATCTGGCGCTGGAGTTCGCCCGCAACCCATCTGCCCGCGCTGACTTTGAAGGGACCCCTTGATGAAGAGTTTTCCCATTGTTTGCGTCGGCGGTTCTGCCGGCGGGCTGGACGCCTATATTCGCCTGTTGCAAAATCTTCCGGCTGACATGGGGGTGGCGATTGTCATCGTGAATCACATCACCATCATGCCGACCCAACTGCATGAAGTGCTGCCGCGCTTCACCAGCATGCCGGTGGAACTCATCTCGGAAAATTTGCTGATCGAACCGAACCGTGTATTCATCATCCCCGCCAACCGGGACTTGCACGTCGATGATGAAGTGTTTCATTTGAAACCGATCTCCAAGCCGCGCGGCTGGCCTGATGTGATCACGGTTTTTCTGCGTTCCCTGACGCAACACTGGGACGGCAAACTGATTGCGGTGATTGTCTCTGGCTACGACGGCGACGGGGCCGCCGCCTTGTGCGGCATCAAGGAGGCGGGCGGCATCACGATCGCGCAAAAACTCAGCACCGCGAGCCAACCCGACATGCCGCAGAGCGCCATTGCCAGTGGCTGCATCGATTTTGTGTTGTCGCCGGAAGATATCGCCAAGCAAATCGTGCGCATTGCACACGCCAGCCTGGGTGCCTGACCCTTGTCCGTCAGCGACCGGTAAACAGCCAAAGCAATCGATTCAGGTAGCTTCCGATTGCGCTTGTCTTGATGAGCTTGGGCATCGGCGTCGGACGGGCGAGCCGAAACCTGGTCTGCCTGAAAGGGCTGACAAGCTGTGGTCGCTCGATGCGGGAACTGTTTTGAGTCTGCATGGAAATATCTCCTGATGCAGTTTGTGGCATCTGATCGATCAGTTCTGTTCGGTAGCGAACAAATTGCCAAATAATTCTTGCCAATTCACTGGCGCAGAGCCCCATCTCAATGTACGGTCGCGCACCGACATGGCGGCGGATTTCGGGCAAGCTCCAGCATGACTTGGCAGCAGGCGTCGGCAATGCCAGCCCTGACAAAGCATTCTCCAATGAGGAACAAACATGCCTGACAAACGAATTCGAAATCGGCTTGCCGCGCTGATTCTGGGCGCCGCCGCGTTCGCGTTGAGCGGGTCGGCGATGGCTGATCCGCCGACGCGTGCCGCGCGCCTGGGCTACATCAGCGGCGGTGTCAGTTTTTCCCCCGCCGGAGAAAATGATTGGGTACACGGCAGCATCAACCGGCCGCTGACCTCCGGCGACCGGCTCTGGGCCACTCCAGGCGCGCGCGCCGAACTGCAGATTGGCGCCGCCGCCGTGCGCTTGAGCGGCAGCACCAGCGTAACGCTGCTCAACCTTGACGACCGCGTGACGCAATTCGAGTTGGCGCAAGGCACGCTGAACATCCGCGTGCGGCGCCTCGGCCCGAATCAGGTGTTTGAAATCGATACGCCGAACCTCGCATTTTCTCTGCGCCGGGCCGGCGACTACCGGATCGAAGTGGATCCCGCCGACGACGTAACGACGGTCCTGGTGCGCGAGGGCGAGGCCGAAGTGTACGGTGAAGGCGCGGCCTACACGATCAGGCGGCGGCAAGCGTACAGCTACTACGCAACGGGACTGCGCGACTACGAATCTATCGACCTGCCGCGCGCCGATGAATTCGATCGCTGGTCGATTGATCGCGATCGCCGCGCGGAGAGATCGGTTTCGCTGCGTTACGTTTCACCCGATGTGATCGGCTATGAGGACCTGGACGCCAATGGTACGTGGCGCACCTTCTCCGGCTACGGCAATGTCTGGGTTCCGACCCGCGTGGCGGCAGGCTGGGCTCCGTACCGGGATGGGCACTGGTCGTGGGTCGAGCCATGGGGCTGGACCTGGGTTGATGACGCGCCGTGGGGCTTCGCAGTGTCGCACTATGGACGCTGGGCCAACCTGAGCGGAACCTGGGGCTGGGTCCCCGGTCCCGCTCGCCAGCAGGCGGTTTACGCGCCCGCACTGGTCGCGTTCGTCGGTGGCAGCAATTTCCGGCTTTCGATCCCGAGCGGCAATGTTGGCGCTGTTGCGTGGTTTCCGCTCGGGCCGCGCGACGTATACCGTCCGTCGTATGCGGTGAGCCGCGATTACTTCACACGGGTCAATAGCAGCAACACGGTGATCAACAATGTCAATATCACCAACCTGTACAACAATAGCAGCGTCAGCAACATCACTTATGTCAATCAGCAGGTGCCGGGTGCGGTGGTCGCCGTGCCAACGGCTGCATTCGTGCAATCGCAACCGGTGTCGCGGGTCGCGCTGCGCTTGAACGCCGCGCAGATCGTCAATGCGCCGGTCTCGGCCGTCGCTGCAGTCGCTCCGGTTCAGCGCAGCGTGATCGGCGCCGCGGCGCCTGTGGCCAGGCCGGCGATGACTGTGGTCGAGCGGCGCGTTGTCGTGCGGACGGCACTGCCGCCCGCCCCGGTTGCCTTTGCGGCCAGGGAATCCGCACTGGCGGTGGCGCCGGGCACGCCGCTTGCGCCAGCCGAAGTGCAAAGGCTGAAACCGCTCGCTGCGGCCGTGCCGACGCCACAAGTCGTTGTCGCTGCTCCGGCGAAGCCCGCAGTACCGATGGCTGCCGCCGAACCGAGCAAGCCGGTGCCAGCGACCGATGCGCGCGGCGAAGGCAGGCCAGCGCAACAGCGCGGCCGGCCGGGCCAGGTCGCGCCACCGCAAGCCGCACCGCCAGTTGTCGCGCCCCCGGCTGATCCACGCGCGACGCCCGTGCGACGCGGGCGCGCCGAGCAACCGGTCGTTGCTCCGGAGGCGACCGTGAAGCCACAGCCCGCGCCGCCAGCGCCGGTTGTTGCACCAGCGCCGGTTGTTGCACCACCGGTTGATCCACGCGCAACGCCCGTGCGACGCGGGCGCGCCGAGCAACCGGTAATCGCTCCGCAGGCGACCGTGACCCCTCAGCCAGCGGCGCAGCCGTTGGTCAAGCCGCAACCTGCGCCCCAGCCTATCCCGCAGCCGCCGACTGCCGCGCCCGCAGAGCAGCGCCCGCCTCCAGGTCAGCGCGGTAGACCCGAGCCCAAGGAACAAGCCGCGGCGCAACCGCCGGCACAAGTGCAGTCCACTCCGGGTGCACCCTCTGCACCCAACGTCGGGCAGCGCGGACGGGCACCAAAGCCGGGTGCTCACAGGGCCGAAGACAAACGGACTCCCGAGCAGATCAAGCAGGACGAACAGCAGCAGGACGACGAGAAAAAGGGGCGCAAGTCCAATTGAGGGTAATGAGCGTGGGCTAGCAGACAGACGGCTGAACCCGACCGTGCTTCAATCGATTTGAAGACGCGTTCTGCGATCTGTTTTGCCAAGGATGCCGATGATGAACACCTATTTGCCACGCTTCAAATTGCCGATTGAAATGACCGAAGGTTTTGCCCTGCTGCGCCGCCAGTTGTCGCTCTGGTGCTACGCTTTGCCCTGGGGCTGGCGTTCGCCGGTCTGGCCGGTAACCCTGGCGACGCTGGTCATTTTTGGCATGCTGGCGGCGTTTCACGAGGTCGTGCGCGGGGCCGTGCTGCAAGGCGAGCAACAGCGCAAGGCCAGCGCCTTGCAAGTCGAAGCGAATTGGCGCTGCAACACCGTGAAAGATCTGCGTGCGCGCGACAATTGCCTGTGGCAATTGAATACAGCGGCCTATGCTGAAGCCGGGTTACGAGCCCCTGATGTCAGCCGCCTATAACATGACCTCATGCTGCGAGCCCTTGCTCAGGTCGTGCGGGCGCTGCCACCCGCTCAAGCGAGCAGGGCTCGAACCTCGTTACAGTCGTCCCATCAAAAGCAGGACGATGATAATGATCACCACCAGACCCAATCCACCGCTTGGCCCATAGCCCCAGCCCCGGCTGTGCGGCCAGGCAGGGAAGACGCCAATAAGCATCAGGATCAGGATGATCAACAGAATGGTTCCGAGACTCATGAGGTTCTCCTTTGGGTTACAAACAAATGGGTTTAGTTCGCAGGCGCGGAAGCCGGCGGTGTCACGATGACGGTGGTGCCGCCACCGGTCTTGCCAGCGTCACCTTTCATGCCTTCATTACCCTGACTGCCGGTTGCCCCCTGTGGGCCCGCAGGTCCGGGAACCGCAACCGGGGTGGTGGGCACGACAACGACGGCAGGTTTCTCGCACGCGACGAGCGTGAGTGTGGTGAGAAGTGCGGAAATCAGCATAAAGCGCTTCATTGGGAATCCTTTGATAAAGAAATAGTAAAAGTAAAGGTCTGCGACCGGACCCATTGTTTGCTGCGTTTGGCGCGTCGTCAGTGCGGTAGCGCACCCAAGCGCCACTCTGTGAAACCGCAAGGAACAAAGGTGTGCCTTTAGTTGAGCTTAAGTGCGTTGGCGCACCGACCAGGTGTGGTCGGCGCACGCATTGTGCGGCAGGAGCACCCAAACTATGGCCACAATTTTGACGTCGCAGCCGGTGGAGGATGGTGACGGTCCGCTGTCACCCTGGTGGATACGCGCCATGATTTTTGTGATGCTTCTCGGCTTTGCCGGACTGGTCCTGATCACGACCTTGTCATACCGCAATGCACCACCCATTCCGCTGCGGGTGGTGGATGGTCAAGGTGCACCGGTGTTCAATGCAGACGACATCAGCGAGGGACAGGTGGTGTTCCTCAAGTATGGACTGATGGCCAATGGCAGCATCTGGGGCCACGGCGCCTACCTCGGACCCGACTTCTCGGCTGACGCGCTGCACCGCCTGGGCTTGGTCAGCGCCGCTGCCATTGCGCAACAAACGTACCACCGGAGCTGGTCCGAACTGACCGCAGCGCAAAGGGCGGCGGTACAAGCCGAAAGCGCGGTGTTGCTGAAGACGAACCGCTATGACGCAAATACTCAAACCTTGCAGTTCAGTGCCGCACAGGCCCTGGCCTATCGACAGGAAGTGGTGTATTGGACGGACTACTTTCTAAATCCCTCGCGCAACGGCGGCCTCAAGCCCGCCCTCATCACCGATCCGGCCGAGTTGCGCCAGTTCTCGGCCTTCGTGACCTGGGCGACCTGGGCATCGGTGGCGGCACGGCCCGGCGTGGCACATTCGTACACCAACAATTTCCCCTACGACCCCAGCGTCGGCAACCTGCCCACGTCCGGTGCCCTGCTGTGGAGCGCACTCAGCCTGATCGTCTTGCTCGCCGGAATCGCCGTCGTGCTGCTGGCCTTTGGGCGATTTGACAACCTGGGCTGGGTCACGCGCGGTCACCACGTGCACCCCCACCTGCTGCCGGGGCAGTCGAGTCGGGGCCAAAAAGCGTTGTTGAAGTTCGTGCTGCTGGTGGCGCTCCTGTTGTTGGCGCAATCGCTGGTGGGCAGCGGGACGGCGCATTACCGGGCCGATCCGGGCAGTTTTTACGGATTCCAGCTCGCGCGCGTCCTCCCCAGTAACCTGCTGCGCACCTGGCACTTGCAGCTGGCGATCTTCTGGATTGCGACGGCTTATGTGGCGGCGGCCTTGTTCCTGGCCCGCTCCTTGCGCTCGGATGAGCCACGCTGGTTGGCAAGCTGGGTACATGTCCTGTTCGGGGCATTTGTCGTGGTCATCATCGGCAGCCTGTTGGGCGAATGGGCCGGTATCGCGCAGTGGCTGGGAGCATGGTGGTTCTGGCTGGGCAATCAAGGCTGGGAGTATCTGGAGCTCGGTCGCCTGTGGCAGGTGCTGCTGGTCGTGGGCTTGTTCGTGTGGTTCACGCTGCTGTGGTGCTTGGTGCGACCGCGTGCGCTGACCCAAGCTGCAGCCCAACCCCTTGTCCGGATGTTTCTCTTGGCTGCGCTGGCAATACCGGTGTTCTACATTCCCGCCATGCTCTTTGGTGCCAAAACGAATTTCACGGTGGTCGATACCTGGCGCTTCTGGATCATCCATTTGTGGGTGGAGGGTTTCTTTGAATTCTTCGCCACAACGGTCGTGGCGCTGACGTTCTACCAACTCGGCCTGACACGGCGCAACGTGGCGCTGCGGGTGATCTATCTTGACGCCATTCTGTACTTTCTGGGTGGACTGATGGGCACCGGCCATCACTGGTACTTTACCGGCCAGACCAATGTCAACATGGCGCTGTCGGCACTGTTCTCGGTGCTGGAGGTGGTCCCGCTGACGTTACTGACACTGGATGCCTGGCACTTCGTGCGCACCACGCGAGGCGACTGCGACATTTGTGGGAAAGCGGTTGCCATTCCCCACAAATGGACCTTCTATTTCCTGATGGCGGTAGGATTCTGGAACTTTGTCGGCGCCGGGATCTTCGGCTTCCTGATCAACCTGCCCATCGTCAGCTACTACGAAGTTGGCACCTTGCTGACGCCCAACCACGGCCATGCGGCGATGATGGGTGTGTTCGGCATGCTGGCGATTGCGCTGATGGTGTTGGTGCTGCGCCAGACCAGCAGCGATGCGCGTTGGCCGGGCATCGAAAAATACATTCGGTGCGCCTTCTGGGGAACCAACGCCGGCTTGGCTCTGATGGTCACCATGAGCCTATTACCGGGCGGCCTGCTGCAGGTTTGGGACGTTCTCCAAAACGGCTATTGGCACGCGCGCAGCCTGGACTATATTGGCAGCGAGCGCTCGCACCTGATTGAGTGGCTGCGCATGCCCGGCGATATTGTTTTCATCTTCTTCGGCGCAGTGCCTCTGGTGATCGCGTCGATGAAAGCGTATTTCGGACGCGATGCGGCTTTCAAGATGGCGGCAACAACCTGATTCGTGTTCGCCGGCGCACAGACATAGTACTTCTGCTGTGGAGAATCGCCCTATCCCCTTGGAGAAACCAAATTGCAATTTGTGCGCGACCATCTGCAAGGCGTGCGGCGACGAATGCGCAAAGCATCAGATGGAGCATTGCCAGACGTGTGCCAAGGCGTGCCACAGTTGCGCTGAAGAGTGTCGGCTAGTTTGACTCGGTGACTACCTCTTTGTGCCCCTTCAGCGATTTTCTGATGATGTCCTTTGCCAGTTCCCTGCTGGCCTCGTCATGCGTGCGCACTACCAAAACTACGCTGCCAGACTTGATGGCATCCATCACCAGTTCTGAGAATTTGCCTTGCCGGTCTACTTGGGAGGCGTTGCCTGTCGCACCGACTACGGCACCGGCGATGCCACCGACACTGGCAAACCAGCCCAGCATGGCCAGGGGAGCGACCACGGGACTCGCAACAAACAGGGTCACACTGGCAGCCCACAGCATCACTGTGCCAATCGCTCCCACACCGGCTCCGATGGCCGTTCCGATGGAACCATCCACCAGCATGTCCTTGAGCACTTCGTCGTCGTCATCCTCAAGCGGTGGCAGTGGAAGTTCGTGCAACAAGCTCACTTCACCAGGTGAAAACCCTGCATCAATCAAATGCTTGCAGACACGCCGGGCTTCATCATGGGTGCCATAAATGGCAGACACCCTGTGCCGACTGACGGGAGCGGTCGGCACCGCATCCAACGCAGCATTCACCGTGATGGCTTCACTGCTCTCTATTTCTTGAGTGTTCATAGCGCCTTCTTGCTACCCGATTGGGTCAGTAGCTCCTGCATGCTTAACTGCCGCGTCCAGGCCGCCAGACTCTGCAATAGCAGACGGATCAGTGTTTGACTTGGTTCATCAATCAATTTGCCTTGTGCATCGAATACTTTTCCGACATCGCCAGCCTTGGCAATCATTACTTCCGGCTGATTGAGCTGGAACATATTGAGGGCCACCAGCGTCTGGCGCAGGTGGTATTGCGCCCTGGCCGAGCCGAAAACGCTTACCGAGGCGCCCATCACCGCCACCGGTTTGCCCGACCAGGCGCTGTCGCCGAAGGGTCGTGAGGCGCAATCGATGGCGTTTTTCAACACCCCAGGCATCGAATAGTTGTATTCCGGGGTGCAAAAGACAATGGCATCGGCCTCACGTATCTTCTTTTTGAACTCTATGAGCCGGGGAACTGGTGCTGCCTCGTTGTCCTGATTGAACATCGGGATGCCTTCCAGATCAAAAATTTCCAGTGTCACGTCCGGCGGGAGAAGACTCTGGGCGGCAACAAGCGCAGCGCGGTTGTAGGAGCTGCGTCGAAGGCTTC
This sequence comes from Burkholderiales bacterium, assembly GCA_038208175.1. Lineage (GTDB taxonomy): Bacteria > Pseudomonadota > Gammaproteobacteria > Burkholderiales > Burkholderiaceae_C > Rhodoferax. The sequence continues at coordinate 15,809 of JBBQZA010000039.1, forward strand.
CGGGGATGCCGAGAAATTTGAGGGGCTTGTTCATTTGATTCGACTCATGGCAATTCTTTCTGTAGAAGCCTGCAAATATTGCAGAGGGGCAGGATTTGTATTTTTCAAGCAGAACGCAAAAGGGTCTGTACGTCATCGCACACAAACGCGTGCCTTTATTGATCAAAGCTGCCGATCCCTCCGATGGACGGGTTGTTGGACCGGAGTGCGCTGTTTAACTGGTCAACCAGCGCAACCCAATCGGCATCCGCGAGGATCTGCTCCACCAGGAACGCGGATTGGGTTTCACTCCAGAATGAAGCTTCAGCCAATGAAATGCTGCAATCGAGTGGCCCGTGGTCGTCAATGAAGCGACGAATGCTTTCGTTGTCGTCAGCCAGACCGAGTTGCGCAAAGAGATCCTTGAAGTGCAGTGGCAGTATGTTCACGATGTGCTCCGTGTCTATGGGCAAGGTGGATGAAGCTTTGAATACGCATGCAGCCAGGGCCAGCCGTGCTCAGCCAGCAGCGCGCAGTGCCAGCACAGCATTCGTGCCTCCGAACGCGAATGAGTGCGACAACATGGTTTGACCTGCCGCACCAGGGCGCGCAATGTTGGCCACATAGTCCAGGTCACATTGCGGGTCGGGTTCCTGCAGATGCATGGTGGGCAATGCCACGTTGTGCTGCAACGCCAACAGCGAAAGTACGCACTCCAGGGCACCCGCCGCGCCCAACAGGTGGCCGTGCAACGCTTTCGTTGCGCTGATCGGAACTCGATTCGCCCGAGCGCCGAAGACGAGCTTGATGGCCGCGGTCTCCACGCTGTCATTGGCCTGGGTGCCGGTGCCGTGGGCGTTGATGGAATCCACGCCCTGCACATCGAGGTCGGCAGACGCCAGTGCCGAGCGGATTGCCGCAGCCTGTCCATCCACACTCGGACGGGCAATATGACCCACATCGGTAGTCAGGCCATAGCCAACAATTTCCCCGTAGATAGTGGCGCCGCGCGCCCGGGCTCGCTCCCAGGGTTCCAGCACCACCAATGCCGCGCCTTCGCCCAGCACCATGCCGCTTCGGTTCCGGGAGAACGGCTTGCAAGAAGTGGCAGGGTCTGTGGCGTCAACGCTGGCCAGCGTGTGCATGGCCTCCCAGGCTTTCAGCGAACCCAGCGACAGCGGCGCCTCGGAGCCCCCGGCGATAGCCACATCCAGCGCGCCGCAAGCCAGTCGCAACCAGGCTTCTCCGACCGCCACGCCTGACGATGAACAGGCGGTGGAATAGGTCAGGCTCGGGCCACGCAATTTGTGCTCTATGGCGATCCACGCTGCCGGTGCGTTATGCATGCCCTGGAGGATCAGCATCGGTTTGATGCGATCGGACTGCAGACCATACAAGGTCTGGTAGCCGTCATCCATGGACAAGGTGCCGCCCATGCCGGTACCCAAAAAAACCCCGGTGCGCTCACGCTCCTGGTCGGTCAGCTCGCAGCGCGCATCAGCCAAGGCACGGCGGGCAGCTACCACCGCAAACTGGCTCACACGGTCCAACAGGCGCTGCTGAGGTGGCTCGAAGTGCTCAGCGCCATCAAACTGTACGCTGGCCGCCAGTGGTGCCGCCATCCGGTGCGCACCCTGGATGTCAAGGCGATGGATGCCTGAACGGCCAGCGCGTGCCGCCTCGAACACATCACTTGGGCTATGACCCAACGGCGACACAATTCCGATGCCGGTGACGGCAACGCGTCTCATGATGTCGGCTGCGGATTTCCAGCCTTCATCAGGGTATTTCCTGCTGCGCAGTCGCGCTGCGCAACGAGATCGTCGATGAAGCTCACTACCTCGCCAAATGTCGTCAGCGTCGTTGCCACATCGGGTACCGTCAAACCGAACTCGTCCTCGATGTTGAATACCAATTCGGCCATACCCAGGGAATCGACTCCCAGATCCTCCAGACGCGCCTCTGAAGTGAGTTTGTCGGGATCAAGCTTGAAGTCTTTCACAAGCATGGTACGTATGCGGTTTAGGGTGGTCATGGGTTTTCTCCTGAAAGGGGTTTAAATGTCCACAGCGCAGTTGATCTTGCCAGCCCAGGCGGCGCCCTGCGTCATCAGTGAAGGCCAGCGCGTCAACAGCATCAGCAAGGCAGCGGAACTCATCGGTCGCATCGCAAGCTGTGCAAAGGCGCTTGCAAGCCGCATGCGCGGCACGAATTGCCTGAGCCATTCGGCTGCATAGTCCTCGCGAATAGCGCGTTGCCAGCTTGCGCCGAGCGTCGTGGCGTTGGCCTGGCGAGCGTGAATCAACCTTGCGCACAGCAACCAGGCTGACTGCAGTGCCATGCTCATGCCTTCGCCAATAATCGGGTGCGCTTCTCCGGCCGCGTTTCCGATCCGAAAGACCTCTTCCCTGCGTTGCAGGCGCACACCGGGTGCCAGCGGGCCTGAGGCCAGCCAGGCGCCCTGGCGTAGCGCGCCATGCAAAGCATCTGCCACCCCCTGGCATTCGCGCCTGAGCATGTCCTCAATCACTTCACCGGCGGGTTGGCCGGGCGCGGCGCGGCGCAATGCATCCAGTCGGTCGGCGCGAATGCAGCAGGCCAGCGTAACGAGGCCATGATCGGCCAGCACCATGCCGCCATATCCACCTTTGAACAACAGCACTGGCAGCAGCCCGGGAGCCAACGATGCCCGACTAAAATTGGCCTTGAATGCCAGCAGATCGCTGCCGCTGCGGGCCAGTCGCTGCACCGCGCGATCCGCCGGAAGCGGCTCCCAGGACCCGTGGGCAAGGATCACCACCGGAGCTTGCAGAATAGTCAGCCTTTCGGACACCTGGTCGCGCACAGTGCAGTCGTGAAATCCTGGCGCGCCATTGATTTTCTGCACCGCCCAAGGCTGCAAGACCTCGACACCGACGGCGCGTGCACGTTCGATCAGCAGCGTGTCGAGAACTTCCCGACCCAGCGCCCGCCCCCAAGGG
>JBBQZA010000040.1:0-17736 GCA_038208175.1 Burkholderiales bacterium
GGCACGTAGATGGTGGCCATTTGGAGGCCAAACGTCAGCAACACCGCTCCGAGCAGCGGCCGGTTGCTGCCCAGGCCGAGTCGCCACAGGGGATCTGTTTCCGAGCGAATCGCCAGCACATGCGCCATTTGACCCAGAGTCAGCACTGTAAACACCATGGTTTGCCAGTGCGCGTGGCCGGTGGAAATGGCCCAGGCCTGCACTCCGAGACACAGGCCACCCAGCAACAGACCAATTCCCAGAATGTGCTGCCACATGCCGTTTGCAAACAGGTTCTCGTTGGGTGGTCGAGGCGAGCGCTGCATGATGCCGCGCTCTGCAGGCTCGGCTGCCAGCGCCAGGCCGGGGAGTCCATCGGTGACAAGATTGACCCACAAAATATGGATAGGCAGCAGTGGAATTGGGAGCAAGAGCAGCGGCGCCAGAAAGATGACCCAGATTTCGCCCGAGTTGCCGGTCATGGCGTAGCGCACAAATTTTCGCACGTTGTCATAAATCCGCCGTCCCTCGCGTACGGCCTTGACGATGGTGGCAAAGTTGTCGTCCAGAAGCACCAGGCTGGATGCCTCGCGCGCCACATCGGTACCGCCCTTGCCCATAGCAACGCCGATGTCCGCGCGTTTGAGGGCGGGCGCATCGTTGACGCCATCACCCGTCATGGCCACGAACTCACCCAGGGCCTGCAGGGCTTCAACGATACGGATTTTTTGCGCTGGATCTACCCGGGCGTAGACGCGAACCCGGTGCACGCTGGCCAACAGCGCATCTTCATCCATGTTGGCCAGATCAGCCCCGGTGAGCACCAGCGCTTGCGCATCACTCACGATGCCCAGACGGTGCGCAATGGAACGCGCCGTGGCGGGGTGATCGCCGGTAATCATCACCGGGGTGATGCCCGCCATGATGCATTCGCGCACGGCATCAGCGGCCTCGGGGCGCGGCGGATCGATCAGCCCGATGAGGCCGATGAAGCACAGACCACTCTCTACGACATTGATGTCGCTATCCGCCTCTGGCAGTTGCTCGTGGTTACGACGCGCCAGTGCCAGCACGCGCAGGCCTTGGGCGGCCAGCGTGTCGGCGCGGGTCAGCCAAGCGGTGGTATCCAGATTTCCCACGCCGTCGGTCAGCCACTGGCCCGTGCACAGGGGAATCAGTGATTCTGGCGCACCCTTGGTGTAGGCCAGATAGCCCCGTGGGGTGCGCTGAAACGTGGTCATACGCTTGCGGCTGGCATCAAACGGCAGCTCATGCACGCGCGGATACTGGGCATCGAGCACAGCTTTGTCCAAGCCGCTGCGGGTGGCCACGTCGGCAAGGGCAGTCTCGGTCGGGTCGCCCTGCCAGCCACCCCCAGCCGATAGGCTGGCGTCGTTGCACAAGGCGGCAGCTTGCAGCAGTTCTGTGTAAAGCAATCCGCTGGGGTCTGCGGGCCATTCGGTGCCTGGTACCCAGGCAGGGCCGGTGCCGCTTGCGCCCGCGAGCAAGCACTCGGCTTGCATGCGGTTTTGCGTGAGCGTGCCGGTCTTGTCGGAGCAGATGTAGGTGACTGAGCCCAGCGTTTCGACCGATGGCAGGCGGCGAATCAGCGCATTGAACGACACCATCTTGCGCGCGCCCAGCGCAAGCAGTACGGTCACCACTGCTGGCAGCGCCTCAGGGATAGCCGCCACCGCCAAGCTTACTGCCGTGAGCACCATCAGCAGAGGTGGCTCACCGCGCAGCACGCCCGCCACAAAAATCACGGCGCAAATGGCCAGCACCGCCAACGCCACCCGCTTGCCAAAGGCTGCCAGACGCAGTTGCAACGGCGTGCTGCGCTGCGTATCGCGGTCCAGCAGACCGGCCACTTTGCCAAGCTCGGTGGCCATGCCGGTGGCCACCACCAGCCCGCGGCCCCGGCCATGCGTAGCGGTGGTGCCCTTGAAGACCATGTTGAGCCGGTCGCCCAGCGCGTGTGTCTGTGCGGCAAGCACAGCAGGATGCTTGTCCACCGTGACCGATTCGCCGGTGAGCGAGGATTCGTCCACCTTGAGCTGTGCGATATCGATCAGTCGCAGGTCGGCTGGCACCTTGTTGCCCGCCTCCAATAGCACGATGTCGCCCGGCACGAGGGCTTGAGCTGGCACTTGTTGCACCTGGCCGCTGCGCACTACGGTAGCCTGCGCAGCGGCCAGCCGCTGCAGCGCTGCCAGCGCCTGATCGGCCCGCCAAGCCTGCACCAGCCCGATGGCGGCATTGAGCAGCACGATGACCAGAATGACCAGCGTATCGACCACATCACCGATCACCCCAGAGATCACGGCCGCCGCCAGTAGCACCAGAATCATGAAGTCGCTGAACTGGTCCACCACCAGCGCCCACACGCTACGGCTAGCGCTGGAGGGTAACTCGTTGGCGCCGTGCTGAAGGGTGAGTTGATCGACCTGGTGCGCATGCAAACCAAGCGCAGGGTCCACGCCATGTTCTCGCGCCAATTCATGTGCGTCGCGCAAATGCCAGTCGCCAGCTTCCGGTTTGCTGGTGGGGGATGGTTCAGTCGCCATGTAGATAAAGAATGTAGGTGTTGAGCAGGTAAACGGCCGCCAACCCAAGACTAACCCATCTCACGGCCGTTATTTTCTTCTGGGACGAGTCGGGTTTTCGTGCCGACACTGTGCACGGCAAGACCTGGGGCCTGTGCGGTCAAACTCCTGTAGTCAATCGACCCGGTCAACGCCAAAGCACCACATTGACTTCAAGCCTGTACGCTGGACAGCACTTTTTGCACCAACGGATGCTGCTGGCCACGGCGATTGCGAATCGCATGGATTTCCTCATGCACGTCTTCACAACGTCCCAACAGGCGCAATCCGTGCATTAGCCCCACATCGTCGGCACCGAGCCGACTGACCGGAAACACGCCCAGTCCGCGGGCTGCGAACACCGACATCAGCGCGCTGTCCTCGAATTCGCCAGTCAGGTTCGGAAGGAACCCCTGGTCTTGAAACCAGCGATCCAGCGTGACACGCAGCACCGAGTGCACGGTAGGTAGCAGCACCGGCAAGCGCTCCAGCGAGCGCGGAAAGTCGCTCACCTCTGCCTTGCGAACCAGTCCTGCAGGACCGTACCAGTCCACGGCAGTGGAAACCAACCGGTTACTGGTCAACCGCAGATTGGGGTTGGCGGGCGCGCCCTGACCCGCCAACACCAGGTCCAGGTGGTGCAGGGCGAGCTCAGCCAGCAGCTGCTCAAACTCTCCCTCATGACAGACCAGCCGCAAATCTGGCGTGGCCAGGATCGGCGCCAGTAACGCATGCGCAGCGAGTTTGGAGATTCCGTCCGACAAGCCGACTGCCAGTTTCACGACCGGTCTGGAGGCCGCTGCATGTACGGCTTGTGGCAGCGTCTGCCCAATCTGAAAGATCTCTTCGGCTTTTGCAAACGCCACCTCGCCCGATTCGGTCAGAGCGACACTGCGACCCATCGGCTTGAGCAATTGGTGACCGAGAGACTTTTCCAACTCACGCACTTGTGCGCTGACGGTCTGGATGGCCATGTCGAGTCGATCGGCAGCTCTGGAAAAGCCGCCTTCTTTGGCGACCATCCAGAAATAGTAGAGATGACGGTAGTTGAGCATGGCTGACCTTACTTCGCTTTTACCGAACTGTCTATCAGTTTAATGCTGGTTTATCAATCTATAAAATAGCTCGATCATCGGAACTGATTCAATATTCAATGTAACACCCATGGAATTTCTTCTCGACCCCAACCTCTGGATCGCCTTTGCGATGCTCACTGCCCTGGAAATTGTTCTGGGCATCGACAACATCGTTTTTATCTCCATCCTGGTCGGACGCTTGCCGCAGCACCTGCGCGACAAGGCGCGGCGCCTGGGCTTGGGCTTTGCCATGGTTTCGCGCCTGCTGCTTCTTTTCACCCTGACTTGGGTGATGGGCCTGACAGCCGATCTGTTCAGCGTGATGGGCAAGGGCTTCAGCGGTCGCGACTTGGTTCTGCTATTGGGTGGCCTGTTCCTGCTTTACAAGGCGAGCCATGAGATCTTTGTTGAAGTCGAGGCGCGCGAGCTCGATGCTGCGCCTGCCACCGACCCGGCGGCGCTCACGGCCGCAGGCAAGCGCATGTTCTGGGTCATCATTGGCCAAATCGCAGTGATTGACATCGTATTCTCACTCGACTCGGTTATCACGGCGGTGGGCATGGTTGATCACATTGGTGTGATGGTTGCTGCGGTCATGGCATCTGTAGGGGTGATGCTGTTCGCGGCCAAGCCCATTGGTGAGTTCGTGGACCGTCACCCGTCGGTAAAAGTGTTGGCGTTGGCGTTTCTGGTCATGATCGGCATGGCGCTGACCGCCGAAGCATTCGGTCGGGCCATGCCCAAAGGCTACATCTATGCCGCGATGGCGTTCTCGCTCGCGGTCGAAGTGCTCAATATCCGTGCGCGCAGCAAGCGCCAGGCTTTGTCTCTTTTGAAAAAACAGTAAGTTCAAACAGCATCGAAAACTCGTTACCCGGTCGTCATTTTTAAGGAGCCACTATGAATTCCAATTACACCGCTTATCCCACCACCACCGTGGGTAGCGACCTATCTGTAGAGCGCAACCGGGTGTTGCGCAACACCTATTGGTTGCTCGCACTCTCCATGCTGCCTACCGTCCTTGGCGCCTGGGTCGGCGTGGCCACCGGAATCAGCACGGCGATGTCCTCCGGCGTTGGACTTGTGGTCTTTCTCGCCGGCGCATTCGGCTTTATGTTCGCCATTGAAAAGACAAAGGACTCCGCCGCTGGCGTGCCCGTGCTGCTGGCATTCACTTTCTTCATGGGTCTGATGCTGTCCCGGCTCGTCGGTTCGGTGCTGGGCTTGTCCAACGGTGCCAGCCTGATCATGACCGCCTTCGCAGGCACAGGCGCCATCTTCCTGGGCATGGCCACTCTGTCGTCGGTGATCAAGCGTGACCTCAGTTCGATGGGCAAGTTCCTGTTCATAGGCGCCATCATGCTGCTGGTAGTCGGCATCGCGAACGTCTTCATTCAGTCGAGCGCATTGATGATCACGCTGTCGGTTCTGGCCATCGGCATCTTCTCCGCCTTCATCCTGCATGACCTCAAACGCGTGCAGGACGGGCACGAGACCAACTACATCACCGCCACCCTCGGTGTTTATCTGAGTCTGTTCAACGTATTCCAGTCGTTGCTCGCACTGCTGGGGATAACAGGAGGTCGTGACGATTAACACTGCGTCATAGCGAAAGCCGCAAGCCAGGCTGGACATTTCACCATCAATGGAACACTCAATGAAAACACTCTCCTTACTCGCTGTCGTTTTGACACTCGGGCTAGCGCTCGCAACCGGTGATGCCGAAGCCGCCAGGCGGCTTGGCGGCGGCAAATCCACTGGCATGCAGCGCCAAACCACCACCGAGAAAGCCCCCACGGGCACACCGGCGCAGTCCTCAACTGCCCCCGCTGCTGCCCAAACGCCTGCTGCAGCGAGCACCGCAGCAGCGGCTGCTCAGCCCAAACGGTCATGGATGGGGCCGCTCGCCGGTCTTGCCGCCGGTCTCGGCCTCGCCGCGCTGGCCTCACACCTCGGATTTGGTGGCGAGCTGGCTTCCATGCTGATGATCGGACTTTTGGTCATGGCAGCTCTGGCCGTGGTCGGCTTCATCATGCGAAGACGCGCTGCGACGCAACAACCTGCCATGGCACGTAACGCAGGGATGCAATATGCAGCCGCTGGCATGGAACCGGTTGGCTCGGCGCCCAAGGCCTTCGACGTCTCGATGCCGGGGACAAGTATTGGTTCTGGCATTGGCTCGAACCTGGCATCGAACCGCGCAATACCCATCGACTTTGATGTTGCTGGCATGGTTCGCAACGCCAAGGTTCAATTCATCCGCCTGCAGGCCGCCAACGATGCCGGTAATCTGGACGACATCCGCGACTTCACGACCCCTGAGATGTTCGCCGAACTGAAGATGGATATTTCAGAGCGAGGTGGTGCTGCGCAGACAACGGATGTAGTCAGTGTCGAAGCCGATGTGTTAGAAGTGGTCGAGGACGCCGCCCGCTACGTGGTCAGCGTGCGCTTCACCGGCATGATTCGCGATAGCAAGGATGCTCTGGCTGAATCTTTTGACGAAACTTGGCACTTAGTCAAACCTCGTACTGGTATGGGGGGCTGGGTCCTGTCAGGTATTCAGCAAGCGCTCTAGTCCTGCTCTATCGTTGGCGGCGATGTACACGCTGGCGCCGACAAGATCCAGTGGCGGACCTTGCCGGTGCAGCAGGCGACGGGGCCTACTTGATGGCGCTCAGTTTCACTTCCTTGATTTTGCCGCCTTCAACAATTGCCACGCGCGGGTCGGCGGTCGAGCCGCCCTTGTCGTCAACGCAGTCGATCAGATTCGGGTTATGCGCTGGCTGCAAGAACTTGCGCAAAGTTGCAAAACGTTATGCCTTTCTAAGAATAAATAAATGCCAAATAAGTAGTTTGAGTTTTGAAGGCTGCCGTTCACAATCCGCCAGCTTCAAGCACCCGCTTTCACCCAGCTCCGGGCAATCCCATGAAATTCAAACGCAAAATTTCGCTCATCCTGGCCGGGATGGCGCTGACTGCAGCCAACCTATCGGCGACGTGCTGGTGACCTTTGAATCCGAGGTGGTGTCAGTGGACCGCGAGTTTGGCGCCGGCATTCCGATGAGGCTCAGGAGATTGCCGCCAAACATGCGCTGCGCCCACGCTCTTCTGCGATCCTGAAGAAATATGCCTGCACCTTCAAGCCGATTCAACTGTTCGCCGTCAGCGAGTATTTCGGCTCCTTGTCCGAAGCACAAATAGTTCACTTCAACGATGGCGGCCAGTTCGACAGGATTTACACGGTGAAGTGAACTAGCATAGATATACGGGCATTCAGCAAAATGCTAATATATATGTTATGCCAAAGCGTCCACAAGCCATTGAATCCATGCCGCCGCGGGTGTCGGCCCAATTGCGGGAACTGGGCGAGAACCTGGCGGTCGCGCGCAAACGCCGCCGGGAGTCATTGAAAGCTTGGGCGCAGCGCATCGGCATCTCTGAGCCCACCATGATGCGCATGGAGCGCGGTGACCCCAGCGTGGCGCTTGGTATTTACGCGACCGCACTGTGGCTCATGGGGCGGGTGGGCGCGATCGCGGAACTGGCAGCACCACACCTTGATCTGGGGGCTTTAGAAGAAGCCGTCAAGGTTGCCAAATCCCGGTCCGTTCGCAAACCTGTTTCCATCGAAGCCCGACTGCAGCAGCCTGCCAAGACTTCGCGGACAAGCGCACGCAAAGGCACCCCATGACGGCAGTCAATGTGCTTGCGTATGAGCCAACTGACACGCTGTTCCTCTGGTGGCTGGCCCATCCCCAACATCCGGTAGTTGTCGGCACAGTGTCAACCGCCCGGGCCACCAAGGGTGTTTCGTTGCGCTACGACGCGAATTGGCTCACGGCCGGCTTTGCGCTCAGCGAGGATCTGCCCTTGCTGGACATGGAATTCATACCCACCCAGAAAGAAACTGCGGTGGGCGCAGTGGACGACGCCAGGCCGGACCGTTGGGGTGAGCGGATCATCCGCTACCTGGACAAGCCAGCGCGCCTCTCGCTGATGGAGTATCTGTGGTACGCCGGTGACGAGCGCTTCGGCGCTCTGGGTATTTCAGTTTCGGACCAAACGTATAGCCCCAGGCGAATGGGACCGTTGCCAGTGTTTGCAGACGTGCAGCACATCGCGACACTGGTAAAAAAGGTACTCAACGCAGAGCCTGTGGCGGACGGTGAACGGCGCCTTATCGCCCCCGGCGCGACTTTGGGCGGTGCCCGACCCAAGGCATTGCTGAACATGGATGGTCATCAGTGGGTGTTGAAGTTTGCTGAGCCCTCTGACTCTGTCGATACACCCCTGATCGAGCACGCCAGCATGACCCTGGCCGCCAAGGCGGGAATACGGGCTGCCTCCACTCGGCCCATTGCATTGCGAAGGGGGCATGCGGTGGCCGTTCAGCGTTTTGATCGCGTGGATGGGCGTCGTCGGCATGCACTGTCCGCCAACGTCGCGCTCAAGGCAGCTGGCGAGACCATGGGGTACCCCGAATTGGCACAGTTGCTGCGCAGGCGCGGTGTCACCACTGGACAACGCAACCGAGCGGACATGCACGAGCTGTATCGACGTATGGTGTTCAATATTTTGATAGACAACACCGACGACCATGAGAAGAACCATGCGATCCTGGCCACGGACGCTGGCGACTATGAACTCGCTCCTGCGTTTGATGTGCTGCCGTCAGGGCAGGCGCTGGGCTACCAGCAGATGCGGGTGGGATCGCAAGCAGCGGATTCAACGCTGGCCAACGCGCTGTCCGAACACAAACTGTTCGCGCTCAGTCTGGATGAGGCCATGGAGCAAATTCGAGGGGTGTCGGCAACGGTGTCCGGGTGGAAGGATCACTTTGCGGCAAGTGGCGTGTCGACCCCAGACATTGATTCACTCGCGCAGCAAATTGATCGGCCATTTTTACGTGACCAAAGGAATTGAAATTCAGCCTTTCGCTGCCAATAGGCAGTATTGACTGGATTTTTCTGCATGTCATCTGTTGCCACCGTGCAGCCCGCTAGACGCACCCCCAAACGCGTGCTACCCGGCTTCAAGCTGACGCTGGGCTATGCGATTTTTTGTCTGAGCCTGATCGTTTTGATCCCGCTGTCAGCACTGGTGTTCAAGACCTTTACGCTGAGCCGGGAGCAGTTCTGGGCGGCGGTGGCGAGCCCTCGCGTGGTGGCGTCGTACCAGCTCACTTTTGGCGCATCGCTGATCGCCGCGCTGGTCAACGCCATCTTCGGCCTGCCGTTTGTGGTGCGCACAGTGCAGCCGGTACTGCAAGATGCCGATGATCTCGGAAATCACACCGCTGATCATCATCGGCAAACTGGAACAGTACGACTACGCTGGCGGCCATGGTGCGGGGTGCCAGCGGCTGGCAGATTTTCTGGCACGTGACGCTGCCCAACATCAAGTGGGGGCTGGTTTACGGCGTGATTCTGTGCAATGCGCGCGCCATGGGTGAATTTGGTGCGGTGTCGGTGGCGGCATTTGCCGTGGCGTCCTTGCTGGCCCTGCTGGCGGTCCTGACCCTGCTGATCAAGTCGCTGGTGGAGTGGCTGTTTGAACGCGACCAAAAGGCCGCAGCGCTGGAAGTCGCGGACCGCGTGGTGCTGATGAACAGCGGCATCATCGAGCAGATTGGCTCGCCGCAGGAGGTCTGGGACCACCCGGCCAGCCGCTTTGTTTATGGCTTCTTGGGGGATGTCAACTTGTTCCATGGCCGGGCCCATGAGGGCGAGATGCTGTTCGGCGAGGACCACCGTGGCTTGCGGCTGGCCACACCCGAACACCCTGACGCCCAGGATGCCAAGGCCTTTGCCTATGTGCGCCCGCACGACCTGGAAGTGCAGCGCCACACGCCCGCTGGCGGCAGCATGGAACAAGCGCGCGGCATCGTCGCCAAGCTGACGCGTGCCATTGTGGTAGGACCGATTGCGCGCCTCGAACTGCTGCCACTGGATGCCTCGGCCGGCAATGGCGAGTTGATCGAAGCCCAGATTCCGGCGCAGCAGTTCCATACGCTCAATTTGCAGACAGGGGCGGAGCGCCCCCGTCCGACTTGCGCTTACTCGCGCTTGCGCGGATGAAAAACCAGCGCTTGCACCGGGGAGCGAGGCGCCTTGGGCTGCGCCTGGTCGCAGCCACTGCAGCAGCAGCCCGACGTCGCCGCAGCCGCCGCTTGCAAAGCGGGGCGCAGCCGCTGCGGCAGTGGCAAACGCAACAGCGCACCGGCCAATGCGCGCCGCACCGCTTGCGGCATCAGGGTCCACAGCGCGTAGGCCAGGCTGCCAGCGACCAGTCCGAATACGATCAACGCTTGCATCGACATGACTTAACCCCCCAGCCACAGGGTGATACGGTAGGTCGCAAAAGCGGCGGCATAGGCCAGCGCAAATAGGTACGCCGCCATGACAACCGGGTAGCGCCAGGAATTGGTTTCGCGCCGCACCACGGCCAGTGTCGAGATGCATTGCGGCGCAAACACGTACCAGGCCAATAGCGAATAAGCAGTCGCCAATGACCAGCCCTGCGCAATCACCGGCGACAGCGCGTCGGCGACCGATTTGTTGGCCGCCGACAGCGAGTACACCGTGCCCAGGGCGCCGACCGCAATCTCGCGCGCCGCCATGCCAGGCACCAGGGCGATCGAGATTTGCCAGTTGAAGCCGATTGGCGCGAACAGCCACTGCAACGCATGGCCCAACATGCCGGCGGCGCTGTACTGAATGGCGGGCCCCTGGCTGACATCCCAGCCGACCGGTGGCGCCGGGTAGGTGGACAGGAACCACAACACCACCATGAGCGCAAATATGATGCCGCCTACCCGGCGCAAGAAGATACGCGCGCGTTCCCACAAGCCCAAGCCGAGGCTGCGCAGACTCGGCACACGGTACGGCGGCAGTTCCAGCATCAATGGCTGGTAGCCGCTTTTCATCCAGACGCGCTTGAAAACCCAGGCCACGCCCATCGCGGAAACCACCCCCGCCAGATACAGGCCAAACAAGGTGAGGCCACGCAGACCGAACCAGCCCACATCGCGCTCCGGCACAAAAGCGCCAATCAATAACGCATACACGGGCAGCCGCGCCGAGCAGGTCATCAACGGGGCGACCATGATGGTCGCCAGACGGTCTTTCCAGTTGGCAATGGTGCGCGTCGCCATGATGCCCGGAATAGCACAGGCAAAGCTCGACAGCAGCGGAATGAAAGCGCGCCCCGACAAGCCGACTTTGCCCATCAGGTTGTCCAGCAGGAACGCCGCGCGCGGCAGGTAGCCCGAGTCTTCCAGCAGCAAGATGAAGAAGAACAAAATCAGGATTTGCGGCAGGAACACCAGCACACCACCAACGCCGGCGATCACGCCATCGACCAGCAGGCTGCGCAGCGGCCCCGCGCTCATTTGCTGAATCGTCCAGTCGCCGACCGCTGCCATTGCAGCCTTGATCGCATCCATGGGCAAATTGGCCCAGGAAAACACTGCCTGAAAGATCAGGAACAACACCACGGCCAGCACCACCAGGCCCCACACCGGGTGCATCACCACAGCATCCAGCCGGTGCTGAAAGCGGCCCAGCGTCGGCACATTGGGTGCCACCAATGCCAGGATGCGCCGCACCTCGCGCTGGCGCTCAAGCGACGACACCGGGTTGAGATCAGCCGGGCGCACCGCTGTCAACGCGGGATCGAGCAATTGTTTTTCGAGTTGGCGCAGCAGTTGCGCATGACCATTTTGCTTGACCGCCACCGTCTCCACGACCGGGCAACCCAATTCCAGCGCCAGGCGCTGCAGGTCGATCTTCAGGCCCTGCGTGCGCGCCATGTCGGCCATGTTGACCGCCACCAGCAACGGCTTGCCGGTGCGTTTAAGCTCCAATACCAAGCGCAAATTCATGCGCAAATTGGTCGCATCAACCACCGCCACAATCACATCCGGCGCGTCTTCCCCGGCGCGGCGGCCTTCAATCACCTCGAGCATGACCTGCTCGTCCGGCGTCGCCGGTGTCAGGCTGTAAGATCCCGGCAAATCCATCACCGACACCGTCTGTCCATTGGGCAGACGGGCCAAACCAACCTTGCGCTCCACCGTGACGCCGGCGTAATTGGCCACTTTCTGGCGCGCACCGGTCAGCAAATTGAACAGCGCCGTTTTGCCGCAGTTCGGATTGCCGACCAGCGCGATGGTTTTCATGGTGGCCGCCGCATTGGCTGCGGGGACGGACGTCATAGGGCTCTCAGGCAGCGCACACTTCAATACATTGCGCTTCCAGCAGGCGCAGCGCAAACAAGGTCTCACCAATCTGCACGGCCAACGGTTCACGCCCACCGGGGCCGCGATGCAGCATCTGAACCGGCTCACCGGCGATGAAGCCCAATTCGCCCAGACGGCGCAAAGTTGCCTCGCCGACCTCGGTAGACCCGGCAACCACGCGCTCCACGAGGGCGTGAGAACCCTTGGTTAATTGAGACAAAAGCATCTTGCAGGCCTCTTAAATTAGTGCTAAACGAAAACAAAATTCCAAATGCAAATGAGAGTCTATCGCATTTGGAAACCTAGCTCAAGGGTCTGCGGCACCGTTTACTGATCTACATCAACCAATTGGCGTTCTTTTTCCTGGCTGTCGGCCGGTTCAAGGCTCACTCAACAAGCCGCAGCCTCGCAGAATCAGCGATACCACGTGCTCGGTGGCCCGCGCGTGGTCTTGTTCATTCAACTCGGGATGGCCCAACACCGCGCTGACTTGCACATCGAAATCGGCGTAGGTCTGGGTCGCCGCCCAGATGGAAAAAAAGAGGTGCACCGAGTCCACTGGCGCCATGCGCCCGGCACGAATCCAACCGTCGATCACTGCCGCCTTGACCGAAACCAGTTCACGCAATTCGGTCCGAAGCAGCGATTTCAACATCGGTGCGCCGTGCAGAAGTTCGTTGGCAAACACCTTGGACGCATGGGGTCGCTGTATGGAAAGGGCCATTTTGGCGCGGATATAGGTTTCAATCGCTTCCCGGGGATCAGCCTCTGGCGTGATGCCATGGGTAGGAACCAGCCAGTCTTCCAGCGTACGGGACAGCACGCCGCGATAGAGCGCCTGCTTGCTGCCAAAGTAATAATGCAGATTGGCTTTGGGCAAGCCTGATGCTTCAGCAATGGCCGCCATGGTGGCCCCGCCGAACCCGGCACCGGCAAACACGCGCTCGGCGGCGGTCAAAATCGCAGCTTCGTTGGCCCGGCGTATCTGGCCTTTTGCCGTCGCCTCGATCAAGGACATCGTAGGGGTGATCGGATGAGGAGTCATAGGCGTGAGCGCGCCAACGCCACGTACCAATCCAGGCATGCCGGATTAGCCATCGCCTCGCGGTTCACTACTTTTTCAATCGGTTGCCCGAGCAGCAGTTTCTTGATTGGTAACTCCTGCTTCTTGCCCGACAGTGTGCGCGGAACCTCCGCCACCTGAAAGATGTCGTTCGGCACAAAACGCGGCGATAAGGCGGTTTTGATCGATTCGACGATCTTCGCGCGCAAACCTTCGGTCAAGGTCAGGCCGTCGCGCAGCACCACAAACAGAGGCATATAGCTTTCGCGCCCGAGGTATTCGAGGTCAACCACCATCGAATCCAGCACTTCAGGCAGGGCCTCCACAGCGCTGTAGAGCTCGCTGGTGCCCATGCGCAAGCCATGACGGTTGAGGGTGGCATCACTGCGTCCATAAATGACGCAGCCGCCGTTACGGCCAACCTTCAACCAGTCGCCATGGCGCCAGACCCCTGGATACATGTCAAAATAGCTCGACAGGTAACGCTGCTTTCCCGGATCGCCCCAAAAATACAGGGGCATGCTGGGAATCGGTTGGGTGCAAACCAGTTCGCCCACTTCATCGATCACCGCCTGCCCCTGCTCGTTCCAGGCCAGAACGGCGCAACCGAGCAAACGGCACTGCATTTCTCCCGGCACCTGAGGTAATTCACGATGACCGCCAATGAACGCGCCACAAAAGTCGGTTCCACCCGAGATGTTGCACCACCAGATGTCATCTTGAAACGGCGTTGCACCGAGTCGGGCAAACTGCGCGCTACCCCAGGCCTGAGCCTGTGCATTCAGGGGTGAGCCGGTCGTACCCAAAGCCCGCACTCTGGAAAGATCGCCACAAGCACCCAGGTCGACGCCCGCCTTCTGGCAATTGGCATAAAAGGCGGCGCCGGCACCGAAGAAAGTGACCCCCAGTTCGGCTGCAAAACGCCACAACGTGGTCCAGTCCGGAGCAACTTTGTTGCCGTTGACATCCACCGTTCGACCGGCCGGATTGCCATCAAAGAGACAGCAGGTCACACCACTGAGCAAGCCACTGAGCTGGGCGTTCCACATGACCCAACCGGTCGAGCTGTACCAATGAAAACGCTCGCCCAACGAGTTGGGCTCATAGCTGCACCCCACATCGTTATGCAGCCCTTTGAGCGCCAGCGCCACGAGAAGCGTGCCGCCGTGCCCATGCACTATCGGTTTCGGCAGGCCCGTCGTACCGCTGGAATAGACAATCCACAAGGGGTGATCAAAGTCCAGCCAATGCGGCTCAAACGCATCAGTCAGCGCGTCATTTCGGCTGGTGACCGCATCGAATGGCTCGTAACCGAAATTTGCCAAAGTAGAACTGTCTGCAACTCCCAGATTGTTCTGTAGGATCAGGTGCTGCACCGTGGGCAAGGCGGCACAGAGTTCCGCCACCGCAGCCGTCCGATCAAGATCGCGACCGCCATAGGACACGCCATCGCAGGCAATCAACACCTTGGGTTCAATCTGCTTGAAGCGATCCAGTACCGCGTTGGTACCCATGTCCGGGGCACAGATGCTCCACACACCACCGATGCTCACTGTGGCCAAAAAGGACACTATCGCCTCTGGCGTGTTGGGCAGATAGGCCGCCACGCGGTCGCCCGGCAGCACGCCATGGGCCTGCAGGTGCAAGGCCATGGAGGCAACCTGCCGGCGCAACTCCGGCCAGCTCATTTTCCGGCACGGGGAACTGCCCAGGCTCTTTTCGTTGTGACTGAGAATGGCTGCAAAACCTCCGGCTTCGGCCTGCGCCACGTGGCGCAGGGCCTGCTGTGCATAATTGACCTTGGCGCCGACAAACCACCGGGTATCGGGCATCGGAGCGCCATCGCAGACGACGCTGTAGGGCGTCGACGACTGCAGTTCAAAGTAGTCCCAGATGCTTTGCCAGAAAGCCTTCAAATCGGTCGTTGACCAGCGCCACAGAGCGTCATAGGAATCGAATACCAGGCCACGCTGGTCGCGAAGCCAGTTTTGATACAGGCGAATCTGCGGGACGTAGGGCGGAGTTACGATTTCAGTCATGGGCCTTCAGACCCGGAAGCGGCCTGCTCCAGACGCTCGCTTTTCCAGTACACATCGTCGCCCGTGGTGCCATCGGTGCGGTAGCGGTTCAGTACACGGGCCAGCACGAACAGCAGATCGCTCAACCGGTTTAGGTACTGGCGCGGCGTATCTTTGAGGGCTTGCTGGCCCTCTAGCGCCACCACCGCTCGCTCGGCTCGTCGTGCCACCGTGCGGCATACATGCGCCAGCGCGGCAGCGCGCGAGCCGGCCGGCAAGATGAATTCCTGCAAGCGTGGCAGCGTTTCGTTGTATTCGGCCAGTGCGGCGTCCAAGGCCAGTACGGCATCGGGTTTCAGAAGTTCAAAGCCAGGGATGGAGAGCTCGCCACCCAGATTGAAGAGCTGGTGCTGAATCTCAACCAGCAAGCCACGCACAGCCAGCGGCATTTCCTCACACAGGAGGACGCCAAGATGTGAGTTCAGCTCATCGATGTCGCCCATTGCGTGCACCCTCAGGCTATTCTTGGAAACGCGGCTGTTGTCGCCCAGGCCGGTGCTGCCATTGTCCCCGGTTCGGGTGGCGATTTGTGTCAGTCGTTGACCCATGGTGCTGCTCCTCTATTTGGGCTGTTGTTGCAGCAGAATATAAACTAAGGCGTTTGCAGGACCTGGCTCAAGCCAGCGAAGCGCTGTCTCACACCCGATTTACCACGACACTGGACACAACATTGAACGCATCTACCCCACAAGCCATCCCGGAGCCGAAGGTGCAGCAAGCGGAAGTTCCCCCCGCTCTGATCGCTGCGTTAAGACAACGCTTCGCCGAGAAACTCTCGACAGCGCTGGTGGTACGCGAGCAACACGGTCGCGATGAATCATCTTTTGCGGCGCCGCCCCCGATCGCCGTGGTGTTTGCCGAATCCACGCAGGACGTCGCTGACGCCGTGAAGCTGGCCAGCGCATTCAGCGTACCGGTAATTCCCTTTGGCGTTGGAACCTCACTTGAAGGCCATGTGCTGGCGGTACAAGGTGGCATCAGCGTCGATGTCAGTCGTATGAATCAGATTCTTGCGATCAACGCCGAGGACTTGACCGTGACCGTACAGCCCGGCGTGACACGCAAGCAACTTAACGAAGCCATCAAGAGCACGGGACTGTTTTTTCCCATAGACCCGGGCGCTGACGCGACGCTCGGAGGCATGAGCGCCACCCGCGCCAGTGGCACCAACGCGGTGCGCTACGGCACCATGCGCGAGAACGTGCTGGCTCTGGAAGTTGTGACCGCCAGCGGCGAGATCATACGCACCGGTACCCGGGCCAAGAAAAGCAGTGCCGGCTACGACCTGACGCGCCTGCTGGTGGGGTCGGAAGGCACACTAGGCGTCATCACCGAGGTGACGGTCAAGCTTTACCCGCTGCCAGAAGCCATCTTGGCGGCCATCTGTTCATTCCCGAGCATTGAAGCGGCGGTACGCAGCACGATTCAGATTATTCAGTTGGGCATTCCGATTGCCCGGGTCGAGCTGATTGACGGCAACACCGTGCGCATGGTCAACAAGCATTCCAAACTGCAGCTCAAGGAAGAACCCTTGTTGCTGATGGAGTTTCACGGCTCACCCGCCAGCGTCAAGGAGCAGGCCGAGATGGTGCAGGAAATAGCAGCCGGATTTGCCGGTACCGCCTTCGAGTGGGCCACCACGCCCGAAGAGCGCACGCGCTTGTGGACGGCCCGGCACAACGCGTACTTTGCCGCCATTCAGTCCAAACCCGGCTGCCGCGCCATCTCTACTGACACTTGCGTCCCTATCTCCCGCCTGGCCGACTGCTTACTGGACTCGGTGGCAGAAGCGGATGCCACGGACATTCCATACTTTTTGGTGGGCCACGTCGGCGACGGCAATTTTCACTTCGGTTACCTGATCGATCCCGCCATACCCGAAGAGCGCGAGATTGCGGAAAGGCTGAACCATTCGCTGGTAGCGCGTGCGCTTCGCCTGGGGGGAACCTGTACCGGGGAGCACGGCATCGGCCTGCACAAGATGGATTTTCTGGTTTCCGAGACCGGTGCTGCTGCGGTCGAAGTGATGCGTACCATCAAACGTGCGCTCGACCCAAAAAACATCATGAATCCGGGCAAGATTTTCAAACTTTAAGTGGCTGGCAATTCAGCTTCCTCTGCGATCGCATTGGCCATGTACTCAATCATCCTTTGCATATCCTGGTCGGTATCGGCGTAGCGCTGCGCGACGGCTTGGAATTCATCCTGAATTTCAATGAATGCGTCGACGATGTCAGGATCAAAATGACTGCCCCGAGCCTGAAAAATGATTGCCACCGCCTGATCGTGCGGTACCCCCACCTTATAAACACGGTTCGAAATCAGCCCTTCGTACACATCTGCAATCGCCAGCAGGCGTGCCGACACAGGAATTTGTTCTCCAGCCAGCCCTTGCGGATAGCCGCTGCCGTCCCATTTCTCATGATGGGAACGCGCCATCTCTTTGAGTGTCGCGAACGGCTCCCCCTTGTAGCCGAAGGTTTTCTCAACCTGCTCCAGCACGTCGTGCGCGAGCGTGGTGTGGGTTTTCATGACCGCCATTTCGGCTGGCTTCAAACTGCCCGGTTTGAGCAGAATCCTGTCCGGAATTCCAATCGTGCCCAGGTTATGCAAAGGCGCGGCAAAAAACAAAAGATTGATATAGGATTCTGTCAAAACCTCGGCGAACCTGGGGTGACTGCGGACTCGCTGCGCCAGAGATTTGAGGTAATGC
>JBBQZA010000041.1:0-17664 GCA_038208175.1 Burkholderiales bacterium
CATGCGCTCGGTCTCCAATGAAAAATCAGCCAGAAAACCAGCGTTCTGAAAACGAGCTAGCGTAGCGTCAGAGAATCGGTAGAACTTTTCAGGTGCCCCCAGCGGCCAGGCTCTGCCCGTGACTTTGATGAGTTTCAGCGGTTTTGCCTTTAACGACACGCCTGAATCCAAGCGTGAGTGTTCAATTTGAATCGTTGCCGTGTCGCCTTTGATCAATGAATAGGCCAGTCGCTCTACTTCGGGCTGTTCTGCCTTGCCAGCTTTCAGCGTGGCGGTCAAAGACAGCTCATCGCCTTGATACTTTTCTTTTGGGTCCAATGAGTTGATCACGTTCATCGGCGTGTTGGTCTTCCATTGAATTGAAAACTCAAGCTTGCGGTTGAGATCGTGGCCATGCAAGCAGTCTGCAAAAGTACCGAGGTCAATCAATGAAGTGGGGTCCCCCATATGCAAGGCGCGTTTGCGGTCAGAGAGCAAGGCGGTCTGCTTCAAAGCCAGCAGCAGATGGCCGAGGCTACTCTTGCCAACGCTGTTACCGCCAAAAATCACAGTAAGCGGCGCCATGCGAATATCTCCGGTGTCTCGCCACGCCTTGAAATTCTTGATTCGTGCTTTTGTCAGCATGTTGATCTCCTTGTTTTCTCTCTAAGAGCTGATCCTCTTAATGGGACGCGCGTCTGCTTTGTCGCCACCAAAAGTCGAATTAGGTGCGCCAACAAATTGGATTTTCAGCCCCAGGCAAATTTGTAGACCTTGCTCGGTTTGCGCTGCGTCTGCCTGTGCCTCGAAAGCATTTGTTAATACAAGGTGGCGGCGCTTATCGTTGGCTTGATCCGGCATGGTTTGACGTGTGCTTGTTGTTCTGCGTCAGCTTTGAACTGATGAGGCGGCGCTCCTCTAACGCACGCCCCAGCTCGACCCGTTGCACTTTGGTTTGGTCATGCATGATCGCGTCCTTGATGGACTCGTCCACGGCACGACAAATCTCCGCGTAGCTCAACCCTTCAGCTTGTTCTGCCAGCCCATCCTTCTTGAACGGCTTGGGCGCGAACGCGCCCAGACGCGACCGGATCAGATCAATCGCTTGGACAGATGTAGGCAAGTGGTACTCCACCACGTCATCGAAGCGCCGGAACAAGGCGTAGTCGAGGGCCTCGGGGTGATTGGTTGCAGCAATGATCAGACTGTTGGACTGATCATGCTCAATCATTTGCAGAAAGCTGTTCAGGACACGATGAATTTCGCCCACGTCGTTGGCTGCACTGCGTTGCGATCCGATGGCGTCAAACTCATCGAAGAAATAGACGCCGCGAAGGTCAGCGATGGCGTCAAAGACCTGCCGCAGTTTGGCCGCAGTCTCGCCCATAAACTTGGTGATTAATGAATCAAGACGGATAAGAAACAAGGGGATGCCCAGTTCACCGGCAAGTGCAGACGCCGTCATCGTCTTGCCGGTTCCGGGTGGCCCTACCAGCAACAGCTTGCGACGCGGCGAGAGGCCATGCTCTTTGATGCGTGCCAGCAAGCGCTGTTCTTTGATGATGCGCTGCAACTGTCTGAAGGCAACTTCGTCCAGCACCATGTCATTGAGTCGATTGGCCGGATGTGTGACGGTTAGCAGGTTAGCAAGCTCACCACGTGGCTTGGCCGCGCTGCCAATGGCTACCAGCTTGCCGGTTGTGTCTCGCCCAAGCCGCGTCTTGCCCGCGTCGATCATGTCGCGCAGTTCCACCGCCAGCTTGCCGTGTCCCAACTTGGCTTCGTGCGCAGCCACCTGCATCGCCACAGAATAGAAATGTCCGTCATCGCGACTGATGTGCGATTTGATAAGGGCTTTGAGTTGATCCGAGCTGGCCATCAGTGTATTGTGAACGAATTTTGAGGTCTCGTATTGTCATTTTTTTGCGCTGTCAGTCCCCGACATGATGTGTCGCTAATCATGGATCGCTAAATCATGTTGACGCGCAACCGGTTGGGGAATACAGTCCCACGAGAGGCGTTGAAATTCCTATTTTTTGACGAACTACAAGGCCCGCAGGGCCGACATCACACAAAGGAGATGACCGATGAAACTCTGGAAGACTTTGGCCGCTTGCGCGGCGAGTGGGTGGCTGATCGTCGGTTGCGGCAGCAACTCGAGCGACAGCGCGGTGGCTTTGAAAGTTCTGTCGAGCGCGCCGCAGTACGTCTCGGGAGGTGATGCGCGCATCGAAGTCGCAGCGCCGCGCGGGGTGCAAAACCAGCTCGAATTCTGGCTCAACGGCAAAAAGATCACGCCGCCACTGGTCGCCGACGGCGACCGACTCGAAGGCATGGTTGCGGGTCTGGTCGACGGCGCCAACAAGCTCGAGGTGCGCCAGCTTCCCGGCAACAATGTCGCTGCATCGCTGCAGTTGACTAATTACCCGATCAGCGGGCCAATCCTGTCGGGCCCGCAGCAAAAGCCCTTTGTCTGCATGACCAAACAGATCGGAAAGGAGCCGCTGGTCGACATGGCGGTCGCGCCAACCTTGAACGATCCTGGCTATCCCGTGTTCGATGCGCTGAAGAACAAGATCGGCTACAGCCGCAACTGCTCGATCGAACGCTTCGTCACGTATTCGTATCGCAGCAAGACCGACGGGTCATTCAAGCCGATGCCCGGCGACGGCTCAAAACCCGCCGACCTGGCGACGACGCGCCTGCTCGACGGTCGCGACGTCGACTTCATCGTGCGCCAGGAGCGCGGCACGATCAACCGCTTCCTCTACAGCTTCGCGATGCTCGCGCCGGCCGGCGAAGACAGCGCCAAGCCCAACCTGAGCCTGTGGAACGGTCGGCTGCTGTACTGGTTCATGGGGGGAGTTGCGATCGGCCATTCGCAGGGCAAGATCGACAGCGGTTCGATGAACCCGGACATCCTCGGCCAGGGCTATGCGATCGCCAGTTCGAGCGGCAACAGCACCAGCACGCACTACAACTTGCAGGTCGCCGGCGAGACCGCGATGATGACCAAGGAGCATTTCATCAAGCGCTACGGCGTGCCGAGCTATACGGTCGGTCTCGGCGGCTCGGGCGGCGCGATCCAGCAGTACATACTGGCGCAGAACAACCCCGGCGTGCTCGACGCCGCGCTGCCGGTTCAGTCGTACCCCGACATGGTCACGCAGACAATCCACGTCGGCGACTGCGAGCTGCTCGAGCAATACATGGACGCGACCGATCGCGCCAATCCCAAGTGGACGATCACTAAGAACCGCAGCTTGCTGGTCGGCATGAACGCCGAGGAAACGCCGGCTGGTCTGACCGACGTCGCCGGGGTCAACGACCCGCTGGCGGCAGCGAAGACCGCGCTCGGCTATAGCACCGCGCGCGGTTCGACCGAATGCATCAGATCCTGGCGTGGCTTGACGCCGCTGTCGATGAACCCGCTGTACGGCTCCGCGACGAACCAGGAACTGATGGAGCCGGCTGGCGTAATGAGCACGGTGCAATGGACGCACTACGACGACCTGCGCAACATCTACGGCGTCGATAGCAACGGCAACCCGCGTACGACCTGGGACAACGTCGGCGTGCAATACGGCTTGAAGTCGCTTAAGGAAGGCAAGATCACGTCGGCCGAGTTCCTCGATGTCAATTTCAAGATCGGTGGCTGGAAGCAGCCGCGCGACATGGTGCAGGAAGGTTTTCCGTTTCTCGGCAGCATGAGCGCGGCGACCTTCGATCCGTGGAGCCGGCGCAACATGCGCCTGAGCGCCGACCCTGCCGTTCCGGCGCCGCGCACCCAGGGCGACCCGATCGCGATGCGCGCCGCGTACACCTCGGGCATGGTGTTCAGCGGCCAGAACCCGTTGCCGACAATTGATCATCGCCAGTACATGGAACGCGGGCTCGACATGCACAACGTACACCAGTCGTTCGCGGTGCGCCAGCGCGTGATCCAGAAGATGGGCAACTCCGACCACATAGTGATCTGGTTTACCGACACGCGCCCCGGCGTGCCGAAGGCGAGCCAGTCGCTTGAGGCGCTGGCGCTGATGGACAAATGGATGGCCAGCATCCGCGCCAATCCCAAGCTGAGCGTCGCGCAGAACCGGCCCGCGGCTGCGGTCGACAGCTGCTTCGACGTCGACGGCAAGCTCATGCAATCGGGTCCGACGGTGTGGGACGGCATCCTCAACAACAAGCCCCAGGGTCTCTGCACGCTCGCCTTCCCGCTCTACTCGACCTCGCGCATCGTCGCCGGGGCACCGATCGAAGGCGGCATCTACCAGTGCGCGCTCAAACCCGTCGAAACCGCGCTGGCCGACGGCAGCTACGGCGGTTGGGTCCCAAGCGCGGCTGAGCTGGCGAAGCTAAAGCAGACCTTCCCGACCGGCGTTTGCGACTACGCGAAGCCCGACCAGGCGCGACCGTCCTGAGCGCTGCGACTCGACCAGACGTGCATCAGCAACGCCGTGACTATCGGCACTCTCGGCAGCGGAGAATTCAAGGCTGTTGCCGACGGATTGAACCGCCCCATGGCGGTCCTGATGAGCATGACCGAGCCCAAGATTTACGTCGTCGAGTAAGGGGCCGGTCAGGTCACCGAAGTCAGCGGCAAGTCCGAGGTTTTCCTGGTCGGTGTTGTCGGAAAATTAGGGGCTCGAATTCCCCTGGGTGATCTGTGGTCGGCGGGCGTGTGCCGGAAGGAGGGGCACCGTGTTATTGACACAGGGCCGTATGGCATTGTTCGGCACCCGATCTATACCGGGTTTTTCTTGCAGTTTTCGCGACCACTGCTGCTCAAGCCAAGCCGTTTGTGCTTCTTATGGCGCTGTTCGTCAATAGAACCCGTTAGCCATTTCTCACATCATGCCGGAGCCACTCATGGAATCGCAGTTTGTTTCGAAAGTTCGCAAATCCGCTGAACAATCTTTTGCCTCTGGCCTCTATTGCGCAGAAAGTGTGGTGCTGGCTCTCGCCAAGGCGCAGGGCGTGGAGTCTGACCTTTTGCCAAAGCTTGCAACCGCTTTTTGCAGCGGCATGGCCCGCACCTGCGGAACCTGCGGCGCTCTCACTTGCGCCATCATGGGCGTCAGTCTCGCGCTTGGACGCACACAAGCCGGTGAGTCCGTGCAGCCCTCATACGCTGCCGCTCAGCGCCTCATCCGGGAATTCGAGCAGGAGTTCGGCGCTCGCGACTGTCACGTCCTGCTGGGCTGCGATCTTGCCACCCCGCAAGGCCAGGCCATGCCGCAGTCAACATCCACTTGGCCGAGCCACGCGCAACTCAGCAGCCTCGCAGCCCAACGACAAAACATCGCGTTTGAAGCGAACCATTCCCCTTGTCTTCACCCATGCAACATCATTCTTTGCCCACCGATTTCGTGCCAGCGCGATGCCGCCAGAAAGCATTTGTTCCGGTAAGGCATAGCGTCAACCAGACCACGCCTTCGGCAAAAGCGGCCAGCACATCGCTCAGGTAATGCACACCAAGGTAGATGCGGGTCAGTGCCACCAGCAGCACCAAGGCGATCGCCGCCAGCACAATCATCACGCGCCAGCGCCAGGCCACGATTTGCGCCACCAGCAGCGCGGCCACAACGCCATAAAACAGCGTCGCGCCGGCCACGTGGCCGCTCGGAAAACTGTAGCCCGAGAGTACCAGCAGCGGATCTTCAAAACTGGGGCGGATGCGGTGAAACGAATACTTCATCAGGACATTGATCAGCATCCCGAACGGTACCGTCAGGCTCAGCACGATCAACCCATACCAGTTGCGCTTCCAGGCCAGATAGGCTGCCAGCGCCAGCGTGGCTGCCAGGACCGGCAGCGTGTCATGCAACTGCGTCACGGCCAGCGCGATCCGGGTCAACAGCGGCGTGGCGTGGGCATGAAACCATTGGGCAACACGCACATCGACAAGGGTCAGCGCATCGCCACTGGCAACGTCTTCGGCAATCGCGCCGAACAGCCCGCTGGCGCCGATCAATAACAGTGCCCCGGCCGTCAGTTGCAGCCACAGATAGCCGCGCGCAGACAGCCGTGCCCGGATCAGAGCAATTTGATGCGCAATGCGTGTGCTATCAGTCCGGTTTGACACTCAACATCCCGCCCCATACCGATCGCGTGCCAGCCGGATGCCCGTGAACTGCCAGCAGACCGAGGCCGGAAAAAAGTTGCGATAAGTCGGCCGCGAATGGTTTTCCGGCGTCGCGCAGGAGCCGCCGCGCAGCACATACTGGTTGACCATGAATTTGCCGTTGTATTCACCGACGGCGCCAATCGGTGCCTGAAACCCCGGATAGGGTGCGTAGCTCGACTGCGTCCATTGCCAGGCCTCGTCAAACAGTTGGCGCATGCCAGCGCCCTGGGCGCCGGTCTCCCATTCGGCCTCGGTCGGCAGGCGCGCGCCGGCCCAGCGTGCGTAAGCATCGGCCTCGTAGTACGACACGTGCAGCAGCGGCGCGTTGGGGTCCAGCGGGACCAAGCCACCCAGTGTGAATTCGCTCCAGAGCGATTCGTTGCGCTGCCAGTACAAGGGATGATCACGGACCTGCGCGACGCGCCAGTCCCAGCCTTCGGCCAGCCAGTGAACCGGGTCGGCGTAACCGCCGGCCTCGATGAACGTGGCGTACTCGCCGTTGCTGACCAGGCGTGACGCCAACTGGCAGGCTTGCAGATAGACGCTATGGCGCGGCTTCTCGTTGTCAAAGCAGAATGCGTCGCCGTCAAAACCGATTTGGACCAAACCGCCAGCGAGATCAATCCATGTCATGCCAGGCAAGTTGGCACGCCGCGGCATCGGTTTGGTATAGGCCGGCAGCAAGGGATTGCGCGAGAACAGGTGTTTGACGTCGGTCAGCAGCAACTCCTGGTGCTGCTGTTCATGCTGCAGCCCCAGCAGCACCAGCTCGCGTAATTCGGCGTCATCCGGTTTGGCCAGCAACAGCGCCTGCATGCGCCGGTCGACATCGCTGCGGTAGCGCAAGACTTCGTCCAGCGTGGGGCGGGTCAGCAGGCCGCGCTGCGGACGCGGGTGCTTGGCGCCGACGGCGTTGTAGTAGGAGTTGAACAGCATCCGAAAGGCCGGATGAAAGGGTTTGAAGCCGGGTTCGCGCGTCTCCAGCACAAAGGTCTCGAAGAACCATGCCGAGTGCGCCAGATGCCACTTGGTCGGGCTGGCGTCCGGCATCGATTGCACACAGCAGTCTTCGGCCGACAGCGGGGCGGCCAGTGCGTTGCTTTGTTCGCGCACCGCGTTGAAGGCGGCGATCAGGTCGGTGCTCATGGCAATGCTCCGGTTGCGAAGGTCAGGGGCGCGCGTGGACCACGGCAAACCAGTTGCGCTCATCGGTCCAGGCCTGGGTCTGGCTGAATCCGGCCGCCGCCAGTAGCGCAACGAATTCAGGCAGCGGGTACTTGTAGCTGTTCTCGGTGTGAATACGCTCGCCGGCGGCAAAGCGGCGCTTACCATCGCGCCAGCGCACATGTACTTCAGTCAACGCTTCCAGATGCATTTCTATGCGCGATTCGGCGGCATTGAAAAATGAGCGATGCTGCCACTGGCCCAAATCGAAGTCACTGTCAATGAGCCGATTGACATGCGCCAGCACATTGAGGTTGAAGGCGGCCGTGACGCCTGCCGCGTCGTCATAGGCCGCTTCGAGCACGGCGATGTCCTTCGGTAAATCAAACCCTATCAGCAGCGAGCCGTCTGTATCGATCAGTGCGCGCATGCGCTCAAGCAGTGCCAGCGCCTGCTCTGGGTCGAAGTTTCCGATGGAAGATCCGGGATAGAACAGCAGTCGTCGATCGCGGGGTATGTCGGTCGGCAAATCAATCGCATGACTCATATCAGCCGCCACGGCGCGCAGGTCAAGCCCCGGAAACTCGGCGCGCATGTTCTCTATGGAACCGTGCAAATGCTCGGCTGAAATATCAATGCCAACGAAACGCTCGGGCTGCAGCAAACGGCACAGCGCGCGCGCCTTGCTGCAACTGCCGGCGCCCGGTTCGATCAGGCTCGTGACCCGGCCAATGCAGTGCGCGATGGCCGGGCCATGGCTTTGCATCAGGGCGCGCTCGGTGCGCGTCGGGTAGTACTCGGGCAGCCGGGTGATGGCCTCGAACAGGGCCGAGCCGCGCGCATCGTAAAAATATTTGGGCGAAATCGACGCCGTCGGCTGCAGCAGACCGGCAATGATTTCCTGCTGGATGTGAGCTTGCATAGTTGCTCCGAGCTGGCCATCGCTCTATTGTGAACGAATTCCGAGGCCTTCTTCCGCGACTTATGGCAACGGCCAGCAACCGCTTCATCACCATTGCCTGGCGCCTGCACGTTTGAGGCGCTTGCGCAAAAGTTGTGTGCCGGGCAACTCAGATCGGATGGGTCACGCGTCCACCATCCTGGGATTGTTTCTGGGCGAGGCCGTCGCGCTGTCAGCGCTGGGGGGCGTGATTGGCCTGGGCTTCGGGTTAGGCCTGGCACAGTTGATTCACCTGGCAGTGCCTGCCCTGTCGGTGCATACGCCTTTGAGCTTTGTGCTGCTGGCAGAGGCTCTGGCCATCGTCATCGTGCCTGTTGGCCGGTGTGCTGCCAGCGCGCAGTGCTGCCTTGTTGGACCCGGTGCAGGCGTTGCGCTCGGAATGGGGGCAACCGGCCAAGATAAGGCTATATCTTGCTTGGCAGCTTGGTTTTAGGATACGATGCACTCCCTATGAACGCAAAAGCAAGAAACTTTCTTCGCGGCGCTGGTAGCGTGATGGACATCGCGCCAGCGCGTGACCTGCGTCGGCTTGCTCCCCGCATGACCACGGCAGAACGTATGTCCGGCCATTTCGCTCGCGTTGGTGAATCAATGAACCGTGCCTGTGGCACATTTGAGACCAATGGTCAAGCCGCCCACCACGGCAAAAAAGCCGCATAAGCAACCCGCCAGTATGGCTGAGGGCGTAACCCCGGCAGGGCAACCGCAATCCAAAGATGGTGAGCAACTCGCCCACGTCCATCAATCGGCTTCATTCTCCGGGCCGATGCCGCCACCGTCCATTCTCGAAGGCTATGAACGCTTGGTGCCGGGTGCCGCCGAACGCATTTTGGCTATGGCCGAATCAGACACAAAACATCAGCACGAAATTGAACTTTCTGCTCTGCGTGCCGCTGATAGTGAAATAAAGCGCGGTCAGATATTCGCCTTTGTAATTGGCATGACGGCGCTTGGGGCTTCCATGCTTGCGTTAGCAATGGGGTCACCCGCTGTCGCCGGCATAGTCGGCGGCAGACACAGTTGTCGGCCTGGTTTCTGTATTTATTGTTGGCCGCTTTGTCAAATCCGAATAAGTCTGGTGCTTGCATATCCATTCGCTCAGAGTACAAACGTTCTGACTTTGACAAGCTGGAGCGAGGCAAGTTCTTCAAGGAAATCACCAAAGGCACCTCAGTGGCCCTTATCGATCCGAAGCTGGCGCTGGCAGACGAAACGGCCCGCATAACAGAGCGCCCAAATCAGACAACCCGCAAATTGGGTGCGGCTGTGCTTGGCAGACCCAAAGCTCATCAGCGTTTACCGGTCGGCTACTCAATCGGTTGGGCCAACTCCCCGGTAAGCTCTTGTATTTCAGCTTGCAACTTTTTCGCTTCCGATTCAAGACCATTGATTTCCAGGTCAATGGAATCCGCCTGCGTTTTCGCGGCTTCACCGATGAGGTCTGGCTTCAATACGCTTAGTTTTTGGAGTTCAAAGTCTGGTCTGTCGTGCAGCTTGTTCAGCGATTCCAGTATCTCAAACACCTTGAGCTGCAGCATCTCATACATTCGTTGCAGGTCTGCGACTTGGTCTGAGTCCTCAAAGCTCAAACTATTCCAGCCTTGACGGCGCATGATACCTTGCGGGTCATTGGCGATTTCACGCAAGGTCTTCAAATCTCCCTGGTCCCGCGCCTGATGGATCGCACTGGTCAGTTGATGAAGTGCTTCGAGTTTGTCGGTCTCGTTGGTAAACCGGTCGGGGTGATAGAGCCGGACCAACTTTTTCCACAGTGTTTTGAGTTCAACCCCTTCATCAACAGACAGAGACTTTTGCCTGGCGGTCGCAGCTTAAAGTTGTTCGTAGTCTGAGTTCGACTTGGCCTGCGCTTTGGAGAAGTCGTGCGCGACAGTTTCGGCTTCCTCCATACCAACCTGCAGCAGGGTAGACAGGAATTTCTTGCGGTATTGGATGACCAGGCGTACGCTCGGCGCTGGTTGCATCATTGGTCACTTGTGGACACTTTACACTCGTACTCGACGGTCCGTATTAAAAATAGCGGTTATTTTTTTAGGTCGGTGCAAAGTGGCCCGGCGGGTGTTGTCGCAATCTGGCTGGTTTTCGTGGGGTTGATCGTGAACGAAAGGTGTTTCACCGAGCGGCCATCGTTCGCGCTGGGCGGGTGGCCCAATTCTGGGTTAACCAGCAAAAACGGTTTCAAGGTTCCGGGGCATTTCATACGGTCGCACCAAGGGACGCGCCCCAAACGGCCCACCCCCGAGTTTGAACATTGGGTGTCGAGATCGCAATGAACATCCACATCGATCGCCGATTGCTATCCATCCCGGTGCTGCATATTGACACCAATCTCATCAATACTCGGTAATCGCCACAAGCTCAGAGATGTGGTGCAGATTCTCTCTCCAGACGAGGCAGTAGATTTCGTCCGCAAGAAGATTCGCGAGCGCGATGAATTTAATGCCCAATTTGTAAAGGAATTCGGTGGACAACTCCCACCCTGGACAGGCCATGACTAAGCCGACGCTGCCGCCGGTGGTACTTGCCGAACAAATCCAACCGGGCACCTTTGTGCTGCTGGCAGAGGCTCTGGCCATCGTCATCGGCCCGTTGGCGGGTGTGCTGCCGGCGCGCAGTGCTGCCTTGTTGGGTCCGGTGCAGGCACTGCGCTCGGAGTGAGGCCTTAGCTCAATGACACTCGGGCCTGAAACCGAATGCCGGGCAACTCAGATCGGATGGGTCACGCGTCGCAGAAAATCCTGCGTGCGCTCATGCTGGGGCGCGCTCAGCAAGGGGCGTGCCGGTCCTTGTTCCACAATCCGGCCGCCGTCGATAAAGATGACCCTGTCAGCAACTTCGCGCGCAAAGGCCATTTCATGCGTGACCACCATCATGGTCATGCCCTGATCGGCCAATGCCCGCATGACGGCGAGCACCTCACCGACCAGTTCCGGATCGAGCGCCGAAGTCGGCTCGTCAAACAGAATGGCTCGTGGCTGCATCGCCAGCGCGCGCGCAATCGCGACGCGCTGCTGCTGGCCTCCCGACAAGCGGTGCGGATAGTCATCCTCTTTACCCGCCAGTCCGACCTGGGCCAACAGTGCCCGCCCGCTGATGAGGGCTGCATCGCGCGCCACCTTTTTGACATAGAGCGGGCCTTCAATCACGTTTTCCAGCGCCGTGCGATGCGGAAACAAATTGAAGCGCTGGAACACCATGGCCACTTTTTCTCGGATCGCCACCATGTGTTGACCGACCTGGTCAACGCGCTGGCCATCTACCGTGATGTCACCGGCTTCGTAGGTCTCAAGGCCATTGACACAGCGCAGCAGTGTGGACTTGCCAGAGCCCGAGGCGCCGATGATGCAGATCACCTCACCCTGAGCGACTTCAAGCGAGATGCCATCGAGCACCAGATTGCTGCCGAAGGATTTCCGGATATTGCGGATCGAGATCATCGCCGACCCATCCGCTTTTCAAGCCGGCCGACAATCAGGATCAGGGGCACGCACAGCACCAAATAAAACAAGGTGACCAGCGTGAAGACTTCTGCATTCTTGAAAGTCGCAGAGGCGATCAATTTGCTCTGGAACGACAGTTCGGCGACGGTAATGATGGAGGCTTGCGAGGTGTCCTTGATGAGCATGATGCAGGTGTTGCCGTAAGGTGGCAACGCGACCTTGAAGGCCTGCGGCAGCACCACGCGCCAGAGCGTCATGAACTTGCTCATGCCGAGCGACTTGGCAGCTTCGACCTGTCCGGGATCGACCGCCTCGATACCTCCGCGAAAGACCTCGGCCATGTAGCATGAATAGGCGAACCCAAGGCCAATAAAAGCAGCCTGAAAGGCAGACAACTGAATACCGAGATCCGGCAGCACAAAGTAGATATAAAACAGCTGCACCAGGATCGGGATACCCCGGATGGTGTTGATCAATCCTTTGGCAAACCCGGCCAACACCGGCACGCCGGAGACCCGCATCAGCGCCCAGAGCAATCCAAGCACCGTGGCCACAACGAGAGCACAGGCAAAGACCTCGACGCTGATCACGGCTCCCTGCGCCAGCAGCGGCGCGTACTCGACCAGATCCTTGACTGCAAAGCCTGCCACGGGTCGCTAGCTCGATCGGGTTACTTCAGGTTCCACTGACCAAGTATGCGGTCGATCGTGCCGTCAGCCCTGAACTTGCGCAGCGCAGCGTTGATTTTGTCGAGATTGACCTTGTCACCCTTGCGAACCCCGATACCGACACTGCCAATCACTTTTGGTTTGTAATTCTTGGCCAGACGGGTGTCAGGGGAAGTGTTTTGACCCAGGTTGTAGGCGACGATCGGGTAATCGGCGAAGCCCGCCTTGATACGACCCAGATTGACATCGCGGATGATGTCGGGAATGGTGTCATACATCTTGATTTCCTTGAACAGACCCGAATCCTGAAGCGGTTTGATGTAGGCAGTGCCGATTTGCACACCCACCACCTCGCCCTTCAGATCGTCGTAGCTCTTGTAGTCTTTGGTATCCTTGGCGGATACGAACAGGCCATCGCCATAGGTGTAGATCGGGTCGCTGAAGTCCACCACTTCCTGCCGTGGCGGCGTGATGTACATGGCAGCCGCGATGATGTCGATCTTGCTGGACTGAAGGGCTGCAATCAGCGTGCTGAAGCCCATCGGAGTGACCTCCACCGTGAAGCCCTGGTCTTTGCCGATTTCCTTGATCAGGTCAACCATGACACCAGAAATCTGGTTGGTCTTGGTATCCAGGAAAGTGAACGGTATTCCGGTCGGTGTGGAACCCACTCGAAGAGGCGCCTGGGCACTGGCCAGCGAGGCAATGAATACAAGGCTTAAAGCGAACAGCCGGAGCAGTCTTGACATGATGTTTCCTTTCAGGGTTGACGGTAAAGTAAGAGTCATTTTGCCAGTTGTCACGCAGCCTCCAACTGGTCGCGTACACGGTAGTAGCTTGTGAGCACGCGTGCAGCCATGCGGGTGAACGGGTAGCCAATAATAGGGTGCATGGCCGTGACCGGAAACGGGATGTCCTGGGCTGGTACGCCGGAGGCGAGTTCCGCCAGGAAACGCCCCATCAAGGTGGCCATGCCGACACCGCGACCGTTGTAACCGAGCGCCGCCCATAGTCCGTTATCGAGGCGATGCAGGTGCGGGATGTGGTCTTCGGTCATCGCCACCTTGCCGGCCCAGTTGAATTCAAACGGCGTGTTGACGAGTTGCGGGTACAGCACGTTTACAGCGTTGCGCACGTAGTCCGCATCGGCGGCTCCAAGATCTTCCCGATAAGGCGCGCGCCCGCCCATGATAAGACGGCCGTGAGCATCGCGCCGGAAGTACCACAACAGACGGCGCGTGTCGGAGGCGCAGTGACCCTCGGGCAGAATCGCTTTGCCCAAGGCCTCCGGCAAGGGCACGGTGGCAGCCTGAAAACTCATCATCGGAACCACGGTCCTGACCAGTCCGGGCCACAGGCCATCGGTGTAGCCGTTGGTGGCGATCAAAACCTGATCGGCCTCGACCGCCCCTTTCAAAGTGGTGATGCGCCACTTGGCGCCCTGGCGAGTCAGCGAGGTCGCGGGGGAGTCGCCATGGAAAATGGCGCCGGCCTTCTGCGCTGTGGCGGCCAGCCCGCGCACAAAGGACATTGGTTGCACGTGACCGGCACGGCGGTCTTCCCAGCCACCGAGGTAGTGACCGGTGCCCAGCAGTTGCGCCATGCGCTCCTTGCTGACCGGACCCACCGGCGCCCCATGGTCCTGCCACTGCTTGCAACGGCGCAAACCCAACTCCAGTGAGCGGCTGGAAAACGCCGGCTGCAACCAGCCCTTGCGCTGGGCGTCGCAGGCAATCGCGTGACGCTCGATCAAGCCAAACACTTCGTCGCCGACGCTGCCGGCCGCTGCCACCATGCGCGGACCGAGTTCCGTCCCAAACATCGCAACCAGCTCGTCCGGATCGAATTTCAAACCCGGAATCACCTGTCCGCCGGTCCGCCCGGAAGCGCCCCAACCCACACTGTTGGCTTCGAGCACCCTGACCTTGCTGCCGCGCAAAGCCAGTGCCAGCGCCGCAGCGCAACCCGTGAAGCCGGCACCCACAATGACCACCTCGGCCACCGCGCTGCCTTGCAGAGCCGAACTCTCGATATCGGGCGATGCGGTGTTCGCCCAAAGGGATGAACAGTGCGGTTGAGACATGTCTACTCCAATTCTTATTTAAGGAAATTTTCAATTAAATTGAAAATTTGCATCATTTATTTCATAATACATACTGAAGGAAGCGATGTCAACACAATTTCATCGAAGGCGTAGCGGGCAGACAATGACCAGGGTTGAGGGGCTATGAAACACCAAATTGCGGCGTCCACCGACGCCCAGAAAAAAGGGCTTGGCGCCCAATTGCGTCAGCGTCGGCGCATCAAGGACCTGACCTTGAGCGAGCTGTCGCAACAGTCGGGTTTGTCGGTAGGCTTGCTCAGCCAGATCGAGCGTGGTCTGTCCTCGCCATCACTCAAATCACTGACTGTGATTTGCGCCGCCTTGGGTATTCCGGTGAGCTGGCTCTTCGACAATGGCCCGGCGCCGGACGCAGCGGAGCAGGGCCTGGTGGTGCGCCGAGGCTCACGCCGACGCCTGGATCTGGGTTCTTACGGCGTCACCAAGGAACTGCTGTCACCCGATCTGGCTGGCGAGATGCAGATTTATCTCTGTTCCATCCGGCCCGGTGGCCAGTCTGGGCCCGAGACTTACACACACCTCGGCGAAGAAGGCGGTCTGGTATTGGCCGGCACGCTTGAGCTGACAGTAGACGGTCGAATCGTCGTGCTCTACGAGGGCGACTCGTTTCGTTTCAACAGTTCTTTGCCACATCGGTTTAGCAACCCCGGTACCACTCAAACCAGTGTGGTCTGGGCTAACTCACAGGCTTTTTACTGAGACGGTTTCCCTCAAGAATTTGCCCCTTTCTTCAAGGCTGCTGCAGCCAAATCATCATGCTTTTCCTGCAGATACTCGTCCAGATCAAGTTCATGAAGTTGCTCGGCGTAGCGCTCGGTCAGCGCGAACCACCCGCGCAAGCGTGTCTCGGTTCGCTCCTGCACTGACCCGGTTTTCACATTGCTGCACGCCAGCACGGCAAAATAGTAGCGCATGACGTTGCGCTCGATCGAGGCTCGTTCACCGCGCACGTACTGTGGCCGACCATCGACCTCCTGGCCCATGACGGTAAACCCGATCTTCGATCTTCCCACCGTCGCCAGGTAGACCTGCATCGCCATCCTGGCGACTACTCCATAGTTGTAGGCATAGCCCAAGTGCACCACGGAGCGGCTGGCGTCGATAGCTGCCACTTCAACCACAATGCGATGATCGCGGGTCGACAGCGGCCCTTCGGCCGCAGTCAGCGTGGCCCTGAGATAAGCAGGCTCGGAGGCCTCGATGCGCAGAACATAGCTCATTTGGTAGCGCAAACCGGGTGCCGTCGCGCGCTTGGGTCCGAACGACAGCGCGAGTGACTCGCCGCCAGCAACCGGTGCAGGCAGACAAGCGCGGACATTCAAATGCAGGAACAACAATTCGCAGACCGTGGCTCCGGATTTAAACGCTGCACCAACCTGCGCAAACGGATGCACGACTTCAGCATACACGTCGCCTTCGGACCGATTCGCTTCATCGCGCGAACTCAGGTACAGCGGTTCTTTGAAAATGTTGGAGCGCATCTGCGCTTGCAACTCCAGAAACTTGGCTCGCAGCGCCGCCGCAGATTCGGTAGGCGGCTTCTGCGCCCAAGCTGGCTGACAGAAGGCGAGCACGGCCCAAACCAGCAACGAGCCGAGCGCCAATAGATTGATGGAACGCGGGTACCTGCCAGCCCTCGGGCTGCCGCCAATAGGTTCAATAGGGGAACTCACAGCATGCTCACAGTTTGACAATAGAGGCCATTGCAACGAACTGCCTACAGGTCGGTCAGGCGTAGCCGCAGCTCGGTTTTCAGCACCTTGCCGTAGTTGTTCTTCGGCAATTCATTGACGAACAGATAGCGCTTCGGGCGCTTGAAACGTGCCATCTGCGCCAGGCAGTGTTGGTTCAGCGCGTGTTCCGTCAAGCCGGCACCCGGCTCCGCGACGACAAAGGCCACCACCACTTCGCCCCACTCGGAGTCGAGCGCACCGACCACCGCCACCTCGGCCACGCCGATCGCCGTCAACAGAACCTCCTCCACTTCGCGCGGGTAGATGTTGGAGCCGCCGCTGATGATCAGGTCCTTGGAGCGGTCCTTCAGCGTCAGAAAGCCGTCGGCATCGAGGCTGCCGACATCACCGGTGAAGAGCCAGCCGTCCTGAATAGCGGCGGCGCTGGCCTGCGGGTTGCCCCAGTAGCCGGCCATGACACTGTCGCCCTTGACCAGAACTTCTCCCACTTCGCCCATCGGCAAGGAATCACCTTGTGAATCAGCGACACGCAGTTGCACCGGGGTCTGTGCCACGCCGACCGAAGCGATGCGTTCCAGATAGCGCGGGTGGCTGCTGTCTGCCAGCAGTTCACGTGATAGCGCGGTCGCGACCATCGGCGTTTCGCCCTGGCCGTAAATCTGCACAAAGCGCGGACCCATCAGGCGCAGCGCGCGCTGGATGTCGGCCACATACATCGGCGCGCCGCCGTAGACGATCGTTTTGAACGACGCCGCGGCGTCCTGCGCTGTCAGACCGGTTTGCTCGACATGGTCCACCAGGCGCTTGACGATGGTCGGCGCCGCAAACGTGGAGAGCGGTCCGATGGCGCGTCCCAGTGCAAACAGCTCGGCCGGATCAACCCCGCCGGAGGCCGGCACCACGTGGCGCGCGCCCGCCATCAGGTGCGGGATCGCGTACAGACCGGCGCCGTGCGACATCGGGGCGGCGTAAACAATCGCGTCTTCTGCTGACACGGCATCGACATCGACAAAATAGGTCAGCCCCATGGTCATCAGGTTGCGCTGCGTGATCATCACGCCCTTGGGCCGTCCGGTGGTGCCACTGGTGTAAAACAGCCAGGCCAGCGAATCGGGCTCACGTTCCGCCACCGGCACTGCCGTGAAGTCGGCCAGCGGCGCCAGCAAGGCATCCGCCTCCTGGCTTTCAACATCGATCTGGCGTTGCAAACCGGCCAGTGCTGCCGGCGCCACATCGCTGGTGACAAAGCCCCAGCGCACCTGTGCGTTATCAATGATCCACTCGACTTCGACCGGGTGCAGCTTGGCATTGACCGGCACCACCACCAGACCGGCCCACCAGGCGCCCCACAGAATTTCCAGGTAGCGCGGGTGGTTGCGCATGAACAGCACGACCCGATCCCCCTGCTGCAGCCCCAGCTCCAGCAGACGCTGCGCCAGACCGGCACTGCGGCTTGCCCATTGACCATAAGTGGCGTGCAAGGCGCAC
>JBBQZA010000042.1:0-17479 GCA_038208175.1 Burkholderiales bacterium
ACCAGCAGCGCAACGAACGGGAACTCGGGTGGATCGGCGCTCAAGAACGGAGACAGCAAGTGACCTTCCAGGTGATGCACACCCAGCACCGGTTTGCCCAACGCGGCCGCCAGCGCACAGGCCACACCAGACCCCACCAGCAAGGCTCCGGCCAGACCAGGGCCGCGCGTGAAAGCCAGCACATCCACTTCTGCTAGAGTGCGCCCTGCCTCCGTCAGCACCTGCTGCGTCAAGGGCAAGACGCGGCGGATATGGTCGCGGCTGGCCAGTTCCGGAACCACCCCACCATACGCCTGGTGCATTTCGATCTGACTGTGCAGGGCATGCGCCAACAGCCGCGGCAGGCGAGTTCCACCCGTATGAACCAATGCGACACCGGTCTCATCGCATGACGATTCATAACCCAATATCAGCATGTCGTTGACCATGGGCATGGAGTTTAGGGGATACTGGGCAGCCGAAATCAAGGGCTTGTTTGGGCTCTTTCGACACACCCGGTCCGAAGATGGAATAATCGACGCATTAACGCAAGAGGGATTGAACTATGACCGACACACAAC
This sequence comes from Burkholderiales bacterium, assembly GCA_038208175.1. Lineage (GTDB taxonomy): Bacteria > Pseudomonadota > Gammaproteobacteria > Burkholderiales > Burkholderiaceae_C > Rhodoferax. The sequence continues at coordinate 561 of JBBQZA010000042.1, forward strand.
AACGCATCGACGAACTGGTTAAATCGAATCCAATTGTTTTGTTCATGAAGGGCAACGCCAGTTTCCCGCAATGTGGCTTTTCGGGCCGTGCGATTCAGATTCTGGAGGCCTGCGGTGTTGACCTCAAGACTGTCAAGACGGTAAACGTCCTTGAAGACGAGGAGATACGCTCCGGCATCAAGCAATACAGCCATTGGCCCACCATCCCGCAGCTCTACATCAAGGGTGAATTTATTGGCGGATCGGACATCATGATGGAAATGCACGAATCCGGCGAACTGAAGACGGCCTTGGCCTAGGGACTGGTAACACTAGTCCCACTGTCTTTTGGCACCGAGCACGGCATTCGGGTACGGGGCCTTTCCGCGTGAACCGTTGTAGCGCCCGAGTGCCATAAACAGATCGCCCTGCTCGCGGTCCAGATAGTGCCGCAGGATGACGCAGCCAAAGCGCAGATTGGTCTGCATATGAAATAGTTTGCCGGCGTCGCCGTCGCCCAGCAGACGGGTCCAGAACGGCATGACCTGCATGTAACCGCGTGCACCAACGCTGCTCAGCGCAAATTTGCGGAAGTTACTCTCCACCTGAACCAAGCCCAATACCAGGGCCGGGTCCAACCCGGCACGTCGACTTTCGTACCAGACGGTCTGTAAAAACTCCTTGCGAACGTCCCAATCCGGCTTTTGTTTCTTCAGGCGCCCGCTCATACGCCCCAGCCAGCGCAGATACCTGAGGCGGGACTCGGTGTCGGAAAACTCCGGCACTGGAGGTGCACTGTTGGCGACGGCCGACGACAAAGCCGAGCGCACTGCATCGACCAGAGGCTCCTCGATTTGCGCACCTGCCGCCGACAACCCATGATGGAACAAGGTCAAACCTGCCAGCACTGACAGGACACCGGTTCTCCTTGAAATCATGGCAACACGCGTCAGACCTTCATTCTGATCTGCATGAAATTGAATATTTCATTCAACGACACCACAGTGGCTACCGTGTCACGACGGTGTTGGTATTCGACCTCGCCTGCCTTCAGGCCACGGTCACCGATCGTGATCCGATGCGGAACCCCTATCAATTCCCAGTCGGCAAACATAGCGCCGGGGCGTTCACCCCGGTCGTCCAGCATCTCATCAACACCAGCGGCCAACAAGTCAGCATAGAGCTGGTCAGCCGCAGCCTTGACTCCTGGAAAGCGATCCGGGCTGATCGGGCACAGGACCACGGTGAAGGGCGCCAGTGCATCGGGCCAGATGATCCCGCGCTCGTCGTGATTTTGTTCGATCGCTGCGGCAGGTAGGCGCGTGATGCCGATGCCGTAGCAGCCCATCTCCATGAATTGAGGTTTGCCGTTGACGTCCAGAAAAGTGGCATTCATGGGTTTGCTGTACTTGGTGCCAAGCACAAACACATGGCCCACTTCGATGCCGCGCTCGATCGCCAGCGCTCCCTTGCCATCGGGCGAGGCATCACCGGCCATGACATTACGGATATCAGCTACCAGCACGGGCTCCAACAAATCACGCCCCCAGTTGACGCCGGTGATGTGGAAGTCGGCCTCATTGGCGCCGCAAATCCAGTCACTCATGGCCGCCACTTCACGGTCTACCACAATATGAACCGGTCTCTTCAAACCGATCGGGCCCAGGTAGCCAGGCTCGCAACCAAAGTGTTCTTTAATTTCAGCTTCGGTGGCAAAGCGGAACTCGGCCAATCCGGGCAGCTTGGTGACCTTGACCTCGTTCATGTCATGGTCACCCCGCAGCAGCAGCAACCAGACTTGGCTATCGATCAGTCTGCCTGCTTCATTGAGCTGGTCGGTAGCCAACACCAGCGATTTGACGGTGCGCTGCAATGGCACTCCCAGCAGTTCGGCAACTTCGGCACAGGTACTCTGGCCCGGCGTGGGCGTCTTGACCATCGGTACACCAGGTGCGGGACGCGACCCGGCCGGAGCCAGGGCCGCCGCCTTCTCCATGTTGGCCGCGTAATCACTGTCCGGGCAGTAAACAATGGCATCTTCGCCGGTCTCGGCAATCACCTGGAACTCTTCGCTCATATCACCGCCGATGGCACCACTGTCAGCCGCCACAGCGCGATAGCGCAAGCCGAAGCGGTCAAAGATGCGGCGGTAGGCAGCGCTCATGATTTGGTAGCTATGCTTGGCCGCGTCGAGATCGCGGTCAAAACTGTAAGCATCTTTCATGATGAATTCACGACCGCGCATCAGACCGAAGCGGGGGCGCCGCTCATCGCGAAATTTGGTCTGAATCTGGTAAAAATTCTTTGGCAACTGCTTATAGCTCCTTATTTCCTGACGCGCGATATCTGTCACCACCTCTTCACTGGTTGGTTGAATCACGAAATCACGATCATGGCGGTCCTTGATTCGCAGCAACTCCGGGCCATTGGTCTCAAAACGCCCGGTCTCCTGCCATAACTCGGCTGGTTGCACGACCGGCATACACAGTTCCACCGCTCCGGCACGATTCATTTCTTCGCGCACGATGGCCTCGATCTTACGGACCACGCGCAAGCCCAGCGGCATCAGCGTGTAAATGCCGGCGCCCAATTTCTTGATCATGCCAGCACGTGTCATCAATTGATGACTGACGACTTCGGCGTCTGCCGGGGCTTCTTTGAGAGTGGAAATAAAAAATTGTGAGGCTTTCATGGGCTGGTTTCTGGAAAACTAAGGGCTACGCCTCTTGATACGCAACGCTTGCTGTGCATAATGGAAGCAGTTTAAAAATTGGGGTTTGATTATGCTTGACCGGGACGGCTTTCGGCCCAATGTCGGCATCATCCTGCTCAACCAGAAGAATCAGGTGTTCTGGGGCAAGCGAATACGTACCCACTCGTGGCAGTTTCCGCAGGGTGGCATTGATCGGGGTGAAACCCCTGAACAGGCCATGGTTCGTGAACTTCATGAGGAGGTGGGGCTCCAGCGGGAGCACATTCGCATATTGGCCCGTACCCGGGACTGGTTGCGCTATGAGGTGCCGGACAGATACATTCGCCGCGATGCGCGTGGCCATTACAAAGGCCAGAAACAAATCTGGTATCTGTTGCAGTTGCTTGGCAACGACTGGGACTTGAACCTGCGCGCAACTGATCACCCCGAATTCGACGCCTGGCGCTGGAACGACTACTGGGTTCCGTTGGACGCTGTCGTCGAGTTCAAGCGTGGCGTGTATGAAATGGCCTTGACCGAATTGGCCCGCCATATTCCACGCAACGAATACAGAAACCGATTCCTGCGACAAGGCATGCGACCGCACGATCAGGATCAAGGACCGGAGCAGGAGGGAGTGCCGGGAGCCAGTTATGAGTTGCCACCCGGTGGCACCTTTGAACCCGACCCTCAAACAGCGTGTTTCTCGCAACGTCCTGAAAAATCTCAGTGAGCCGGGACATCGTGCTCTACCGGTCTTGTCGGGTCAAAACCAGATTGTCTCTGTGTACCATTTCTGGCTCTGCGAGGTAGCCCAGTAATTTTTCGAACTCGCTGGAAGGCCTGCCACAAACAAGACGTGCCTCCCCACTGGCGTAATTGGCCAAGCCACGTGCCATCTCGGATCCGACGGCATCGCGTATGGCAATCACGTCACCACGCGAAAAATCCCCGTCTACAGCGGTCATGCCAATGGGCAAAAGACTCTTGCCCTCCTCGCGCAACTTGGTGACCGCGCCAGCGTCCACCGTTACCGAGCCACGCAGTTGCAAATGATCGGCAATCCATTGCTTGCGTGCCTGGATCTTTTGCGTCTGAGCCACCAATAGTGTGCCAATCCACTCACCCTGGGCGAGTCGTAGCAGAACATCTGACTCACGCCCCCAGGCGATCACGGTGGAAGCGCCCGAGCCAGCCGCTCTTTTGGCTGCCAGTATTTTGGTAATCATGCCACCGCGCCCAAGGCTGGAACCGGCACCGCCAGCCATCAGTTCCAGCGATGGGTCACCCGCCTTTGCTTGATGAACCAGCCGAGCAGCCGAATTCTTCCGTGGATCGGCGTCGTACAGACCCTTTTGATCGGTCAGGATGACAAGGACATCCGCCTCGACCAGATTGGCCACCAGAGCACCCAGCGTATCGTTGTCACCGAACTTGATTTCATCGTTAACGACCGTATCATTTTCATTGATGACCGGCACTACCCCCATTTTGAGCAGCGTCAACAGCGTTGAGCGGGCGTTAAGATAGCGCTCCCGATCAGCCAGGTCAGCGTGGGTCAGCAGAACTTGGGCACTGCGCAAGCCATTCTCGCGCAGTTTGCTCTCGTACATCTGGGCCAAACCCATCTGACCCACTGCGGCAGCCGCCTGTAATTCATGGATTTCGCGCGGCCTGGTGGACCAACCCAGACGCTTCATACCCTCGGCAATCGCGCCGCTGGAAACCATGATGACCTCGCGTCGGTCTTGCACCAGCAAGGACATCTGGCGGCACCATTCACCGATCGCTGCCTCATCGAGTCCGCGCCCCTCGTCGGTCACCAGACTGGAGCCCACTTTGATGACAATGCGTCTGGCCTCACGCAACAAGATCGAAGCATTCATTCAGAATCAGGCGCAAAACGCGGGTCTACCGCTTCCGGCTCTTGTTCGGCCCGCTGCTGCGCCTTGACGTGCTGGTAAATGGTTTTGACCATAGATTCACAACCCTCGTGCGTCAGCGCGGAAATTTCGAACACCGGCCCTTTGAATTTCAGGCGCTTGACGAAGTCCTTGACCAGTGCTGCTCGATGTTCCACCGGCACCATGTCCAGTTTGTTCAGGACCAGCCAGCGCGGTTTGGCATACAGGGCAGGATCGTACTTCTTGAGTTCATTCACAATCGCCCTGGCCTGCGCAACAATGTCGACGCCGTCATCAAACGGTGCCATGTCAATCACATGAAGCAGCAGTCGCGTTCGCTGCAAGTGGCGCAGAAACAGGTGACCCAGGCCGGCTCCCTCGGACGCACCTTCAATCAAACCGGGCAAATCGGCCACCACAAAGCTCTGCTCCGGCCCAACCCGCACAACGCCCAGATTGGGATGCAGCGTAGTGAACGGGTAATCGGCGATGCGCGGCCGGGCATTGGAGATAGCAGAAATCAGGGTTGATTTGCCGGCATTCGGCAGACCCAGCAGACCCACGTCGGCCAAGACCTTGAGCTCGAGCTTGAGATCGCGTTTTTCTCCCGGCCAGCCTGGCGTCTTTTGCCGCGGCGCACGGTTGATGGCGCTCTTGAAACGCATATTGCCGAATCCGCCATCGCCGCCCTTGGCAATGGTGATGACCTCGCCAGGTTTCAATAACTCGAACAAAATTTCACCGGTTTCTGCATCCGAGATGACGGTCCCGACCGGCATTTTCAGCGTGATGTCGTCGCCCGCGGCGCCAAACATGTCAGACCCCATGCCATGTTCACCGCGCTTGGCGTCATGCCTCCTGGAAAATCGAAAATCAACCAGGGTGTTGAGGTTGGGGTCGGCCACGGCAAAAACATGGCCGCCCCGACCGCCATCGCCCCCGTTGGGTCCACCGAATTCCTTGTATTTTTCATGCCGGAACGAGACGCAGCCGGCGCCACCGTCTCCGGCAGAGACGTCAATGTAGGCTTCGTCAACGAACTTCATGATTTCAGACTTTAAAAACGAAAAACCCCGCGCCGCGCGCAGGGTTTCATTTGGAAATTTCCAGCAAATTACGCCGAGATAACGCTCACCGTCTGCTTGTTCAACGGGCCTTTGGTGGCAAACACCACGTTGCCATCCACCAGCGCGAACAGGGTATGGTCCTTGCCGAGGCCTACATTGGTACCCGGGTGGAACCGGGTTCCACGCTGCCGAACAATGATCGAACCGGCGCTGATCAGTTCACCACCGAACTTCTTCACACCCAGCATTTTGGGCTGCGAATCGCGCCCATTTCGCGTAGAGCCGCCGCCTTTTTTCTGTGCCATGATGGTTCCTTGTCAGGCTTTGATGACGCCAACCAGCAGTTCGGTGTATTGCTGACGATGTCCTTGACGTTTCTGGTAATGCTTGCGACGGCGCATCTTGAAAATGCCGACCTTGTCGTGCTTGCCGTGCGCCACTACCGTGACACTCACTGTTGCGCCGGACACCAAGGGAGTACCCACCTTTAATTCTGCGCCGTTTCCGACTGCCAAAACCTGGTCGAACACAATCTCTTGGCCTACGTCCGCAGCAATCTGTTCTACTTTAATTTTTTCGCCGGCTGCAACCCGATATTGCTTGCCGCCGGTTTTTATGACCGCGTACATGTTGACCTCTTCATATTAGCTCTGCAAACGGATTTTCACAGAGCCCGTTACTATATCACATTGGGAAATTCCTAAGCCACGCCGACTCCAGCCTGAATCTCAGCTCTTTCGGCTTTCTATAATCGGGGCATCCAACCGCCTATTTGCCTTGCAAGTCAATTCATCCAGCACCGCAGCACCCTTGTCCATCATCGCGCAGGATATGCGTGAGGTTGATCAGGTCATTGCCCGCCGACTGAACTCAGGCGTGCCGCTGATCGGTCAGGTTTCACGCTATATCATCGCTGCCGGTGGCAAACGCCTCCGACCCGCCCTGCTGCTTTTGACCTGCGGTGCGCTGGGCTATCGCGGTGACCAGCGCTTCAACTTGGCAGCCGTCGTGGAATTCATCCACACGGCGACCTTGCTTCATGACGACGTGGTCGACGACTCGTCAATGCGCCGCGGCAACGCCACAGCCAACGAAACCTTTGGCAATCCGGCCAGCGTGCTGGTAGGCGATTTTCTGTATTCCCGCGCCTTTCAGATGATGGTCGACGCTCAGAACATGCGGGTGATGGAAGTTCTGGCCGACGCCACCAATGTCATCGCCGAAGGCGAAGTGCTGCAGTTGATGAATATGCACAACGCGGCGCTGGATGAGACTGGATACATACAAGTTATTCGCTCGAAGACAGCCAAATTGTTTGAAGCCAGTGCCAGAGTCGGCGCAATTCTCGCCAACAGCGAACCTGAGATGGAAGAACTTTGTGCGGACTATGGACAAGCCATCGGCACCGCCTTTCAAGTCATCGATGACGTGCTGGATTACACGGGCGAAGCCGGCGTGATGGGAAAAAACGTTGGCGACGATCTGCGTGAAGGCAAAGCGACGCTACCCCTGATTGCCGCCATGCAGCGCGGCACCTCCGAGCAACGAAACATTGTTAAAACAGCCATTGAGACGGGTGGCGTTTCGATGCTCAATCAAGTTGTTGACATCGTCAAATCAACCGGTGCACTGGATGTAGCCCGACTGGCGGCGACGCAGGAAGCACAGCGGGCCATCGCTGCCGCCCAACAATTTCCAGCAGGCCTTCACACAGAGTGTTTGATACAATTGGCCGCTCAGTTGCTTGAGCGTCAGTCTTGATTCTCCAGCTGCGGGATTACAGAAATTTCGGAATGTGGCGCAGCCTGGTAGCGCACTTCGTTCGGGACGAAGGGGTCGGAGGTTCGAATCCTCTCATTCCGACCATTATTTATTTGGTCAACTTTCAATGCTGCGGTGTTTGGCCGCTCCTGACTGACTGTTGGCTTCCCGATGCTATCGGGTATCGAAAATTGATCTCTGACATCAGTTTTACTGCACAACCCCATTAACCGGACACGGATATGGAACCAAACCGACTGCTAGTGATCTTGCTGCTGTCAATGTGTCTGACGGGTTGCGCCGCAATTGCCGTTGCCGATGCTGCGGTTACGGTCATTGCCACCGGTGTGAAAGTTACTGCCAAGGCTGCCGGAGCGGCAGTCAGTGCGGTGATTCCAGACTGATGGTGCGCCACGAGAACTTCGAGGGCCGGAAATTTTAAGAGTTCTGCGCCTTTTGGGTCGCAAAAAGATAATTGACACTGGTGTCGGCATTCAGCCAGTAATGTCGTGTCAACGGGTTGTACGCCATGCCGCGTGAGTGCCGCAGATCAAGATCGACAGCACGACAGTAACCGGCAAGTTCACTGGGGCGGATCATTTTTGCGAATTCATGAGTGCCTCGTGGCAACAAATTGAGCACATACTCGGCGCCCACAATCGCGAACAAAAATGACTTTGGATTTCGGTTCAATGTAGAAAAAAAGACCCATCCACCCGGCTTGACCAGCGCCGCGCAAGCACGCACCACTGAAGCCGGATCGGGCACATGTTCAAGCATTTCCATGCAAGTCACCACGTCATATTTCTGCGCTTCCTGCTGAGCCAATCCTTCGACGCTGATTTCCCTGTACTGCAGGTTCGGCGTTTCTGCTTCCAGCGCGTGCAATTGGGCCACTTTAAGCGCCTTGGAGGCCAGATCGATTCCGGTCACCTGGGCTCCACTGCGCGCCATGGCTTCGGCCAGGATGCCTCCGCCGCAGCCTACATCAAGGACCTGTCGCCCCTTGATGGGGAAAAGACCATTGAGCCAGTCCAGTCGCAGAGGATTGATTTGATGTAAAGGGCGAAATTCGCCATCCAAGTCCCACCAGCGATGGGCCAGGTCAGAAAATTTGGCCAGCTCGGCCGGATCCGCGTTCAATGTTGGGTTCATGATGCGATTATCCGTAAAACAAAAAACCCCGCCAAGCGGGGTTTTTTGCTGCGGCTTGTAACCGCTTACGGTTGATGCTACTTATTCGCGCGAGTGCCAACCACTTCAATTTCAACGCGACGGTTCTTGGCTCGACCTTCTTTGGTCTTATTGTCAGCCACAGGCTGCTTTTCGCCCTTGCCTTCGGTGTACACGCGGTTCTTCTCGATGCCCTTGGTCACCAGATAAGCCTTGACAGCTTCAGAGCGCCTGACAGACAGCTTTTGGTTGTAAGCATCACTGCCAACAGAGTCCGTATGGCCAACGGCAATGATGACTTCCAGGTTGATGGCTTTCACTTTACCAACCAGGTCATCCAGCTTGGCTTTGCCTTCTGCCTTCAGTACTGACTTGTCGAAGTCAAAGAAAGCATCGGCCGCGTAGGTCACTTTGGTCGCTGCAGGTGGCTGCGGGGCCGGAACCGGGGCTGGAGCCGGCTTAGGTGCCGGTGCAACTACAGCGGGAGCAGGAGCAGGAGCAGGGGCTGGGGCGGCAACTGGTGCCGGAGCCGGAGGAACGATCGCGCCATCGCAACCAGGAGCCGCCGTAGCGGGCGTCCAGAATGCATCGCGCCAGCACAGTTCGTTGCTACCGTTTTTCCAGACCAGTTCCGAAGTGCCATTACGCCAGTTGTCGATGGTTTGTGCGCCAGCAACGGCAGAAAGTGCTGCAGCAGCAACCAGCATTGCCAATTTGTTCATTTTCATCATGGTTCTCCTAAGGGAAAGCCGCAGCAGCGCGGCGAATATTTCTAGGACGCCTTAAATGCCCATCATTTACTGCGTTCGCCTCATTGTGCCACACTCAGATTCGACCTTAAACCCAAACTGGCAGGCTGGGCTTTTGGATTTCAAAACTGGCTCCTAAAGACAGCTCACCGTTGCACACACGCCACAACACTTGCCATTTAGAATCAGTAGTTGCCTTTGACACACAGCCCGAGCCACAACCACCCCATGACCCAGTTCGCCAAAGAAACTCTGCCCATCAGTCTTGAAGAGGAAATGCGCCGGAGTTACCTCGATTACGCCATGAGCGTCATCGTCGGTCGTGCCCTTCCCGATGCACGCGATGGTCTGAAACCGGTGCACAGGCGCGTGCTGTTTGCCATGCATGAGCTCAATAACGACTGGAATCGTCCCTACAAAAAGTCAGCGCGCATTGTCGGTGACGTCATTGGTAAATACCACCCGCACGGCGATCAGTCGGTCTACGACACCATTGTCCGGATGGCGCAGGATTTTTCGATGCGCCACATGCTGGTGGATGGCCAGGGTAATTTCGGTTCGGTCGACGGCGACAGCGCGGCAGCCATGCGTTACACCGAAATCCGCCTCGCAAAAATTGCACACGAGTTGCTGGCTGATCTGGACAAGGAAACCGTTGACTTCGGCCCCAATTACGACGGTTCCGAGAAAGAGCCGCTGGTCATGCCCACCCGGTTCCCCAACTTGCTGGTCAACGGTTCGGGCGGTATTGCTGTCGGCATGGCTACCAACATTCCACCGCACAACCTGAACGAAGTGGTGGACGCATGCCTGCACTTGTTGCGCAACCCCCAAGCCTCAATCGATGAACTGATGGAAATCATTCCGGCGCCCGATTTTCCCACCGCCGGCATCATCTATGGCATCAACGGTGTCAAGGACGGCTACCGCACGGGCCGCGGCAAGGTGGTGATGCGCGCCAAATGCCATTTTGAGGACATCGACAAAGGCCAGCGCCAGGCCATCATCGTCGATGAGTTGCCCTATCAGGTCAACAAAAAGACGCTGCAGGAACGCATGGCCGAACTGGTGCACGAAAAGAAAATCGAAGGTATCAGCCACATTCAGGACGAGTCGGACAAGTCCGGAATGCGCCTGGTCATCGAGTTGAAGCGCGGTGAAGTACCGGAAGTGGTTCTCAACAACCTGTACAAGCAGACCCAGTTGCAGGACACCTTCGGCATGAACATGGTGGCCCTGATCAATGGCCAACCCAAGCTGTGCAATCTGAAAGACCTGGTCGAAGTATTTTTGCAGCACCGTCGCGAAGTTGTGACGCGGCGCACCGTTTTCAACTTGCGCAAGGCGCGCGAGCGCGGCCACGTACTGGAAGGTCTGGCGGTTGCACTGGCCAACATCGACGACTTTATTGCCATCATCCGTAACGCGCCGACCCCCCCGGTGGCAAAGGCCGAACTAATGGCCACACCCTGGGACAGCAAACTGGTACGCGAAATGCTCACCCGCACCCGCGCCGATGGCGGCGTCGTCAATGCTGACGACTACCGGCCCGACGGTCTGGAAAGTGCGTATGGCATGGGCCACGATGGTCTGTACCGCCTGTCGGACACCCAGGCGCAGGAAATTCTGCAAATGCGCTTGCAGCGCCTGACTGGACTGGAACAGGACAAGATCGTCGCCGAGTACAAAGAGGTCATGGCCGAGATCGATGATCTGCTCGACATCCTCACCAGACCCGAGCGGGTCTCCACCATCATCAGCGAAGAGCTCGGCGTGATCAAAGCCGAATTTGGCGAAACACGGCTGGGCGCCCGCCGCAGCTTGGTGGAGCACAGCTCGTTTGACCTCAGCACTGAAGACCTGATCACGCCAACCGACATGGTGGTAACGCTGTCGCACAGCGGTTATATCAAGAGTCAACCACTGAGTGAATACCGCGCCCAGAAGCGCGGCGGCCGGGGCAAACAGGCGACTGCGACCAAAGAAGACGATTGGGTGGACCAGCTCTTCATCGCCAACACGCACGATTACATTCTTTGCTTCAGCAACCGTGGCCGCCTTTACTGGCTCAAAGTATGGGAAGTCCCGCAAGGCTCGCGCGGTTCACGTGGACGCCCGATTGTCAACATGTTCCCGTTGACCGAGGGCGAAAAGATTACTGTGGTGCTGCCGCTGACCGGCGAAAAGCGCAGCTTTCCGTCTGACCAGTACGTGTTCATGGCCACCAGCATGGGTACGGTCAAGAAGACCACGCTCGACGAATTCAACAACCCGCGCAAGGCCGGGATCATTGCTGTCGACCTGGACGAGGGCGACTTTCTGATCGGCGCCTCGCTGACAGACGGGAAGCACGACGTCATGCTATTCAGTGACGGCGGCAAAGCAGTACGCTTTGACGAAAACGATGTACGTCCGATGGGCCGCCAGGCGCGCGGTGTGCGCGGCATGATGCTTGAAGAAGGTCAGAGCGTGATCGCCATGCTGGTCGCCGAAGATGAACAGCAAAGTGTTTTGACTGCCACCCAGAACGGCTTTGGAAAGCGCACCAGCATTACCGAATACACGCGCCATGGCCGTGGCACCAAAGGCATGATCGCCATCACCCAGTCGGAACGCAATGGCAAGGTCGTGGCCGCAACGCTGGTGCATGCTGACGACGAAATCATGCTGATCACAGACAAGGGGGTTTTGGTGCGCACCCGCGTCAGTGAAATCCGCGAACTCGGCCGAGCCACGCAAGGTGTCACTCTGATCGGTCTGGACGAAGGTTCCAAATTGAGCGGCTTGCAACGGATCGTCGAGAACGACGCCAACCCACCGGCGGATGACGCTTCGGGTGATGCTGAAGGTGATATCGATACGGCGAGCTGATTGCTGAGTGGATTGTGATGAAGCGACCCTTTAACTTCTCTGCCGGTCCGGCGGTCATGCCGCAGGAGGTTCTGACAGAAGCAGCCAGCGAAATGCTGGATTGGCACGGCAGCGGCATGAGCGTGATGGAAATGAGCCACCGTGGTAAAGAGTTCATCTCAATCTATGAACGAACGCACTCCGATCTGCGGGAACTTCTGGCGGTGCCGGATCATTTCAAGATTCTTTTCATGCAGGGCGGCGGCCTGGTGGAAAACGCCATCGTACCTTTGAATCTTTCCCGCGGCGGCGTGGTCGACTTTGTCGTCACTGGAAGCTGGAGTCAAAAATCCTTGCTGGAAGCGCACAAATATTGCACGGCAAACCTGGCTGCCAGCAGCGAAGCCGACCGGCATACCACGTTACCGGCCCCGGATAGCTGGCAACTCAGCCGGGGTGCCAGCTACCTGCATTTGTGCAGCAACGAGACCATTCATGGCGTTGAGTGGGACGAACTGCCCGACCTGAAGGCTATGGGCTACGACACCCCACTGGTCATCGACTTTTCTTCGCATGTGGCCTCGCGTCCAGTGGACTGGAGTCGGGTGGGACTGGCGTTTGCCGGTGCCCAAAAGAACCTTGGACCTGCCGGTCTTACTCTGGTGGTTGTCAGAGAAGACCTTCTGAACAGAGCATTGCCGATTTGTCCCAGCGCATTGAACTACAAGACAGTAGCCGACAACCAGTCAATGTACAACACCCCACCAACTTACGCCATCTATATGGCGGGGCTGGTATTTCAGTGGTTGAAGCGTCAGGGCGGTGTTGAGGCCATCGAATCGCGCAACAAGGCAAAGGCGGCGCTGCTCTACCAGGCCATAGACAGTTCTCAGCTGTATCTGAACAAGGTGGCACCGCATTGTCGCTCGCGCATGAATGTACCGTTCTTTTTGCGTGATGAAAGCCTCAACGAGGCCTTTCTGGCAAGCGCGAAGAATCACGGTTTGCTGCAATTGAAGGGCCACAAGTCGGCCGGCGGCATGCGTGCCAGCATCTACAACGCCATGCCCATCGAGGGTGTGCAATCCCTGGTCGACTTCATGCTGGAATTCGAGCGAACCCGAGCCTGACCATGACCATACCCAGCCCCGTCCTGCCAAGTTTGGCTGAATTGCGCGTCCAGATTGACGCTATCGATCAGCAATTGCTGCAGCTTCTGAATAGCCGCGCTCTGGTTGCCGAAAAAGTGGGAGAAGTGAAGAAACGTGAAGGCACATCTTTCTTCCGGCCCGACCGCGTTGCCCAGGTCATCGAGAAGATCCAGTTGGCCAATTCAGGACCATTGAAAAACCCCCATGTCGCTGCCATCTGGCGCGAAATCATGTCAGCCTGCCTGGCGCTTGAGGCGCCGCAGCGGGTCGCCGTCCTTGGGCCTGCCGGTACCTTTTGTGAACAGGCAGCAATTGAGTTCTTTGGCGGTGCCGCCGACCTCATCTACTGTGCCAACTTTGATGAAGTATTCCATGCCACAGCCGCCGGCAGTGCGCAGTACGGTGTCGTCGGCGTCGAGAATTCCACCGAGGGCATGGTGACGCGCTCACTTGACCTGTTTCTGCATTCACCGACCCATGTCATCGGCGAGGTGACTTTGCTGGTTCGCCACAACTTGCTGAGGTTGGAGAATTCGCTCGACGGTATTGAAGCAGTGCTTGCCCATCCGCTGGCGCTGGCCCAGTGCCAGGCCTGGTTATCGAAGCACTTGCCCCGGGCCGAGCGCCGACCCGTTTCCAGCAACGCAGAAGGGGCCCGCCTCGCGACCACCAACCCGGCTTGGGCGGCACTGGCCAGTGATCGCGCGGCAACCCAGTTCGGCCTGCACATCGCGGCTCACGCGATTCAGGATGACGCCTACAACCGCACCCGATTCGCCATCATCTGTTTGCCACAAACCAGTGGTACGCCAGCGCCGTCGGGCAATGACTGCACCAGCCTGGTGGTGTCGGTCCCAAACAAACCCGGCGCCGTGCACGACCTTCTGGTACCCCTGAAGAAGCATGGTGTCTCCATGACCCGATTCGAGTCACGCCCGGCCCGCACTGGTCAGTGGGAATACTATTTCTACATCGATATTCAGGGCCATCCATCGCAACTGCATGTCGCGTTGGCGTTGATGGAACTGCAGCAACTCAGCGCTTTCTACAAAGTGCTGGGCACTTACCCGGTGACTGAATGATGTTTGAGCAATTGGGCCTGATTGGTTGTGGTTTGATGGGCGGCTCGTTTGCGCTGGCGCTCAAGCAAGCCGGTCTCGTGAAGCGGGTCGTCGGCTACAGCAAATCTCCCGAGAGCACCGAACATGCAAGGCAACTGGGCGTAATTGACGTGGCGGCCGTGTCGGCCGAACTCGCCGTAACGGGTGCCGACATTGTGCTGATCGCAATACCCGTCGCGGCTACCGAAGTGACCTTGAAAGCTATGCAGCACCTGGTCACACCGCAAATGCTGATCATGGACGTTGGCTCCACCAAGCGTGACGTCATTGACGCCGGACGGCGCGCATTGCGCGAGCAAATTGGGTCGTTCGTACCGGCTCATCCGGTGGCCGGTCGGGAAGTTTCGGGTGTTGAACATGCTGACCCGGGCCTCTATCACGGCAAGCAGGTCATCTTGACGCCGATTGAGCGGACCCACCCTGCCCAGCTGCAAAAGGCAGTGGCTGTATGGAGTGCGCTGGGTTGTCAGGTTGTCCAGATGTCACCGGAATCCCATGATGCCGCCTTTGCCGCCATCAGCCATTTGCCGCATCTGCTCTCGTTTGCTCTCATGAATGCCATCTCGGGCCAACCGCAGGGCAAGGAATATCTGTCTTTGGCCGGCCCGGGCTTTCGCGATTTCTCCCGTATTGCCGCCAGCGACGCCAAAATGTGGCGTGACGTGATGCTGTCAAATCGTGAAGAACTGCTGTCTCAATTGGCAATTTTCCAGCGTAACCTTGAGGCTCTGGAACTGATGATCTCCGGCGGCAATGGTGAAGCTCTGGAGGATCTGATTCACCGGGCCAGTCTGGTCCGGGCCAAGTGGCGCATGGCGCAAAACCAGAAGTAATGTTTTCAACTGCGTTTCTCGATATCCCGCATCTGACAAGCGCAGGCGGTTCCATCGTACTGCCGGGCTCCAAAAGCATTTCCAACCGCGTGCTGCTGTTGTCGGCGCTGAGCGAGGGTACAACCACACTCCACGATGTGCTGGACTCGGATGACACCCGCGTGATGCTTGAGGCCCTGCGCAGACTCGACTGCGGCTTGCGCCAAAGTGGCAACACAGTGGAGATCGATGGCATCGGCGGCCGAACGCGTAACCGCAAGGCTGCGTTGTTCATGGGCAACGCCGGTACAGCCATCCGCCCGCTTACCGCGGCGTTGGCGGTCATGGGCGGTGACTTCGAATTGCGCGGAGTGCCGCGCATGCACGAGCGCCCGATTGGTGATTTGGTCGACGCCTTGCGCCAACTTGGCTGCGACATCGAATATCTTGGGCAGTCAGGTTACCCGCCACTGCGCATCGGGAAGCCGACACTTTCAATCTACAAACCGATCCACGTTCGTGGCGACGTGTCGAGTCAGTTTCTTACCGCGTTGTTAATCGCGTTGCCACTCGTGGCCCGCCAGGATATCGTCATTGAAGTCGTTGGCGAACTGATTTCACGTCCCTATATTGAGATCACGCTGAAACTGTTGCAGCGTTTCGGCATTCAGGTTGTGCGCAAGGACTGGCAGTCGTTCACCATTCCAGCCAATAGCCGCTTCAAGTCCCCTGGCGTGCTGCATGTTGAAGCGGATGCCTCTTCTGCCAGCTATTTTGTGGCGCTTGGAGCCATCGCAGAAAATAGTCCAGACCAGAAAAATGTCCGTATCGAGGGCGTTGGGGTCGATTCGATACAGGGCGACATTCGTTTCATCGATGCGGCACGGGCCATGGGGGCGCAGATCGTCAGCGGAGCGAACTGGCTGGAGATTTCGCGTGGCCGTTGGCCACTGGAAGCGATTGACCTGGACTGCAATCACATTCCCGATGCGGCGATGACGCTGGCGGTCATGGCCCTGTATGCCCGGGGATCCAGTACTTTGCGCAATATCGCGAGTTGGCGCGTGAAGGAGACCGATCGCCTGGCCGCCATGGCGTGCGAGTTGCGCAAACTCGGGGCCACGGTAGAAGAAGGCGCGGATTTCATTCGCGTGACGCCGCCGGCGACGGCCGCCGAATGGAAGGCTGCCAGCATTCATACCTATGACGATCACAGGATGGCCATGTGCTTTTCATTGAGCGCCTTCAATCCGGCTGGACTACCGGTGCGCATCGAAGACCCGAAATGCGTGGCAAAGACCTTTCCTGACTATTTCGAGGCGCTGTTTTCCCTGGTGCAGGCACCGGCACAAGCGATTCCGGTGATTTGTATCGATGGCCCCAGCGCATCCGGCAAGGGCACACTGGCTGCGGCGATTGCCAAGCGGCTCGGGTACCACCTGCTGGACTCCGGTTCCCTTTACCGGATCACGGCACTGGCTGCTCTGCAAGCAGGTCTTACGTTGGACGCTTTGAACGAGCCAGCCATTGCAAACCTGGCTAAGAGCTTGTTCATTCGGTTCGAAGACGACCACATACTTTTGGATGACCAAGACATCAGTGCCACCATCCGCAGTGAAGAAGCGGGCATGAATGCCTCTCTGGTCTCGGCGCTACCCCT
>JBBQZA010000043.1:0-17320 GCA_038208175.1 Burkholderiales bacterium
CACTGCGGTGCGGGGGACATTCGCGGAGTTGCCTACCCAGGCTCCCAGGCAAGCCACTACCGTCACCCCAGTTCCTGTCTTTCGAAAGCGTCCTGGTATCAGGCGGCATGCCAGTCGCGCCGCGAGCCGTATTGGTGCGCAAATACCCAGGTGAACTCTGCACCCAGCAGAAACACCTGCGCCGACCAGTAGACCCACACCAACAGCACCACGATCGAACTCGCTGCGCCAAAGCCCGAGGCCACACCGCTGCCGCCGATGTACCAGCCGATGGTCGCTTTGCCTAAGGTGAACAGCAGCGAGGTCACTGCGCTGCCCAACCAAACGTCGGGCCAGCCAATGCGCTCGCGTGGCATGTACTTGTAGATCAGGGCGAACAGGGTAGCGGTCAACGCGAATCCGAAAACGTTGTTGACCACCATCAACAGCGCTTCCCAACTGCCGAACGCCGGCGCCCACCAGCGGCCCCAGGCGGCCAGCGCGGCGCTCAGGGTCAGCGAAACGATCAGCAGAAAGCCGATGCCCAGAATCATGCCGAAGGACATCAGACGCGTGCGCAGCAAGGGCCACCAGGCGCTGGCGTTGGGGCGCGCGGGCACCTTCCAGATGCGGTCCAGTGAGTCCTGTAATTCGGCGAAGACACTGGTGGCGCCGATCAGCAAAAGCACCACCCCGACCAGGGTGCCTGTGGCAGACTGGTCGTTGCGCTGCACGCTGCCGAGCAGGCTGGCCACCGCGGCAGCGCCGTCGCTGCCGAGCAGGCCACTTAGCTGACCCAGGATTTCGCCGCGCGCGGCGTCGGCGCCGAACACCGCACCTGCGACGCTGATGACAATCAGCAGCACGGGCGCCATCGAAAAAAGCGTGTAGTAAGCCAGGGCCGCCCCCATGCTGGGGGCTCGGTCGTCGAGCCAGGCGTACAGCGTGCTCTTGAGCAGGTCTTTCAATCCGCGTGGCGTCAGGGCCGGGGTCAGCGCGGCAAATGCCACGCCCTTGTCCGCAGCAGAAATCTCCGTGGTCACTGCGTTGGGCGCAGTTATAGCAGTATTCATCCAGTGCATTGTTTGCAAGCTCGGCCTTGTCGTCAGTACGCTTGCGCACCAAGGGCGGATGTTCTGGCAAAAAAATAAGACGCGCTTGGTTCGATACCGAACGGAGTTTCTCAACTGATAGCGGCAAACTGACTTCAGCAAATTCGCAACAAGAGTCAGTAGTTACCCATTACAGATGGAAGCAATGCAGAAACTCACCATGGACCAAGACGACTTCATTCAATATTCCAGGGCGATCGCTGCACAGGTCAGCATGCTCCAGGGGCGTCAAAGCGTGAATACGCTGGTGCTGGAGTTCCTGCTCGGACATAACCCTTCTTCGTTGAAGGCTCTGCGCCAGATCGGGCCGGATCACCTGGAAGAACTGCTTGTCGCGCAATCGATATCCAGGGAGTCAATGCCCCATGCAAGAGAGCAGCTTGCCTTGCTACGGGATACAGTGGATTTGACAGGATCGTCAAAAGACCAGGAACAACTTTTATGATGAATATGCGACTGAGAACCAGCCTTTGGGCAATGACCGAGCGTGGGGTCGATCCGGCGCCAGTAGTCGTGGTCGAGAGGATCCGTGTTGCCATGCTTGCTGCTTTGGATCATGACTGCCATGCCGACCATGCTCGTCTGACTCAAAAAATCACGTTTGGGCGCGATGTTGGCGTGCTGTGGTATTTGCGCGCTGACCTATTGGACGCGATCTCCGAATGCCGCCATGAGTCAATGGCCCGCAGGGCCCTGGCCAACATCACAGCGTTGTTCCAGGGCCATCACCCAATTGCACCGACATTTCGTCGGGATTCATTGCCGCCAGAAAGAGTCCCAGCGTCGGGCCTGCTGCAGTAGAGATAGGTGCGCTCCCGCACAGACTGCTGGAGGGCTTGCAACTAAGCTGTCTGCAATGCGGTAGCGTTCGTCGCCTGATTCCAGCGCGGGTCACCCGGAACTCACCGCAGAAAAGGGCCCCGACCATTGAAAAAAAGCATACAGACCCTTCGCGCCGCCGTGTTGCGCGCCACCGCCCGTTTGCACCCGGATTCGCTGGCCAGACCCTACGTCATCACTGAGCCACCTCTGCGTGCCGAACTGTTCGGCGCCGACCAGATGGAACGGCACGGCAAGACCCTTGCCGATTCGCACATACTTCAAGCCGAGCGCGGCCAGGACCAATTGCTGGCGCGTCTTGATGACAATGAGGAGGTGCTCAACAGTGCGTGCGCACTGCTGATGGAGGCGGTCAAGGCGAACCGTCGCATCACGCCGGCCGGGGAATGGTTGCTGGACAATTTCTACCTGGTCGAAGAGCAGATCCGAACCGCCAGAACGCACTTGCCAAAAGGCTATAGCCGTGAGCTGCCGCTGCTGGACAACGGCGTCTCTAAAGGCCTTGCGCGCGTCTATGACATTGCGCTGGAAGTTATTTCGCATGGCGACGGTCGGGTCGATCCGGACAATCTGAATCGCTTCGTCGCCGCCTACCAAACGGTCTCTGTCCTCAGACTGGGCGAACTGTGGGCCATCCCGATCATGCTGCGCCTGGCGCTGATCGAGAACCTGCGGCGCATCAGCGCCCGGGTGGCCGATAGCATGATCGACCGCAATCTGGCTGACACCTGGGCCGACGAGATGATAGAGGTCGCGCAGCAGGATCCAAAAAGTCTGATCCTGGTGATTTCCGACATGGCGCGCTCCAACCCACCGTTGGTGAATTCGTTCGTCGCTGAGTTGGCCCGGCGCTTGCAAGGTCACAGTTCCGCGCTGGCTTTGCCGCTGACCTGGGTCGAGCACCGTCTCTCCGAATCGGCAATGACGATTGAACAGATGGTGCAATCGGAGACCCAGAGCCAGGCCGTCAACCAGGTCTGCATCAGCAACAGCATCGGCAGTCTGCGTTTGCTGGGCGCCATGGATTGGCGCGACTTTGTCGAGTCCATGAGTGCCGTTGAACAGAAATTGCGCGAAGACCCTGATGGCGTCTATGGCCGGATGGATTTCAACACGCGCGACCGCTACCGGCATGTGATCGAAAAAATCGCCCGTTACTGTCCGCTTAGCGAGAGTGAGGTTGCCCGCAAAGCGATCCAGCTGGCGCACCAGGGCCGGGCACAATCGGGCGCTGCAACGGACTGCCGCGAAGCGCACGTAGGCCATTACCTGATCGGCAAAGGGCTGGTGCAACTCGAGCGCGCGGCCGAAGCACGGATACCGATCCTTGAGGCCGCGCGCAGGCTGGCAAGACGATTCCCGTTGACCCTGTATCTGGGCGCTATCGCTGGGCTCACGGTCTTGTTCAGTGTGATTCTGCTTGAGAATGCCTATTCTCAAGGGCCGCCACTGTCGATGCTGGCCCTGATCGCTGTTGCTGCACTGCTGGGCACCAGCCAGTTGGCGCTGACCTTGGTGAACTGGGCAGCGACCCTGATCGCAACACCGCATGCACTGCCACGCATGGACTTTTCCGAAGGGATCGCGCCCGATTCGCGCACGCTGGTGATCGTTCCTTCGATGCTAAGCAGTCTGGACAGCGTCGATGATCTGGTTGATGCGCTGGAGGTCCGCTTTCTGGCCAATCAGGACCCGCATCTGCATTTTGGACTGTTGACCGACTTTTGCGACGCGCAGCTGGAGAGTCTGGCCGAGGATGCAGCGCTACTGCAGCGGGCCGGTTCCGCCATAACGGCACTCAACATCAAGTACAACAGCGTCAACGACGACACCTTCTTCCTGTTTCACCGGCCACGCCGATGGAACGCTCTGGAACGCGTCTGGATGGGCTACGAGCGCAAGCGGGGCAAGCTCGCCGACCTGAACGCGCTGTTGCGCGGCGGCCCAAGGCAGGCCTTCTCGCTGATCGTTGGCGAGACGGCGGTTTTGCGTCAGGTTCGATACGTGATCACGCTCGACACCGACACCCAGTTGCAGCGTGATTGCGCGCGCAATTTGGCCGCGACGCTGGCTCATCCGCTGAACCGGCCAGGCTACGACGAGGCCCGCAAACGTGTTACCGAAGGCTACGCCATTCTGCAACCGCGCATGGCGGTGAGCCTGACCAGCGCGAATAGTTCGCGCTACGCGGCGCTTTGCGGCAGCGAGCCGGGCGTCGATCCCTACACGCGCGCGGTCTCGGACGTCTACCAGGACCTGTTCCACGAGGGCTCCTTCATCGGCAAAGGGATTTACGACGTGGATGCCTTTGAGCGAGCGCTGAAAGACCGCTTTCCGGAAAACCGGATTCTCAGCCATGACCTGCTCGAAGGCTGCTATGCCCGCTGCGGCCTGCTCAGTGATTTGCAGCTGTTTGACGATTACCCGGCCCGCTACGATGCCGATGTCAGCCGGCGCAAGCGCTGGATTCGTGGTGACTGGCAGATCGCGGCCTGGCTGGGGCCGCAGGTTCCGGGTCCGCAGGGCAAGCCAACAGGCAATCCCCTGTCCAGATTGTCCCAGTGGAAGATCATGGACAACCTGCGACGCAGCCTGGTTGCTGCGGCTCTGGTGCTCCTGTTCTTGCTCGGCTGGACGCAGCTTTCATCATCCCGAAGCTGGACCCTGTTGCTACTGGCGGTCCTGTTTCTGCCACCGTTGCTGAGCGCTGGCCTCGGCCTTTTGCGCAAGCCCAAGGCTCTGCCGATCCGTCAGCACTTGAGGCTGTCGCTACGGTCCATGCGCAAGCAGTTGGCGCAGACCGCTTTCGGCCTCGCCTGCCTGCCACATGAGGCTTTCTTCAGCCTGGATGCGGCGCTGCGGACCACTTTTCGAATCCTGATCACGCACCGGCATCTGCTGGAGTGGAAGCCCTCGGGTGAGGTGCGGCGGCCCGACCCCGCCGGTCTGGGGGGCGATCTGGGGCGGAATTTGCGCGCGATGTGGATCGCTCCTGCCCTGTCCACGACGACTGGCGTGCTGCTGGCCGTTGTGCGGCCCGGCACGCTGCTGGTCGCCCTGCCGCTGCTGGCGCTATGGTTTTTCTCACCCGCCATTGCCTGGTGGATCAGCCGTCCACTGCCGGCGCGTTCGCTACAACTCAAGCCGCAACAGATGGTGTTCCTGCACATGCTTGCGCGCCGCACCTGGCGTTTTTTTGACACCTTTGTGACCGCGGACGATCACTGGTTGCCACCGGACAATTACCAGGAGCATCCGGTCGCCGTGCTGGCCCACCGCACCTCCCCGACCAACATGGGACTGGCGCTGCTGGCCAACCTGTCGGCCTATGACTTCGGCTATATCCCGGCCGCGGCGCTTCTGACTCGCACTGCCAACGCGCTCGACACCATGCAACGGCTGGATCGGCATCAAGGTCATTTTTACAACTGGTACCACACGCTGTCGCTGCAGCCCTTGCCACCGCTATACGTCTCCGCGGTGGACAGCGGCAACCTGTCGGCGTATCTGTTGACCTTGCGGCCCGGTCTGCTGGCGCTGTCCGATCAGAAGATCGTCAGTGCCAGAACCTTTGAAGGTCTTTGCGACGCCATGGTCAACCTCACCGATGCCCTGGCACAGAGGGGCAGCGTTGAGCTCCTTGCAGCGCACACCCGGCTGCAGCGCGACATCGACTCGGCCTGTGACGCCGGGCCAGTCACAGCGAGCTCCGCCAGACAATGGCTGCGCGCCATTGCAGCCTCCTGCGCTGCCCTCGCCAGTGAGCTCGGGGCCGAGCCAGCGGACGCTGCCGACAGTCCACGGCAGGTCTGGGTACACGCCCTCTTGAAGCAATGCCAGGATGCGTTGGACGACCTGGAATTCCTCGTACCATGGGCCAACTTGCCGCCACTGCCGCCCTGGCTGCAAGCGCTTACTGGCCTGGGCGCCTTGCCGACCCTGCGCGAGTTGGCAACGCTGCAAGCAGCGTTGCAAGCGGCTCTTGCCGAGCGGCCCGCTGTCGGCCTCTCAGCCGCCGAAAACACCCTTCTTGCAGAGCTTGGACCGCTGGTCACGCTGGCCAGTCTTCGGGCCGGCGAGAGGATTGAGGCGGCCCTGCAACTGGCGCAGCGGGCCGCCGATCTGGCGCGTGCCGACTACGGCTTCCTCTATGACCACGCACGGCATCTGATCGCCGTCGGCTACAACGTCGACGACCATCGACGCGACAGCGGCTATTACGACCTGCTGGCATCCGAGGCGCGCCAGTGCAGCTTCGTCGCCATCGCGCAGGGCGAAGTACCCCAGGAGAACTGGTTTGCGTTGGGACGAATGCTCACCGCAGCGGAGGGCGACCCGATGCTGCTGTCCTGGAGCGGCTCGATGTTCGAATACCTGATGCCGTCGCTGGTGATGCCAAGCTACGCCAACACCTTGCTGGATCAAACCTGCATGGCTGTGGTGAAGCACCAGATCGCCTATGGGAAAGAGCGTGGTGTGCCCTGGGGCATGTCTGAATCGGGCTACAACGCGGTCGACGCTTCCCTGAACTACCAGTACCGTGCCTTCGGTGTGCCGGGGCTCGGGCTCAAGCGCGGATTGGCAGAGGACCTGGTGGTTGCACCTTATGCCTCTGCGCTGGCGCTGCTGGTGCTACCGGAGGCAGCCTGTCAGAACTTGCAACGCCTGGTAGTGGACGGTCTGCTTGGACCGCACGGCCTGTACGAGGCGATTGACTTCACACCGTCGCGTCTGCCGCGCGGCCAATCAGGTGCGGTGGTGCGCTCCTTCATGGCGCACCACCAGGGTATGAGCTTGCTGGCCCTGGCCCATGTGCTGCTCGGAGCGCCGATGCAAAAACGCTTTGAGTCCGATCCACTGTTCCAGGCCACCACCTTGCTGCTACAGGAACGCATCCCGAATGCGGCCGTGTTCCATGTGCGCGCCCCCGATCTCTCCGACATCCGCTCCACGGCCACCGGTCCGGAGATGCCGATGCGCTTGCTGCGAAACGTCGACACTCTGATCCCCGAAGTGCAATTGCTCTCCAACGGCCGCTACCACGTTATGGTCAGTCAGGCCGGCGGCGGCTACAGCCGCTGGAAGGACTTCGCTGTGACGCGCTGGCGTGAGGACGGTATGCTCGATAACTGGGGCGCCTTCTGTTACCTGTGCGACGTCACAAGCGGCGACTTCTGGTCGATCGCCCATCAGCCGACGCGCAAAAAGGCGGACTCCTACGAGGCCATTTTTTCCGAAGGCCGCGCTGAATTCCGCCGCCGCGACCATGACTTTGAGACGCACACCGAGATCGTGGTGTCGCCGGAGGACGACATCGAGCTGCGCCGTCTGCGCATCACCAACCGTGCGCGCACGCGCCGCACGATCGAGGTCACCAGCTATGCCGAGGTGGTGCTGGCCTCGAGCGCTGCCGACGCCCTCCATCCGGCCTTCAGCAACCTGTTCGTGCAGACCGAAATCATCCGCGCTCGCCAGGCGATACTTTGCAACCGCCGACCGCGCTCCCTAGGCGAGCAAGTGCCGTGGATGTTTCATCTGATGGCAGTGCACGGCGCCGACGCCTCGGCAGCTTCATTTGATACGGACCGCATGCGTTTCATCGGACGCACCCGCAGCACCGACTCACCGATGGCGATGTCGGCGCCGGGCGTCCTGTCAGACAGCCAGGGGTCGGTGCTGGATCCGATCGTGGCGATCCGTCACCGGATCACGCTCGAAGCGCAGCAGACAGCGACCATCGATGTGGTCACCGGCATCGGCGAAACGCGCGAGACCGCGCTGCGCCTGATCGACAAATATCGCGACCGCAATCTGGCCGACCGGGTCTTTGATCTGGCCTGGACCCATAGCTGGGTCAACCTGCAACAGATCAATGCCAGCGAGTCGGACGCGCAGCTTTACGCGCGTCTGGCCAGCTCCGTCATCTATGCCAATCCGGCACAGCGCGCCGAAGCGCTGGTGCTGGGGCGCAACAAGCGCGGACAGTCCGGCCTGTGGGGCTACGGCATATCCGGCGATCTGCCGATCGTGCTGTTGCAGATCGGAGACCAGGACAACATCGAGCTGGTGCGGCAACTGGTTCAAGCGCATGCCTATTGGCGCCTCAAAGGTCTGGCGGTCGATCTGGTGATATGGAACGAAGACCACGCCGGCTACCGCCAACTGCTGCAGGAGCAGATCCTGGACCTGATCGCCGCTGGCGTTGAAGCCAATTTAACCGACCGACCAGGCGGTATCTTTGTGCGGGCTGCCGAGCAGATCGCCACCGAAGACCGCATCCTGTTCCAGAGCGTGGCGCGGGTCATCATCACCGACACGCAAGGCACGCTGGCCGATCAGGTGAATCGCCGCAGGCTCAGGGAAACACGTGAGGCGCCGCTGACCCACCTGCCGTTCGTGCACCCAGCGGCGACCCGGCCAAAACTTCCGGCTGTGAAGCCGGACGCCGAAGTGGCGGCAGACGATCTGCTCTTCTTCAATGGCATCGGTGGCTTTTCGCCGGATGGGACCGAGTACGTGATCAGCACCTTAGGCGGGCAAGTGACACCCGCGCCGTGGGTCAACGTGATTGCCAACGAGCGTTTTGGCACCGTCATTTCGGAGAGTGGATCGTCTTACACCTGGAGCGAAAACGCGCACGAGTTCCGCTTCACGCCGTGGGGCGACGATCCGGTCAGCGATCCCAGCGGTGAAGCCCTGTATCTGCGTGACGAAGATAGCGGTTTCTTCTGGTCCCCGACATCGCTGCCGTGTGGCGGCGAGGCGCCTTACGTTACACGGCACGGCTTCGGTTACAGCGTCTTTGAGCACGAAGAGGATGGCATTCACTCGAGCCTGACCGTTTTTGTCGACCTCAGCGCGGCCATCAAATTTTCAGCGCTGAAGGTCCGCAATCAATCGGGTCGAACGCGCTCTCTCTCGGCCACCGGTTACGTCGAGTGGGTGCTGGGCGACCTGCGGCCGAAGACGGCGATGCACGTCAGCACCGAAATCGATCCGGATAGCGGCGCTGTGCTGGCACGCAATCCCTACAGCACAGAATTTGCGGACCGCATTGCCTTCTTTGACGCCGATGGCTCAACGCGCGGTCCGAACGTGAGTTTCAGCGGCGACCGGCGCGAGTTTCTGGGGCGCAACGGAACGCTGAAAAACCCGGCTGCGATGAGTCGCTCCAGACTGTCGAACAGGGTCGGGGCCGGGCTGGACCCCTGCGCTGCGATGCAGGTTCCATTTGAACTCGTTGACGGTCAGGAGCGCAGCATCGTTTTCCGCCTTGGCGTCGCCGGGCGTCGCGGTAATGACACCAGTGCGCTGGTGCATTACCTGCGCGAGCCCGAAGCCTTGCGCGATTCACTGCAAGCCGTTCGGGCCTACTGGAGCACCATCCTGGGCACGGTCAAGGTCGAGACACCGGACCCGGCGCTTGACGTGCTGGCCAACGGCTGGTTGCTGTATCAGACCGTGGCCTGCAGGCTCTGGGCACGCAGCGGCTATTACCAGTCGGGCGGTGCGTTTGGCTTTCGCGATCAGTTGCAGGACACGATGGCGCTGGTGCATAGCGCGCCAGGGCTGCTGCGCGAGCATCTGTTGCGCTGCGCCAGTCACCAATTTCCTGAAGGTGACGTCCAGCATTGGTGGCACCCGCCTCAGGGCCGGGGTGTGCGCACCCATTGCTCGGATGACTTTCTCTGGTTGCCGCAAGCCACTTGTCGCTACATTGTTGCCACCGGCGACACTGCCGTACTGGGCGAATCGAGACCTTTCATTGAAGGCCGACCGGTGGGCGCGGATGTTGACTCCTATTACGATCTTCCGGCAACGTCCTCGACCAGCGCCACCCTCTACGAGCATTGTGTGCGCGCCATTCGCCGCGGCCTGACCAAGGGTGCGCATGGTCTGCCGCTGATGGGTTCGGGCGACTGGAACGATGGCATGAACCTGGTTGGCATGCAGGGCAAAGGCGAAAGCGTCTGGCTCGGGTTTTTTCTCTATGACACATTGGTGCGCTTCAGCCCAGTGGCGCGTCAGCAGGGCGACGCCGCCTTTGCCGAAGAGTGTCTGGCCGAGGCCGATCAGTTGCGCCGCAACATCGATCAGAATGGCTGGGACGGCGGCTGGTACCGACGCGCCTACTTTGATGACGGAACACCTCTTGGCTCCGCTGCCAATCCAGAATGCCAGATCGACTCGATCTCGCAAAGTTGGTCGGTGCTGTCCGGCGCCGGCGATCCGGCGCGCTCGCGTCTGGCGATGGACGCCGTCGAGCGGCGCCTGGTGCGTCGTGATCACGCACTGATCCAGTTGCTCGACCCGCCGTTCGACAGGTCGACTTTGAACCCCGGCTATATCAAGGGCTACCTGCCAGGGGTCAGGGAAAACGGCGGGCAGTACACCCATGCCGCGATCTGGACGGCGATGGCTTTCGCCGCTACAGGCGACGCGCGGCGGGCTTGGGAATGCTTTGACCTGATCAACCCGATCCGGCATGGAAGTTCGCCGCTCGCCATCGCCACCTACAAGGTGGAACCCTACGTCTGTGCCGCCGATGTGTATGCCGTGGCGCCGCATGAAGGCCGCGGCGGCTGGACCTGGTACACCGGCTCCGCCGGCTGGATGTACCGCCTGATTCTGGAGTCACTGCTGGGGCTGCACGTCGAAGCCGGGCAATTGCGTTTTGCGCCGTGTTTGCCGGCCAACTGGCCGGGCTTCAAAGTCCGTTATCGTTACCGGGAAACCATGTACGCGATTGCCGTGGCACAGACGCTAGCCGCCGCTGCGGAAATCAAGGTGACGGTGGACGGTGTGCTGCAACCCACGGCGGCGCTTGAACTGATCGACGACCAACGCGAACACACGGTTGAAGTACACATTGCGTTGGTTTGAACCCCTGGGCTGTAACCCGGAGCACTCCGACTGTAATCCGGAGCACTCCGGCGCGGCACTCAGTTCCGCGAATGTCCCCCGCCTACGGCTCCTCCTTTATTTCGCTGCACTGAGCGCCGCACCGAAGTGTTCCTGCCTTGGTGGTGAGCGCAATGCTCCTCAACGCCGCCGCTGCTTGCCTGGGAGTCTGGGTAGGCGACGCAGCGACCTGGACTTGCTGGTCGAGCCCACCGATCAAACCACGCTGATGGATATTGGCGCTATCCGCTTCGAGCTTAAGAAACTGCTGGGCCTCGATGTGGATGTACTAACCCCAACGGCCTGCCCGCCAGTTTTCGTGAGCAGGTGCTGCGCGAGGCCATCGCGGTATGAGCCGTGCCAAACCGCTATGCAATAAGTGCCTCGATTCCCTTCGCCTCAACCATCTGCAAAAGCTTTGCGGACGGACCGCTGGGACGCTTGTTTGCGGAAGGTGACTCCCATTTTTGAACGGTTGAGACACTCACATTCAGCAACGATGCAAACACTGCCTGGCTCACCTTAACGATGGATGTCCTGATAGCGTCGATAGGGTCGAATGCGCCATCGCGTATATTTGCCGCATGCCCCAAAACCTTGCACCCAGCCCGTGGTTAGTCAACACTCTGCTCGATGAGGGCTTTGTTGCCACGAAGCGCAGCGAATTGGGTAAGTTGGCTCTGCCCTACGGTTTGGGCATGTGGTTGGACCAGCACTTCGACGCTGAGCGTCTTTCCAAGGGCAACGAGAAGCAGTTGGAGGATAAGTTTATCGGTCCTTTGCTCAGACAACTCGGCTGGACCGCGACGACTGAGCAAGGCTTTACGGTCCAGGGTAAATTTGCCAAACCCGACTGGTGTCTGCTGCTGCACCCCGAGCATGACGCAGCACTGATTGCCAGTAAAGACCACAGCTTGATTGCCGCCATTTGCGAATCCAAGGCCTGGGGCAAAACGCTGGACACCGGCAAAGCCGACCGCACCCATAACCCGCACCATCAGTTGCAGGATTACCTCAGCACCTTGCGCGTGCGCTTTGGTTTTTTGACCAATGGCCGCATCTGGCGCGTTTATGACACCGACAAGGTCACCGCCAAAAAGACCTACATCCAGTTTGATCTGGAAGCCATCTGCGCGCTGAACGCAGGCACCGAAAAAACCGAGGCGCTGGCGCTCTTTGCCTTCTTCTTTGGCCGCGACACCTACCTGCCACCTGCCGCCGCCGGACGGGCCAGCGCCATTGAGCAAGCCATTGCCGCCTCGGCCGACTTCACGCTGGCGGTGGAAGAAAACCTCAAGGCCGTCATCTACGGTTACGCCGGTGAAGATTCGCTGTTTGAAATCATGGGCCGCGCCATTCACCGGGCCAACCGCAAGGCCAGCATGGCCAGCATTTACGAGAACAGTGTGGTGCTGCTGTTTCGGCTCTTGTTTGTCGTCTACTTTGAAGACAAGAACCGCGAGTTGTTGGCCCGGCACCCGTTTTACCAGCGCTACAGTCTGGGCCATATTTTTCAGAGTCTGGCCGACCAAGCCGCGGTCAGCAGCACTCTGCACGACGGTGTGTATGCGCTGAAGCAGCTTTTTGAAATGCTGAACGAGGGCGCGCAGGATATTGACATTCCGCTCTTCAACGGTGGCCTGTTTGACCCGCAGCGCGCAGCGCTGTTGCTGGTGCCGAAGATTTTTGACAACGCCACGCTGCGCCAGATACTGGAAAAACTGCTCTACAAGACCGAGCGCGGCACCACCTTGTTTGATACGCGGCGCGATTTCAAAAACATGAGTGTCACCCACCTGGGTCGCATCTATGAAGGCCTGCTGGAGTTCCGCTTTGAGCGCGCCAGCGAATCTGCGGTGTACCTGGAGTACGAGACGACTGCCACCCGTGGCAAATCCATCGAGGCGTATTTCGATGCTTATGACACCGCCATCATCCGCAAGGAAAAAGGCTTCAAGGCGTGGCGCGAAATCAGCGTCAAGAAAGGTGACTTCCACCTTAAAAGCGCGAGTAATTCACGCAAAGCGTCAGCCAGCTACTACACACCGGCATCGCTGTCGCAGCCGCTGGTCAAGGCCAGCATTGACCAGGCGCTGGCTACAGCAGGCGATGGTGTTGCACCAGCTCAGGGCAAAGCCCTGATGGACCTGAAAATTCTGGACAACGCTTGCGGCAGTGGCCACTTTTTGGTGGAAGCCCTGGGCTACTTGACCGACCTGGCGCTGGAGCGACTGGACAGCGATGCCGACCTGCAGCAACTGGTGGCCCTTGAGAGCGCCAAGATCGCCGAACAACTGACGTTTCTCAACCTCGGCTACGAGCCGGAAGACGCGCAAATCCTGAAACGCGCGCTGCTCAAACGCTGCATCTTTGGTGTTGACCTGAATCCGTTTGCGGTGGAACTGGCGCGACTGAGCCTGTGGATGGACAGCTTTATCTTTGGCACGCCGCTCTCCTTCATCGAGCACCACGTGCAACACGGCAACGCGCTGATGGGCGCCAGCGTGCAGGAGTTCATTGCCTACAACGCCACTGAAGTCAAACAGAATGACTTGTTCGTCGAGAACCTGAGTGCCCGCTTTGATGAGCTGCGCACGGTGATGCAAGAGCTGGACGCCATGCGCGACAGCACTGCCGAAGAGGTGGAGGAGTCCAAGCTTCTCTGGAAAAACAGCATAGCGCCCAAGTTGAGCCTGCTGTCACGGGCGCTGAGTTTTATCTGCACGCGCCGCGCCCTGCTGGCTGAAGGCGACAAGGCAAGTTGCGAAGCGCTCGACAAAACAACCGACCTGATCGCGCAACTGTTTGACCAAACCAAGAGCAAAACCGCTACGCTCAGACAGGTTGAAGCCTATGCGCAGCAGTTCCACTTTTTTCATTACGAAGTGGCGTTCCCCGAAGCCTTTGCTGGTGTCAAAAAGGGCTTCGACATCATTGTCGGCAACCCGCCGTGGGACAAAACCAAGTTTTCTGATACTGACTTCTTTCCGCAGTACCACAGCAACTACCGCAGTCTGAAAAACAGCGAGAAAGCCAAGGTGCAGGAACGCCTGCTACTGAGC
This sequence comes from Burkholderiales bacterium, assembly GCA_038208175.1. Classification (GTDB taxonomy): domain Bacteria; phylum Pseudomonadota; class Gammaproteobacteria; order Burkholderiales; family Burkholderiaceae_C; genus Rhodoferax. Next base: position 13,895 of record JBBQZA010000043.1, read on the forward strand.
CCGCACATTGCTGCCGCCTACCAAAACACCCTGAAAAATCGGGACACGGCCAACGAGTACTACAAGGACAAAGCCGTCTTCCCGCTCAACAAGGGCTTGGGCGATGGCAACCTGTTTCGCCTGTTTGTCGAGCGCAATCTGGCGCTGCTCAACCCAGGTGGCAGCCTGAACTACGTGCTGCCCAGTGCGCTGATGTTTGAGGAAGGCTCGATGGGCTTGCGCCGACATATCTTCACGCACTGCCAACTGCAGTTTTTCTACAGCTTTGAGAACAACCTTGGCATATTCCCGGACGTGCACCGCAGCTATAAATTTGCTTTAATGCAGGTGGTGAACACGCCGCCCGCTGCCAACAGCGCAGCGGCTGATGCGCCGGTTTCCGTTGCGCCGATCGATACTGCGTTTTATGTGCTGGACCCGGCCGACCTGCGGCGACCAGAAACGCATATACCTTACCCGCTAACTACGGTCAAAAAGTTGTCGCCAGAGCAGTGGGCTTTGATGGAACTAAGCAATAGCGCCGACCTGCCCATTCTGCAAAAGTGCTACGAAAGATTTCCGGCCTTATCGCCCGACTGGCTGGACTTCCGTCGTGAACTGCATATGACTGACGATAAAGAGTTGTTTATCGAGAAAGCCGTACCGGGCCTGCTGCCCTTGTATGAAGGCAAGATGATCTGGCAGTACAGCCATGTGTTTGAGAAGCCGCAGTACTGGCTTGACCAAGCGGCGTTTGACGAGAAGCTGCGCAGTAAGGAACTGCACCGCATGGCGCAAGACCTTGGTGTGCCCAAAGTGGAGGTCATCAAACACGTGGGGGCGGTACGCTTTGATCGGGAATATCTGCGCCTCGGGTATCGAGAAGTTGCAAGCAACACGAACGAACGCACCTTGATTTTTTCACTGCTGCCCAGGCACATCGGTGTGGGCCACAAAGTAACCTACAACGTACCCAAGCGTTATGTGCGGGATGCGGACGGCAAGGCCACAACGCGGCCGGTGTCGCCACTGCGCACGTTGTTTGCCCTGGCGTGGTTTAACAGTGTGCCGGTGGACTGGCTGGCACGCTTCATGATTCAGATCAGCGTCAGTCAAACCTACTTGTACCGCCTGCCCACTCCCCAACCCAGCGACGACGAAATCCGCACCAACCCCGACTACGCCCAGCTTGCCAAAAACGCCCTGCTCTTGAGCCTGGCCGCAAGCTGGGATGACTTCCGTGAACTGGCGCCGCTGTTCGACGTACAGCCGCAAGACCTGCCTGCCACCGCCAAAGAAAAGGACACGCTGCGTGCGCAAAACGACAAGCTTGTGGCCAGCCTGTATGGCATCAGCAGCGACGAGTTCAGCCGTTTGTTGCTCAGCTTCAAAGGTATGGCGACCAAGCGGCCAGAGTACCTGGCGCTGCTGCAATAGCAAACCCAGGCGGTAACCCGGAGCACTTCGGTGTGGCGCTTAATGCAGCGAAATAAAGGGGGAGACCACAGGTCGGAGGACATTCGCGGAACTGAGTGCCGCGCCGGAGTGCTCCGGGCCACCACGGCAGTGCTCCTGCATTTGTGGGGGTGTGCTGGTGGATGTTGGGGCGATTTCACGTCAAAGCAAACGCTCCCACAACCGGGCCGTCCACTCCTTGAAGCGCAGCAGCAGGGGCCGGCTTGACCAGCTCTCAAGCTCGATCTGACGGGACGCCGCGATATCCCGGGCGAACGCGGCTTGCATCTGCCCAGCGAATTCGCGCCCCAGGATCACGGCGTTGATTTCGTCGTTGTCCAGGGAGCTGCGCCAATCCAGGTTGCTGGATCCGATGCAGGACCAGACGCCATCGACGAGGGCCGTCTTGGTGTGCAGCAGGGCGCCGTGCCGTTCGTAAATCTTCACGCCACCGGCCAGCAATGCAGAGTAGTGCGAGCGGCCAGCGAAGAACACGGTTTTCGAATCGGATTGGCTGGGCAGGATCAGCCTGACGTCGACGCCGCGTCCGGCCGCATCGAGCAGCGCCTTGACAAGCTGCGGGTCGGGCACAAAGTAGGCGTTGGTAATGTAGACCTGCTTTTCCGCGTTGCTGATCGCCGATATCAGCGTCAGATAGATCAGGCTGAACGGGTCGTCCGGCGTGCTGCCGATGGCGCGCACGATGTCCTTGCCGCGCGGCTCCAGAAGGGGAAAATAGTTTTTGGCTGCCAAGGGCTTGCCTTGCTGTTTTTCCCAGGTTTGAAGAAACAATTTCTGGAATTCACCGACCACCGGCCCCTCGATTTGAACGTCGGTATCGCGCCATCCGCTTTTCAGGTTCAGCGTCGCAGCGCGTCCCGTGATGGCGGATCCGGCTGAATTGACGCTGCTGAGGTTGATGCCGCCAATGAATGCCGTGCGTCCATCCACCACCAGCAACTTGCGGTGATCGCGATGGTTGGGCGTCCATGCCTTCTTCACTGCCAGTGGATTGATGGGGTTGAATTCGAGCACCTGGACGCCGGCTTCTCGCAGACGATCGAAGAACGCCTTGCCCGTGCCGATGGCGCCGACGCTGTCATAAATCAGATTCACCTGGACGCCGTGCGATTGCCGCTCGATCAGTCGGTCCGCGAACTGCTGCCCCACTTCATCGTCGTCGACGATGTAGGACTCGATATTGATATGGTCTTTGGCTTTGCCGATGGCCAGGAACATGGCTCGGTAGGTGGCCGGGCCGTCTTCCAGCAAGACCACCCGGTTGCCCAGCATCAACGGACTGCCGACGATTTGCTGTTCAAGCGCAATCTGCTTGTCCAGCATATCCAGATCACCGGACTTGCGTTTGAGCTCGGCCACGATGGCTGCGCTTTGCTTCGCTGACAGTGGACCGCGTTCACTTTCGAAGCGCGCGGCTTGCCTGGCGTAGCGTTCGGTCAAAAATTCAGTATCGGGCAGCGCCGCACAGCCCGCTGCCATAAATAGAGCGCAAGCGGCAGGGGCAATTTTGGGAAAGCGAATCACTGCAAAGCCGCTCGGGGATCAAAACCAGCGCAGCGTCAGTCGCAAGAACCGGGATTAGCGGTCTTTATCTTTTGTTGACTTCGTTGCCGATCACACCGCCCACAGCCGCGCCGCCTATGGTTCCGATGGCACTGCCGCCGGTCAGGATCGAGCCACCGACCGCACCGACGCCGGCACCGATGGCGATATCCTTGTCGCGCTGCGACATATTGCCGCAAGCACCCAAACTCAGCAGCGCTGTCATGGACAACGCAGCCACTGTCAATGTATTCATCGTCTTCATTTGATTACCTCTTTAAAAGAACTTCAGCTTAGGCGCCGCTGCAGGGCTTGTCTGTTCGTTGGCGTACATCCAGGGAGCTGGAATTGATCTAGTCTGGCGGTGGCCCGGAGCGCGACGGTGGGGCACTCAGTTCCGCGAATGTCCCCCGCCTGCGGCTCCTCCTT
>JBBQZA010000044.1:0-17057 GCA_038208175.1 Burkholderiales bacterium
AACCTGTTCTCACAGTTCCGGACATCCCTCCGATCCCGCGCTTGACTGCCACAGAAAGAGAAGATCTGGATTTTGCTGTCAAAAATGTCGAAAATGAAATCGACCATTCCTACACTCTCGCAGAACTGGAGTTGGTCAAAAGTTTTGAACGCAGATACGTCATCTTTTTTGCCCCGGACGGTAAAAAAAGCGCAAAGATCATTTGGCAGGCAATCCGAAATAAAGAGCTTCAGTTGACATTGAACGGCAAACCGCCGCAGCGGGCGCCTGGCTGATGGGGACATAATTGAAGGAAAAGAGTCGATCGTGGGTACTGGAACAATCATTCTTATCGTCATGGCCGCCGGCAGCATCCTTTTGATGCCGTTCAGGTGGTTCTGGAAGTTTGTTTTTGGACTGGGTGCCTTGACTGCATTGTTTGCGATGGCGACCAACTTGACCCGTTATCAGATCGATGATGCCATCGGCTGCTTTTTGATAATGGCGATTTGCGGCACGGTTTACGCCGCCATTGCCATGCGATGAGATTGGTCCGACAGAGCAAAGGGCGGTTCGCTTGCTTGATGGGTTGCATGAGGGGTCAAAGGTATTGATTGCCTTCTAACCCGCATGAATGCTAGGCATCTGGCGCAGACTGTGTCATTGGAATCTCTAGCATTCATTAGGGTTGCAGAGGCATATTTCCATCGTCCCCCATGCATACCCCCATAAAGGAAAGTGTGCCCTATTACCGTCAGTACATGGTTTTGTATCGTTCAGGTGAGAGACAACCCAGCGCCAGTTGAGATTAATGGATCCTCGGCCGCTCATGCTGCTGTGCCTGCCAAAACGCCAGAATGATCACACCTGACGCATTATCGGGGTCTTGCGCTCCAGCTGCTGCGAGTAACGGCTCATTGCCCTGCCATAGTCCCATGTGCAGCATAACCAAATCGCTTTCGGGCATGGCAGCAATTTTGTCTTGCTCACCTTTTTCAACATTCACTGAGCGACTTAAGCAACCGTACTGCTTGTTCGATCATTTCCGGCAAAGCACCATCAGTCATACCGTTAACCCTGCGGCTTGACCACTGGTCCAACAACTCCTTCCAAGTTTTGAACAATGGCCTTTCGATACTCCGACGTATAAAACTCGATTGCCCTCTCCCGATCTTGCTCTTTCCCGTTGCGCGACACGAAGTTGAAGGCGTTGTAACGACCGGCGGCGAACAAGATTGCCGCACTAACTTCACCATCGTTTCCGTTCTCAGCCAGTCGGTTAGCAAGATGGATGAACTCATCGACTAGTTTCAGAAATTCTGGATCGTAGGACATGAAAAGTCATCCTTTGGCAATGGACCTGCTGCGGGACAGTGTATTTGATGACGCCGACACAACGGTGCCTATGTAAGAATCGGCGCGTCAGGACAACTTATTCTCATGCAAACCGCTTTTTCGACCATCTCCCCTCTTCGCACGATTGCGCTGGTTTTGGCCGGTGTCTTGTTCGCCACATCCGCTTCAGCGATGAGCATTCGCGAGTTGCGCACACTTGAAAAGTCGGACAAAAAGCAGGGCGAAAACTACGTGCGCTACTACCTGGTGGGCGCAATGGAGGGGGTGCTGGAGGCCCACGCCAAGGCCGTGCGCGAGGGTGCCATGCCTACCATCTGCATCAATGGCCGTCGTCTGGAGCCGCGCATGGCACATTCACTGTACGACACGGAACTGCGTCGCAATGACGGTCTATATGAGGCCGATATGCCGGTGCCGATGGTGCTGACCAATGCACTGGCGACGGTGTATGCGTGTTAGGGGATTGGTTGCTGGTTTTGTGCGAGCTATCACTGGATGCTTCCAGCCTGGGCTGCCTTGTCCCACGGATCTGTAGGAAACTTTCCTAGCCTTCTGCTGCCAATGCCAGCCTCACCTCGCCAGCGTCAATAGACCGCGCGGCACCAAATCCGGCAATCTGCCGGGCACTCGTGACTTCGATGGCAACAAATCTGAAATCACCCAGTTCCGTCATTGGCTCAGCTTCAGGAAATCGCTCCAAGTAAGCTTTTCTGCAAGCCAGCCAAAGCTCACTGTCACGCTCCAGAAATTGGGGTATCCCGTCCAACGTGACCCGCGGTAGCGCGTGGACTGGTTCACCCGGCACCTCCGACTGGTCTATCATCATATCCGCCGGCAACCGCCTTTGCAGAGCCACTTCCGGCAGTCACTTGTAAGGAGTTCGCAATGAGTGCAATCGGCAACCTTCTCTGGTTCATTTTCGGCGGTTTTTTCATGGGCATGGGATGGTGGCTCGCCGGTCTGCTGTGTGCCCTTACCATCGTAGGGCTGCCATGGGCCAAAGCATGCTTTGTCATCGGCCAGTTTGCGTTCCTACCTTTCGGCAAGGAGGCCGTCAGTCGTGAAGAGATGTCTGGGTCACCAGATATTGGCACTGGCGGTCTTGGCACCATCGGAAACATCCTCTGGTTCATCTTTGCCGGCATCTGGCTCGCCTTCGGTCACATAGTCTCAGCGCTGTGCTGCTTTGTGACCATCATCGGTATCCCATTTGGCTGGCAGCACTTGAAGCTCGCAGGCATCGCGTTGGCACCAATTGGCCAGACTATTGTGAGCAAGGAAGTTGCAGCGGCCGCGAGGATGCAGTTGGCGCACGAGTTTGTTGCCAAAAAGCGCAACTGGCCTTAGGCAGCAAGCCGAGGAACATCAAGCCGACCAGAGAAAACTTGTCCCGTGGCTGGCAGCAAGCCCGACTGGGGACTAACTGATGATTTTCACTACAACGAGTCAAAACTGTTGTGGCTCAGCCGGTAGCAAAAATGGCAAGAGTGGGTCAAGACTTCCTAGCATCGCCGTTCGATATGGTCCGTGAGCAATACGCCAAGTCCGTTCAGCTTGGTTTGATTGAGAGTTCCATGATTGCATCAGCTCGCTTCGGGCAAATGTTGGGCGCACTTGAAAGGCTCCTGCTCGGTCCGATGGCTCGTACCAAGTAGGTCTCGCGCAGCGTTCGTCAGAGTACGAATAGGGGGGTGGGAAGTCCTCGCGAGTGAGAGAAATCTTCAGTTAATTGAATGCAAGTGTCGCGAGTTTCAAGCCGCCACAACCTGCCATTTTGTTCGCTACCGAACAGACCGTAAAAGGCGGTGCCTTCAAGATATATCAACACGCTCGCCCAAACAGCTAGCACCTTGGCGTATGCAGTTACGCTCCAAAATCCAACAGGACAGACATGATGGACGAAATGACTAGCATCATCGCTGCTCACGAACAGGCAGCAATTGAGCACCAAGCGTGTGCCGAATACCATTCCGAAGCTGCCCTGTGCCACACAAGTAAGGCACATGACGATGCCAGAGCCAATGCCAAGTGTGCATTGAGGAGCTGTGTCACGGCAAACAGGCATTCCGCCGTCGCTTGTGCCGGTTCAGGGGAAGACGCTTAACGGCAGTGACCTGTTTTTGTCTGGTCGTGCCAAACCATGCCGCTTGTCCCTCATCCCATAACTTGCGCCGTCTGCCGCTGGCGCGAGCAATGTTCGCGCACTTTGAGCGCCGCCGACCTGACTTTATTTGATATGTTGGTGCGACGCCGTCGTGTCAAAAAGAACTTCGTTTTGTTCCGCCACGGTCAAGTCTGCCACTCGGTTTACGCCATTCGTGGTGGTTTTTTCAAGTCCTCGATGCCAACGCCTGATGCCCACGAGCAAGTCATCGCATTCCCCATGGCCGGCGAGATGCTTGCGTTTGACGGCCTGGCCACTGGATTTCACGCCTGCACGTCGACTGCCTTGGAGGACTCCGAGGTGTGCGAAATATCGCTCGATAGCCTGGATTGGATGGGGACCAAAGTGCCGACGCTGCAGCATGACATGCACAAAATTATGGGTCAGGAAATCGCGCGCGGCCACGTTTCTCTGCGCTGGATGGGCGCCATGACCGCGCCACAGCGCCTCGCCAATTTCCTGCTGGAACTCTCAAGCCGGTTTTCCTCGCGTGGGTTTTCAGCCATGGAACTGGTTCTGCCAATGACCCGCGAGGAACTCGGCAGCCTGCTCGGGCTGAAGCTGGAGACCGTAAGTCGCACATTTTCGCGACTGGCTGCAGAACGGATTTTGAGCGTCAGTCAGCGCAAAATCACCATCCTTGACGGTGCTGCTCTAGAAACAATCGCCCAGCGCCCGGCTGACTGGGAGGCCCCCATAAGGCGGGTAGCTATTCGGTAAGTCACCGTGCATGGCCTAACCTTGCGTGCGTCGGCAACTCTCGGCGCCTTGGCACGCGGAATCAGTAAATCGAAGAGCAGTTCAGCGCGGTGCCTTAATAACTCTCCCTTTTCTGAGCGATATTCTGGCGCGCCGCCTTACTGCGTATCTTCCAGGTTGCGAGTTGCCGTTGACGCTGCAGCGGGGTCTGGGTGTCGCGACGGGACTCGCGCAACAACTTATGGTAATTGCGCAGGCGGTCGGGATGAACCTCGGCGCGCACCGCACAGTCCGGCTCGTCGGTGTGCTGGCAGTCTCGAAACCGGCATTGCAGCGCTAACCGCCCGATGTCGTCGAACAGGCTCTCCAGCGTGGCAGCATCGACACCCGGACTGAGCGTGCGCACACCCGGCGTATCGATCACGCAGGCGCCGCCGGCCAAACGGTGCAGTGAGCGCGAGGTGGTGGTGTGTTTGCCCCGGCTGTCATGCTCGCGCACGGCGTCGGTGTCCTGGATGGCGGTGCCGATCAAGGTGTTGGTGAGCGTGCTTTTGCCGACGCCTGACGAACCTAACAATACGACCGTCTGCCCCTTAGCTAAATAGAGTTGAAGCGCCTCGGCCACCGCGCCAGATAGCGCTCCAGGCGTTGCAGGTTGAAGTCCAGGTCCAGACCCATTACCAGAAAGGCACTGTCCACGTTGCTGACTACCGTATGGCGGGTGCCATCGGCATCGCGGCGCACGATGGAGCTGAGGGGCTCAAAGCGATGCTCAGCCCAGGTTTGACCATGAACATCGCTATTGCAAAGCACCCAATCGCCGACAGCGATGGTGCTTTGCAGATCCGCTAACTCGCGTATCAGGCGCGGTAGGCAGCGTGCGTTCCGCTCCGCGACGCCGTCATGAATTTGCACGGTTTCGCGGTGGACCTAAGTGACGCGAAACAGTTGGCAGTGGTTGGACAGCGCTGTAGCTTGAGTTTGCAGGTGCTGCGCCATGGCGTGGTTCATACCCAGGCAGTGCAGCCGTTCAAAAGAAATTTCGATCATGTTTTGTCGTAACAGTAAGTGCCGCTATTGGTAGCCCGTGCTCACGAACAGAATATGTGCGCAAGATCGATCCACCCACGTGTGAGTCAGTAAACAAATGGGGGGCAATGCCGCGCCAACGGCGCAAGCCACAGCAGGAAATTCAGTGAAAGTGTTGCGCCCGATTCGCTAGCGAATCAGTCGGGCAAAAAGTTCAACAAGACGGGTGTGGCAATCCTGCCGTCGGCGCGGCAAACGAAGGAGTAATGGTGTGCTCAGTCATGGCGTCTGTCTCCTTGTGTGGGTTGAAGGGAAATACGGCAACGCTTGCTGCAAGGAAGGCGCTATTTTGGACAAAATGGGAAATACCGTCAACACATTCGCGACAAGGCGGCCAGTTCCCCTTGATCGGACTGGCCGCTTGCCTTATCGTCCCCTGTATGAACACCACTGACTTCCTGGTCCGCAAAGACCAACTTGGCACCACCACCCTGCGAACCACTGCGCTCCCAGCCCTGCCCCAAGGACAGATCCGCGTGGGCATCGCATCCTTCGCGCTGACCTCCAACAACATCACCTACGCCGCCATGGGCGACGCCATGCAGTACTGGCGCTTCTTCCCGGTCTCCGACCCCGGCGATGACGGCGCGGCATGGGGCCGTATTCCGGTCTGGGGCTTCGGGACGGTGCTGGAGTCAAGCCACCCCGATGTCGCGGCGGGAGAACGCCTGTACGGCTACTTTCCCATGTCGTCCACGGTGGACCTGACGCCCGCCCGAGTATCCGCCAGCACATTCTCCGACGCGGCGGTGCACCGCGCGCAGCTGCACGCGGTGTACAACCAATACACGCGCTGCACCGTCGACCCTTTCTACACGGCCGACACCGAAGACCTGCAGGCCTTGCTGCGCCCCCTGTTCATCACCTCGTGGCTGATCGACGACTTTCTGGCCGACAACGCGTTCTTCGGCGCCACAGCCGATCCCGCGCGAGCCGGGCTCATGCTGTTGTCCAGCGCCTCCAGCAAGACCGCCTATGGAACGGCCTTCCAGTTGGCGCAACGCGAGGGCGTTGAAGTGGTGGGTCTGACATCGCCCGGCAACGTGGCTTTTTGCGCAAGCCTGGGCTGCTACGACCGGGTGCTGAGCTACGACCAGCTAGACCAAATCGAGTCGGCGGCGCCCAGCGTCTACGTGGACTTCGCCGGCAATGCTGCTTTTCGCAAAGCGCTGCACACGCATTGCACCGCGCTGAAATTCAGCAGTTCGATCGGCGCGACCCATGTGTCCGACATGGGTGGCGCCAAGGATTTGCCGGGTCCCAAGGCCACCTTGTTCTTCGCCCCCGCGCAAATCAAGAAGCGCAGCGCCGAATGGGGTTCTCAGGTCCTGGGGCAGCGCTTGGTGCAATCCTGGCAGGCCTTCCTGGCTGCGGTGTCGCGCCCTGATCAACCCTGGTTGCAGGTTCGCCGCCACGTCGGACTAGATGCCGCGCAAGCCGCCTATGGGCAAGTGCTTGGCGGCAAAGGTGACCCGCGAACAGGGCACGTTCTTGCGCTTTAGCCTCAAACTACTGTCAGCTGCGCATTTGGCTCCACCGCAATGCGGACAGATCAGCGGGAGCACCCCGTAGTTGACGTTCCGGGATGTGGCATCTGTTTGGCGACGTAGACTCGGCCTTAGTCCGACCCCGGACGCTGGCTGAAAAAAACATCCAGTGTTGGGAAATTGGCGACTCCGCTCAGGCAATCCCACAAGAACACGGCAAAGCCCAGATCGCCGGTCCACAAAGAATAGCGACCCTGACCATACTGCAGCCGGTCAGCCTGCGATTGTGCGAGGCCGTGCATGGCGTAGGCGCGCGCACGTTGCAGCCACATCGGGTCTCCGGTGCGCTGGTACAGTTTGAGGAAAGCATAGCCATTGCCACCCGTGCCGTGGCACAGATTGGCCCCCTTGGCCAGCGGACCGGCGGCCCAGATGGCCTCACCGGCTTGCAATAGCAGTGTATCCAGAGGACCGTCAGGCAGATCGCCGAGGCAAATGACAAAGCCCGGCGCTCCATGGCAAAACTGCATGAGCAAGCGGGGAGCTTCCCCCGCAGGGGTCAGCAGCAGTGCACGCCAGTTGGCGAGACCCTCCTCCTGTGAGGCTGTGCGCATGATGGTTCGCACGATGCACTGCTCCCAGTTTGCCCAATCCTCTGCGGCCAGCAGATGCCGGCCGTGGATTAGTGCACATGCGGTAGCTACAAAACCGTGGACCCCATCGAGATAGGTGCTCTGGCGGCCATACATGTCCTGGGTCCAGTAGTCGCATTGGAACTCTTCAGACCACTGCAACTGGGAAAAAAGCTTTGCCGCTGTCAGCACAAATAGATCCGCCCATCTGAGGTCGCCACTGTACCGGTGAAGAAAGTGCGCCGCCAACAAGGTGCCGGGCGAGCCCCACATGAGCTCGCGGTGCGGGTGTTCGAGGTTTCCCGCAATCAGTCTGGCCAGCTTGGACGCGTACTCAGCACGGTCAGTGGCTTGGCACCACTGCATCATTAAGAACGGAGTGTCACCCATCAAATACGACGGCGCAGCGACCTCGTAGACTTGCCCCAGCCAAGCCTGGTTTTGAGACCGGATCAAGTCCAAGTGCGCCAAGTAACTGGTGCGAAGCGTTGCCCCACCTACACCCTGCAGGTAGTGCAATGCCCACACAACACCGCAGGCACCGTAGTACAACGGCGTCAATCCGGGAACCAGAACTTCGGGCTTGGCTCTGTCCAGCGGATGCGTGGGCCACAAATTGACCGGGTTGAATTGGCGCTCGGTGTCGTCCACGATATTCTGGATCGCCGCGCTGATGGCATCCGGGTCCCAGGCTCTGCCGCGAAGTGGTTCATGTCGGTTGGGGTCAAAAAGCATGGTCAGGACTATGCACCACCTACGCAGGCTGTCAACTGCAATTCAAACGTGCTGGGTGTCGAATTGATGTTGGGTGTGAGTAACCCAATGGCGAAAGTCCAGCAATCCGGTGCTCTTTGTTTGCATGGGCAACATCTGCCGAAGCCCGACCGCGCATGGCGTATTCCGGCATAAGGTCATCGAGCATGGTCTAGACCGTAGGGTGCAGGTTGATTCCGCTGGCACGCACAACTACCACCCGGACAGTCCGCCCGACAGACGTTCACAGACACATGCGGCGATGCGCAAATACGATCTGTCTGACCTGCGTGCCCGTCAGATTCAGGACTCAGACTACGAAAAACACGACCTGATCCTGGCGATGGATTTGGAAAACCTGGCATTGCTCCAACAAGAATGCCCTCCAGAGCACCAGCACAAGGTTCGACGCCTGACCGAGTTTTGTCTGGTCCATGACAGTCCGGTCGTACCAGACCCGTACTATGGCGGTGTGCAGGGATTCGAGCACGTGCTGGACCTGGTGGAAGATGCGTGCGAAGGTCGCTCAGTGGTTTCTTTCCACTCTGGCCGGGGAACACCAGGTCGGTACCCTCGAGCTTGGGTTGCGCGGCCAGCAGCTTGACGGCCTCAGCACTCAAGGGGATGCGGTGCGGCCTGTTTGCTTTCATGCGTGATGCAGGAATACTCCAGGTGGCAGCGTCAAGATCAAGCTCTGACCAGGTGGCACCACGCGATGCGCCAGAACGGCAGGCGGTCAGAACGGTGAACTCCTGGCCTCGGGCACTGGTGCCCGGCACGTTGCGCAGCAACTTTATGAAACCGTGCAGGTCATCAATGGGCAGGGCTTCGAAGTGCTCGCGCTTGTTGACCTTGCTCGGTTTGGGTAGCACTTGGTCAAGGTGTACACGCCAGGTAGCAGGGTTGAAGCCCTTGGAGCAGTAGCGTTGGGCAGCAGCCCACGACAGCACCAGTTTTGCCATAAAACCCCCCATCAGTTCGAAGTTGTCCCACCATCCAGTCCCACCATCCCCCCATTGAGTTGCCTGCTTGAACAATACGGGATGATACGGCTTGACTCGACCTATACAGGGTAAACAGGGTAAATCAATGGGGGTATGAGATAAAAAACCCCCATGAAATTGGGTTCCGGCGGAGACTGTGAGATTCGAACTCACGGACGGTTGCCCGTCGGCAGTTTTCAAGACTGCTGGTTTAAACCACTCACCCAAGTCTCCAGAATCAGGGCCGCGCTGCCGCGGCTGAGGGGGGTATTCTAGCTGTCTCAGGTACGCCCTCGCGCCTGCTGTCAAAATGCGGGGATGGAGCTCCCCCCGACCCCCGTACAACCGCGTAATCTGCTGCACGGGCTGACGCTGCAAGCCATTGTTACGGCTCTGGCCGAGCATTACGGCTGGTTGGAGTTGGGTCAGCGCCTGCCGATACGCTGCTTTACCCACGACCCGAGTATGGCGTCGAGCCTGAAATTTTTGCGCAAGACGCCATGGGCCCGCGACAAGGTGGAAGGCCTGTACCTTTTCATGCTGCGCGAAATCCGTCGCGCGGGCACGGAGCTTTAAGCGGTATATTGCCCACATGAATAATCACCACCACCACCATCGCTCCGACCTCGTCGGGCTGGCCAGCCGAGCCATGACCGAGCGCGGCCTGCAACCCGAATTTTCTCAGGCTGTCGAGCGGCAGCTGACAAGCATCCAAGGCCCGGCCAGCGAAGCCGGAGCGGCGCTACTCGATCTGAGCGCTCTGCTCTGGTGTTCGATCGACAACGACGACTCACTCGATCTGGATCAACTGACCGTCTGCGAGCCACTGCCAGAGGGCCGCTGCAGGTTGCTGGTGGCGATTGCCGATGTCGATGCGCTGGTCAAAAAAGGTACCGCCATCGACGCTCATGCGAGTGCCAACACAACCTCGGTCTACACCTCGGCGCGCATCTTTCCGATGTTGCCGGAGCGCCTCTCAACCGACCTGACTTCGCTCAACTTTGAGCAGGACCGGCTGGCGCTGGTGACCGAAATGACATTCGACGCTGAGGCCAGTCTGGTCAGCAGCACGGTCTACCGGGCCCGCGTGCGCAACAAGGCCAGGCTGGCTTACGACGCCGTCAGTGCCTGGCTCGAAGGTGCGGCGGCGTTGCCGCGAGGGGCGTCGCGCGTGAGCGGCATGGAGGCGCAATTGCGCCAGCAGGACCAGTTGGCCCAGCAGTTGCGGGCCTTGCGGCACGCACAGGGTTCGCTGGAGTTCCAGACCTTTGCGCCGCGTGCCTTGTTTGAGGGCGAGCGCGTGGTCGAGATTCGCCAGCAGGAGCAAAACCGGGCCCGCCAACTGATCGAGGAAGTGATGATCGCTGTCAATGGCTGCACGGCACGCTTTCTTGCCGCCGCAGGCGGTGCGTCATTGCGGCGCGTGGTGCGCTCACCGGAACGCTGGTTGCGCATTGTGGCGGTCGCCAAGGAGTATGGTGAGACTCTGCCATCCGAGCCTGGTTCCGTGGCGCTGGAAGCATTTTTGGCGAAACGTCGGCTGGCTGACCCGCTGCGATTTCCGGACCTCTCCCTGGTCATTGTCAAACTGATGGGGCGCGGCGAGTACGCGGTCGAGACTGCTGGCAGCCAGCCGCTGGGTCACTTTGGTCTGGCAGTGCGGGACTACACACACTCTACGGCTCCAAATAGGCGTTTTCCTGACCTGATCACGTCACGCCTGTTGAAAGCGACGCTGGCAAAGCAGCCGCCGCCCTATTCGAATGTTGAACTGGAAGCGCTGGCACGACACTGCACGGCGCAGGAAGATGCGGCGCAGAAGGTGGAGCGGCAAATGCGCAAGTCGGAGGCTGCGCTGCTGCTTGAATCGCGGCTCGGTCAGCGCTTTGATGCGATCGTGACGGGTGCCTCGCCGGATGGCGTCTGGGTTCGCGTTTTTGCGCCGCCGGTTGAGGGCAAACTGGTGACCGGCGATGCCGGGCTCCATATCGGCGACAGGGTTCGTGTCAAACTTGTGTCAACCAATGTGGAGCGTGGCTTTATCGACTTTGCACTGGGCTCTTAGGCCTTGCGGTTGTGAGCGCTGTTGGCCACGGCCAATGCCGTCATGTTGACGACACGGCGCACTGTGGCCGATGGCGTAAGCACATGGACAGAGGCGGCGGCACCGAGCAGGATCGGGCCGACGGTCACGCCGTGGCCACCGGTCATCTTCATCACGTTGAACAGGATATTGGCGGCATCCAGGTTCGGGCAAATCAGCACGTTGGCTTCACCATGGAGTTTGTTGTCCATCACCGCGCCATGGCGCATGTCTTCCGACAAGGCGGCGTCGCCGTGCAGTTCACCATCGCATTCGACATCCGGCGCCATCTTGCAGAACAGCTCGTGCGCCAGGCGCATCTTGACGGCTGATTTGCGGTTCGACGAGCCATACATGGAGTGCGACAGAAAAGCAACTTTGGGCGGCAGGCCGAAGCGCCTGACTTCGTCGGCCGCCATCAACGCGATGCTGGCCAACTGCTCCGCATCCGGATCTTCATTGACGAAGGTGTCGGCAATGAACAGCGTGCGCTTGTCCATCATCAGCGCATTCAATGTGGCAAACCCAAAGACGCCTTTCTTGGTTCCGATGACATCGCGTACATGTTCCAGATGGACGTCAAAACGCCCGTGCAATCCGCACAGCATGGCGTCGGCGTCGCCGAGCTTGAGCATCAGGGATCCGATGGTCGTGGTGGAGCGCCGCACCGCGGCCTTGGCGGCTTCGATGGAGACGCCGCGGCGGCCCATCAGGCGGTGGTAGGTTTCCCAGTACTGGCGAAAACGCGGGTCGTCTTCGGGGTTGACGCAACTGACATCCTTGCCCAGGCGGATGCGCAGACCAGCCTTGAGCAAGCGCGCTTCGATCACCGCTGGCCGACCGATCAGGATCGGTTGCGCAAACCCTTCGTCGACTGCCAGTTGCGCTGCCCGCAAGACCCGCTCGTCTTCGCCCTCGGCGTAGGCAACGCGTTTGCCAGCCTCCGGCACCGCCTTGGCGGCAGTGAAGACCGGCCGCATGAACATGCCAGTCTGGTAAACAAAGCGCGAGAGTTGCTGCCGATAGGCTTCCATGTCCTTGATCGGTCGTGTGGCGACGCCGGATTCTTCCGCCGCTTTGGCCACGGCCGGCGCAATGCGCAGGATCAGGCGCGAATCAAACGGCGTGGGTATCAGGTATTCGGAGCCGAACACCAGTTCCTTGCCGGCGTAGGCGGTGGCCACTTCTTCGCTGATGTCGGCCTTGGCCAGGTCCGCTATCTGGCGCACGCAGGCCAGCTTCATGGCTTCGGTGATCTTGGTCGCGCCGCAGTCCAGCGCGCCGCGGAAGATGTAGGGGAAGCACAGGACGTTGTTGACCTGGTTCGGATAATCGGAGCGTCCGGTGGCGATGATGCAATCGGGCCGCACCGCCTTGGCCAGTTCAGGCCGGATTTCGGGTTCCGGATTGGCCAGTGCCAGAATGATCGGCTTGTCGGCCATGGTTTTCACCATGGCCTGGCTCAGCACGCCGGCGGTCGAGCAACCGAGAAAGACGTCGGCCCCGCTGATGACGTCGGCCAGCGTGCGCAGTTCGGTCTTCTGTGCGTAGCGCGCTTTCGATTCATCGTAGCCGCCAGGTCGGCCTTCATAGATCAGGCCCTTGGAGTCGCAGACGTAGACGTTTTCACGCGTGACGCCCAGGCCGATCATGACATCCAGACAGGCAATCGCTGCCGCGCCGGCACCTGACACCGCCACCTTGACGCTGCCGATCGGCTTGCCCACCAGTTCCAGGCCATTGAGCAGGGCGGCGCTCGAGATGATGGCCGTGCCGTGCTGATCGTCGTGAAAAAGCGGTATGTTCATGCGCTCGCGCAGCTTTTTCTCGATGTAGAAACACTCCGGCGCCTTGATGTCTTCCAGGTTGATGCCGCCCAGCGTCGGCTCCATGGCAGCGATGATCTCGACCAGCTTGTCGGGATCGCGTTCCGCCAGTTCGATGTCGAAGACATCGATGCCGGCAAATTTCTTGAACAGGCAGCCTTTGCCCTCCATCACCGGTTTCGAAGCCAGCGGGCCGATATCGCCCAAACCCAATACCGCCGTGCCGTTGGTGATGACGCCGACCAGATTGCCGCGCGAGGTGTATTCGTTGACCAGTGAGGGGTCGGCTTCGATGTCCAGGCAGGGGTAGGCGACGCCGGGTGAATAGGCGAGCGACAGGTCGCGCTGATTGGACAGCGGCTTGGTCGGCGTGACCGATATCTTGCCGCGGGTTGGCGTGCGGTGGTATTCGCGGGCCGCGTCGCGCAGCGCATGTTCGGCGGGTGAAAGTTCCTTACTCATTCGCTTCTCCAAAAGTTGTTTGCAAAATCCTCTCAGGTGGGCGCATTGTGCCGCGGCTCCAATCGATTCCTTATGCGCTGGCTCAAATTAGTGTGAATCAGCCCTTCTAGCCTAGCAGATCCTTCAGGCTGCGGGCGATCACCTTGGTGGCACGGCGCAGGTCTTCGAGTTCGAGCCGCTCATCCGCGCGCTTGGCGTGGGACTCGAGCACAGTGCGCGGGCCGGCGCCATAGATGACACCCGGAATGCCGACCTCGCAGAACAGACGCGCGTCAGTGTACAAAGGCGTTCCGAGCGCCGGAATGTCTTCGCCGAAGACGGCTCTGCCGTGTTTCTGGATAGCTTCCACCAGCGGCTTGTTGCCGGCCAGGGGTCTCATCGCATGGGCCAGCAGCATGCGCCGCATGTCGACCGTGATGCCGGGCTTTTGGGCTGCGGCTTCGCTGATGAGTTGGCGCAGGCTGGCCTCGACCTGCACCGGGTCTTCTTCCGGGATCATGCGGCGATCGAGCTTGAAGCTGACGCGGCCCGGTATCACGTTGGTATTGGTGCCGCCTTCAATCAGGCCGACGTTCAGGTAGGGGTGTGTGATGCCCTGCACCTTGGATCGCATGTGCCGGTACAGCACGTTTTGCGCGTACAGCGCATTGAGGATATGCACTGCGGCCTGCAGCGCATCGACACCGGAGTCGGGTATGGCGGCGTGGGCCATCTGGCCATGCACCGTCACTTCCATTTGCAGGCAGCCATTGTGGGCGGTGATGACCTGGTAGCTGAAACCGGCGGCGATCATCAGATCCGGCTTGACGATCTGCTGCTTCAGCATCCAGCCAGGCCCGACCTCGCCACCGAATTCCTCGTCGTAGGTAAACAGCAGTTCAACGTTGCCACGGCTCGGTTTGGCCACCGCTTCCAGGGCACGCACGGCAAAGGCATAGCTGGCAAAGTCGCACTTGCTGACGGCGGCAGCGCGGCCGTAAATGCGACCGTCCTGGATCTCTGCGCCATAGGGATCGTGGGTCCAGCCCTGGCCCGGGGGCACGACGTCGCCGTGCGCGTTGAGCAGAATCGTCTGCCCCGCGCCGTAATGACGGCGTACCAGCAGGTTGGTGATACTCTGCAAGCCGGAGGCACGGACCTCGGCTTCCGGTACCGGGTATTTTTCAGCGGGTAGGCCCATGGCCTGCAACAGTGCGGCGGCGTGCTCGGCATGTGGCGCGTTGTTGCCGGGCGGGGTGTCGGTCGGGACGCGGATCAACTCCTGCAGGAAGTTGACCTCTTCGTCAAAGTGGGCGTCAATCCAGTGGTCGAGCTGCTCGTAGATGTTCATGAAGATCGCCTGTCAAAGGTCAGGAGCTGTCGGCGAGTTGCAGCAGAAGATGCATCAAGGCTTGGCACGCGAGCTCGATGTCGTCGCTGCTGGTTGACTCCAGCGGGCTGTGGCTGATGCCGGAGTTTTGTCCGCGCACAAAGAGCATGGCCTGGGGCATGATTTCATGCAGTCTCATGGCGTCGTGCCCGGCGCCGCTGGACATGCGGTGCACTGGCAGCCCAAGACTGGCGACGGCCCGCTCCCAGCGTTGCTGCCAGGCCAGGGCGCTGGGCGCAGCCGCGACGCGCATGCTGCTCTCCAGCGTGTAGTGCAAATGGCGGCGTGCGCAAATTTCTTTCAGAGAACGCAGGATGTCGTTCGCCAGGGCGTCCCGCTGCGCATCGCTGGGTGCACGCATGTCGAGCGTGAACTGGCAGCGACCGGGCACGACATTGGTCGAGCCATTGGGCACCCGCAACTGGCCGACCGTGGCCACCGAGTCGCCGTCGCGGGTGGCGCGTTGTTCAGCGGCCAGTATCAGCTCGGCAGCGCCGGCTGCCGCGTCTTGTCGCCGCGCCATCGGCGTGGTGCCGGCGTGACAGGCCGTGCCCGTGATTTCGCCGCTGCAACGCACGCTGCCGTTGATCGAAGTCACCACGCCGAGCGGCAGGTTCAACTCGTTGAGGACCGGTCCCTGTTCGATGTGCAGTTCGACAAAGCCCAGGTAGTTGGCTGGGTCGCGCTGCAGTTTCCCGATGCAGTCCGGTTGCAAGCCGCTATGCTCCATGGCCTGGCGCAGCGTGTTGCCGTCGGTATCTTTCAGTTCAAGCCAGCGTGGCTCGAACTTGCCGACCAGCGCGCTGGAGCTCAGGAAGCTGGTGTCAAAGCGCTGCCCTTCTTCTTCCGCGAAAGCGACAACTTCCAGGTGAAACGGCAGACGCTTGCCGGTGTGGAATAGCTCGTACACGCAAGCCATCGGCACCAGAATGCCCAGGCGGCCGTCGTATTTGCCAGCGTTGCGCACGGTGTCGTAATGCGAGCCGGTCAGCAGCGTTCTGGCCTCTTCATTTTTTGAAAGGTAGCGGGCGACAACGTTGCCGAGCGCATCGACCTCCACGCTGTCGAAGCCGCATTCATGCATCTGCGTCTGGATTAGCATGGTGCAGGAACGGTGCGCGTCAGTCAGGTATGTGACGGTGAGTTGCCCGTGTTCACGGTAGCCAGGATCGCTGAATTGCGACAGCATTTCGGCCCAGTCCCAGACCCGGTTGCCAAGCCCGGGCGTGAAGCCGAATCTGTCGTTCAGGCGCAGTTCGGCGATGCGGTGAATCTGGCGCAGACACTCCTGTATTTCAAAGCTGCGCTGCCCGTTCAGTCGACGCTCAAAAGTGGCGATGATCTGCTGCCGGTTCAAGCCGGTGCCGCACTCGCCGCGCACCGCCAGAATGAACGGAAAGCCGAAGCGCGCTTTGTAGTCGGTGTTGAGCTGCTGCAGCTTGGCATACTCGTCTGCGCTGCACTGCGTCAAGCCGGCCTTGCCCTGTTCGTCAAGTGAGGCTGCCGTCAACGGGTTGCCGACCATGGCCTTGCTGGCCAGTTCCGGGTGCATGCGGATCAGCGCCAACTGCGCTTCACTGCCGACTGCGTCCAACACCTGCACCAGGCAATGTTTGAGGTGTGCCAGCGAGCGAAAAGGTCGTTGCGGTAGCGCCGCTTCGACGATCCAGGGCGAGTGCTCGTAGACGCAGTCCAGCAACTGCGTCGCAGCAATCGGATCGGCAGCATTGAGCTGGCTCAGCGTTAGCGTCATGTGGGCTGGCCCAGAGTTGCTGCTGCATAGGGGTGGATCAGCTTCCAGTGGCGGGCAATGTCGAGGCGGCGGCAGATCCAGACCTTGGCGTGGCCCTGCACATAGTCGAGAAACTTTTGCAGCGCCTTCATGCGACCCGGACGTCCCAGCAACCGGCAGTGCATGCCGACGCTGAGCATTTTGGGCGCGTTGAGGCCAGCCGGGTCGCCTTCGACATACAGCACGTCGAAAGCGTCCTTCAGGTAGGTCAGGAAGTCATCGCCCTGCGCAAAGCCCTGCGCCGATGCAAAGCGCATGTCGTTGCAGTCCAGCGTGTAGGGCACGATCAAATGCGGCAGCACGCTGCCATCGGTCTTTTGCACCGGCATCCAGAACGGCAGGTCGTCACCGTAGTAGTCGCTGTCGTACTCGAAGCCGCCGTC
>JBBQZA010000045.1:0-17019 GCA_038208175.1 Burkholderiales bacterium
GACGGCAGTGGCAAGCCTGGGAGCTTGGGTGGACGCCTGAGCGAAGGTTCACTGCAACATTGCTGGTAGCTTGCCTGGGAGCCTGGGTAGGCAACTCCGCGAATGTCCCCCGCACCGCAGTGCTCCGGGTTACAGTCGGCGTGCTCCCATCAGAATCAAATAATATCCAATTAGGTATAATTTACCCATGCCCACGCAACGCCAAGAAAAACCCTTGCATTGGGTCGGCTCGGCCAAAAAGGACTTATTGGCCTTGCCGGAGGGTGTGATTGACGACTTTGGCTACGCCCTGGGCGCGGTGCAACTGGGTACCACTCCATCGCAGGCCAAGCACTGGAAGGGTGAGGGTTCTGGCGTGCTGGAATTGGTGGAGAAGCGCCGGGGCGACACCTTTCGCGCTGTCTATACGGTGCGCTTTGCCAAGGCGGTGTATGTGCTGCACTGCTTCCAGAAGAAGTCCAGCAGCGGCATCCGCACCGCGCAGACGGATATCGACCTTATTCACGAGCGGCTCAAGCTGGCTCAGCAACACTACAAGGACCACCATGAAAGCTAAAGCCAAGTCCCCCGTGGTTGAAACCGTTGAGAGCGGTTCTGGCAACGTATTTTCCGACCTTGGCCTGTCTGACCCCGATGACCGCCGTCTGCGCGTGCAACTGGCCACGCGCCTGATTGATCTGCTGGATGTGGACGGCCTGACGCAAGCCGCAGCCGCCAAGCGGCTCGGCATTTCGCAACCCCATGTGTCGGAGCTGAAGAACTACAAGCTGGGACGTTTCTCCAGCGAGCGGCTGCTGCACTTCATCACACTGATGGACCGGGATGTAGAAATCTTCATCCGCCCGCGTGCACCGGCCATTGCTGCCGGGTCGGTGGCAGGCGCTGTCACCGTCTGGGCCGCTGCTTGAAACACCCATGAGCGACACCGGCAAACCCGAGGTGCGTCACGCGAGACCGCGTTATCGCCCTGTATAGGGACGAACTAGGGCGGGCGACCCCGCGACTGTCCACTGCAACGTTGATGGTGGCTTGCCTGGGAGCCTGGGTAGGCAACTCCGCGAATGTCCCCCGCTCCGGGCAACAACCGCAGTGCTCCGGGTTACAGCCGCTGAATTGAACGCTATGCGCTGGAAGCGGTGCTTCTATTGAGATGAATGTGCCAGACGGCAATGAACATCGCCGCAATCAGCGGACCGAGAACCAAACCGTTGATACCGAAAACCGCGATTCCGCCAACGGTCGTAATCAGCACCAGAAAGTCGGGCAGGCCGGCATCCTTTCCGACCAATATCGGACGCAGCAAATTGTCGATCAGGCCGATCACCAGCAGGCCAAAGGCAAGCAGGGCGATCCCCTGCCAGACGGCGCCGGTCAGGAAGAAATAGACGACAACCGGGAACCAGACCAAAGCGGCGCCGACGGCCGGCAGCAACGACAGGAAACCCATCACGACCGCCCACAGCATGGCGCCGCTGACATCCAGAAACCAGAAGGCAAGTCCACCCAGTGTGCCCTGAATGATCGCTACCAGGATATTGCCCTTGACCGTGGCGCGGATCACCGCCATGAATTTTTCAAGCAATTCCTGTTTGTGCCGCGACGCCAGTGGAATACCGCGCTGCAGCAGCCCTGCCAGATCTTCCCCGTCGCGGATCAGGAAGAACGCCACATACAGAGTGACAAAGGCACTGACAACCAGGTTGAAGGTATCCTGTCCGAAGCTCAGTACCTGGCCGGCAATGAGTTGACTGCCCTGTGCCAGCACGGTCGCAAGCTTTCGCTGCAATGAGGAAAAATCGTCCAGCCCTGCGCCATGCAGCAAACCGGACGCCCATTGCGGCAGGTTCAGATAAGCAGTCCTGAAATACAGGACCGGATCCGTTTGACCCGAATGAATGCGCTGGTAAAGGGCAGCCGCCTCCCGCGACAGCAATCCGCTGACAATGACCAGCGGCAGAACCACCAGGATCAGCACCAGCAGCAAAGTCAGCAGTGCCGCCAGATTGCGTCGGCCGCGCAGACTGCGCACCAAGCGGCGGTTGGTCCCGGCAAACAACAGCGCGATGATCGAGCTCCACATCAAGCTACCGTAAAACGGCAACAGAACCCAGCCCAGGGCAAGGGAGGCGACAGCCAACAGCAGCCACAGCACGCGGCTTTGCAACTCAGCGGACCCGATGCTTTGAAACTTTGTGGTACTCATTATTTCCGCTTTCGAGCGTCTCAACTCCAACGACAGCGCCGCTTCATGATGATCGACAGCCTGTCAATGGTGCATGCGATCGGTGACATCCATGCCGATGCCCCGGTAACCGGTAAAGCGGCTGGCCGAATCGAATATCGGCTCCCCGCTGACCTGCAAGTATTGGGTCGTACCATCGGCGCGCCTGCGACTGTAAACAAGATCGATGAAGGGTCGTCGCGCCTCAATGTTGGCCTGCAACAGCGCGCGCTCATCCACATTCCAGCCCGTCAGGTCCGCGTTATTGACACCCACCAGATCCTGCGCTGCAATGCCGAGCATTTCAAGAACCGGACCGGAAACCCGTGTAAATTTTCCTTGCGCATCCTGTTCCCAATACCAATCAGAGGACAGTTCGGTAAAACTCTTGAAGCGGGCTTCGCTCTCGCGCAGCTCGGCGGTGCGCTCCAGCACCGTCTGTTCCAGCCGTTTGTTGTACTGCTCGAGCTTTCGGTAAAGCAGGCGCACCTCCAGCATGTTGCGGATGCGTGTCTGCACTTCAACCAGATCGAAGGGCTTGCTGATGAAGTCCCGGGCACCGGCTTTCAGGGCACGCAGCTTGTGGCTCGGTTGCGCGGTGATCACCAGCACCGGAGAGTAGCCTTCTGTCTCTATTTGCTTCAAGCCTTCCATCACCTCGAAGCCGTCCATCACGGGCATTTGCAGATCGAGCAGAATCAGGTCGTAGTGATGCGCCAGATAGAGGGCGCAGACGCTGCTGGGGTCCTGCGTCGAACTGATATTCTGGTAGCCGACGCCGCGCAGGATCTGGTCCAACAGGGCCACATTGGCCGCCAGATCGTCGACGATCAGGATGCTGGCATTTAGAATTTCACTGGCTTCAAGCATTGCATTTCTTTCCGTAAAAATTGGACGCAGGTGACGCTCCGAGACTAAGCTTCAGCCTCTTTCGCCGCGACTTTGTTAAGCTCCGAAAATTGCAGCGCCAGATCCAGCGCTTGCATAAATTCGTTGACCTTGATCGGCTTGGTCAGATAGCGGAAAAAACCCGCATCCAACCCCTTTTGTATGTCGCGTGGCACCACATTGGCCGACAGCGCCATGACCGGAATATGGGCCGTGGACGTGTCTTCCTGCAAAATCTTCAGTGCGCCAAAACCACTGATGCCGGGTAAATTGATATCCATCAGGACCACGTCCGGCTGGCAACTACGGGCCAAAAGAATGCCCGTATGCCCATCGACAGCAGTCAACAATTTCAAATCGCTGCGGCGCGCGATCAATTGCTCGACCAGGGCCAGATTGGCGGGGTTATCTTCGACGTAGAGCAAGGTGCGTTGCGCCGGTTGGGCGTCCGGCAAAGCAGACTTCCAGTCGCTGACATCCAACTCAAAGGGTTTGTCAAACAAAGGCTTGGGCGCGCGCGCCGCGGCCATTTCGACCCAAAATACGCTACCCACATCCACATGACTGGTGACGCCGAGCGAGCCGCCCATCAACTCAACCAATTGCTTGGTCACGACCAAGCCGATGCCGGTTCCTTCCTCGGCACTGTTCTCCTGACCGAGCCGATTGAAGGGCTGGAACAGCTGCTCGAGTTGTTCCGGCGTCAACCCAACCCCGGTATCCGAAATGCTGATGCGAACCTGATCCTCTTTCGTCAGCCCGCATTGGACGATGACCGAGCCGCCGTCACGGTTGTACTTGATCGCGTTGGACAGCAGGTTGATCACCACCTGCTTGATGCGCGTGCGGTCGCCATGGACATAGAGCTTTGAATCAAGACCCAGGAAGGTGATCTGGATCTTTCGCTGTTCGGCCTGCGGCGCAATCATCGCCTGGCAATCGAGCAGCAACTCGGTCAATGAAACTGTTTCCAGCGACAGCGACACGCGACCCGATTCGATCATTGCCAGATCCAGGATTTCATTGATGAGGCGCAGCAAATACCAGCCGGCTTGCAGGATCTGGTCAATCGACTTTTGCTGCGTCACCGATGGCGCAGGCATTTCGGTGGCCATCAACTGTGCAAATCCAAGCACTGCATTGAGCGGCGTGCGCAACTCATGGCTCATGCGCGACAGAAATTCGGACTTGGCCAGATTGGCCTTTTCCGCGACGGCGCTGGCGCGTTCGAGTTTGACGTTATTTTCCTGCAGCGCCAGCTCGAACTGCTTGCGCTCGGTGACATCTCGCGCCGATGCGAACACGCCCTGCAGATTGCGTTCGCGGTCATGGAAGGTGGTCGCGTTGAACGAAACCAATGTTTCCCCGTCGTTGCGTGCGCGCGCCGTCAACTCGTAGTCGGTCACCTTGCCTTCGCGCAACACGCGCGCTATGGCCATCTCGGCCCGGACCGTATCGGTAAAGAAGGACTTGAAGGGCGCACCTATCAATTCATCGCGCGTGCATTTGGTCAGTGCTTCCATCTGCCTGTTGACGTCGCTGATGATGCCGCGCGGATCGGTGGTCATGATGGCGTCGATATTCGATTCGATCAGTGAGCGCGTGTAGTACTGCTGATCGCGTAAACGCTGATCGAGCTTCATCCGCTCATCTTCGACCTGCTTGCGCGCAGTGTTGTCGGTGCCGATCAGCAAGTAGCCGATGATGGCGTCCTGTGCGTCGCGCAGCGCGGTGACCGACACCACTGCCGGGAACCGGCTACCGTCCTGGCGGATGTAGGTCAGCTCGTAAATGTCTTCGATGCCGCGCGAGGCTTTGAACACTAGAGCCTCAAAGCCCGGCGTGATCGGCGTACCTAGTTCGCCACTCAGCGCGATGGCGCGCGCGATCACTTCTTGTGGATCGGATATATCAGCGGGCGTGATCTTGTTCATCACATCGGCCGCCGTGTAGCCCAGCATGCGTTCGGCGCCGACGTTAAAAATTTGAATCACGCCCTTTGCGTCAGTAGCGATGCTCGAGAAGTTGGCGCTATCAAAAATCGCTCTTTGCAGCGCACCCGCTCGCAGCAGCTCTTCCTCGGCCTGTTTGCGCGCTGTGTTATCAGTGCCGATCAACAGATAACCAATCACCTTGTCCGCAGCGTCGCGCAATGCAGTCACCGACACGATGGCCGGAAAGCGGCTGCCATCCTTGCGGATATAGGTTAACTCGTAAATGTCCTCGATGCCGCGCGAGGCCTTGAACACCAGCGCCTCAAAACCGGGCGTAATCGGGGTCTCCAGTTCCGCGCTCAGGGCTGCGGCCCGTGCCAGCAGTTCCTGAGCATCCGATATGTCAGCGGGGGTGATCTTGTCCACCACTTCTTCCGCCTTGTAGCCGAGCATGCGTTCCGCGCCGACATTGAAAATCTGAATCACGCCGCTCGCATCGGTGGCAATGCTGGAAAAGTTCGCGCTGTTGAAAATGGCATCCTGCAGCGCTCCAGCCTTGAGCAATGCTTCGCGAGCCTCCTGTGCAACCTGTTCGACCGCCACGCGCATACGCACCATGCCGCGTATGCGCACAAACAACAGTGCCAGAAAGACCAGCAGCAGCGCGATGCTGCCGACGATGACCTTCAGGCGTGTGGATTGACTCTCTTTGCGTTCGACCAGCAAGGACTGCTCGGCTTCTTCCGCCTGCTGCAGGCTGCCGATCATGACGCTCGCCGCTTGCCGGTCGGCATTGAACAGGGGCAGCGCGGCATTGAAGCCCTGGGCATCAAACGCCGCTTGTGCCTCCAGCAGCAGGCGAATGCGCTGATCAACCGTGCTCTGCAGTCGCTGGACGCGGTCCTGCTGCTGATTGTTGTCCAGCGTCAATTCCTTCAATTGCGCAAGAGCAGGTTTGACACCGGCCAACGCCGCGTCGCGTCGGGCGAGAAAGCTTTGGTCCCGCGTCAGGAAATAGCCCCACTGCCCGCTCTCGACCTGATCCAGGCTGGCGCGCAAACTGTCGAACGCGCCCAGAACCTCGCGCGTGTGGTCAACCGACTTGAATGGCGCCATCGGCACGGCAATGTTCCACGCGATACCGCCGACCAGCAGCAAGACCGTCAGCGTCAAGCCGAAACCCAATAGCATCAGGCGTTCAACCGAGGGGTTCTTTAGAGAGCTCATGCAGTCTGCCCTTGACGCGATGGGCCGGAGTTTTGGCGTTGCCGCACATCGGACAACAAACGTGCAAATTCTTTTTTGACCACGCCATAACATTCGCAGACTTCGTCTTCCAGACCGACACGGTCGACCACCGTGATGTGGCCGCGCCGGTAACGGATGAAGCCACCGCTTTGCAGCCTACCTGCAGCCTCGGTCACACCTTCGCGGCGCACTCCCAGCATGCTGGCAATCAGTTCCTGCGTCATGGTCAATTCATTGGTGGGCAGGCGGTCCAGCGTCAGCAGAAGCCAGCGGCACACCTGCTGCTCCACCGAATGATGTCGATTGCAGACGGCGGTCTGGGCCATATGCGTCATCAGCGCCTGCGTATAGCGCAGCAACAAGCGCATCACTTGGCCGGCCCGATTGAATTCTTCGAGCAGCACTTGCGTATTGAGCCGATAGCCATGGCCGCCGGTCTGCACCACGGCGCGGCTGGGCGTCGTGTTGCCACCCATGAAGAGGGAAATTCCCAGTACCCCCTCGTTGCCGACCCCGGCAATTTCTGACGAACCGCCATCCTCCAGGACATAGTGCAGCGAGACAATCGAGGTGGTGGGGAAATAGAAGTGCTGCAGCTTCTCCCCGGACTCGTAGAGCACGTCGCCCAGCAGCATGGGAACCAGCTCCAGATGTGGCGCCAGGCGATCATAATCGGCGTCGAGCAAGGCTGCCAGCAGGTGGTTCTGGGTCGGATCATGGGGACTGGACATGGCAGGTTTGCTTCCTCAAAGTAACACGTTCCGCTGTTGCCGACACACTATATTTCACCTTGCAATGGAAGTTCTGTTCGCTGGCGCACTTAACAACCGACCGGGGCAACCCCCAGATGGCTGATGCTCTGGGTACGTCAGCGAACA
Source organism: Burkholderiales bacterium (assembly GCA_038208175.1). Taxonomy (GTDB): domain Bacteria; phylum Pseudomonadota; class Gammaproteobacteria; order Burkholderiales; family Burkholderiaceae_C; genus Rhodoferax. The sequence continues at coordinate 7,170 of JBBQZA010000045.1, forward strand.
GACCGTCTGCAGGGTAGCTCTTATGCTCACCCTCTTGAGGCTAGTTCAGTCTCATTTTTTGCCCGGAGAAAATCATCATGAAGAAACTTGCCGACAGCACTCGTTTAAAGCTCTTTCACCGATGGCGCAGCGGGTCCTGAAATGGCTGGCTGCAGGGTTGCTGGCCCTGCCGCTACTGGCCCTGCTCTGGATCGCGATCTTTGGCTGGAATTGGGCGCGCGCTCCCTTGCAGCGTCTGGCGCTGGAAAAGACCGGTCGCGCCCTGCTCATCGCCGGCGATCTGCAAGTCGATCTTGACTGGCCGGCGCCGCGATTGCGCGCCAAGTCAGTGACGTTTGCCAATCCTGTGTGGGCCAGAGAGCGCCAGATGCTGGCAAGCGACGAGGTGGAGCTCACGTTCGATATCGTCGAACTGCTGCGCGGCAAAGTGGTGTTACCCGACGTGCGCCTGATCCGCCCGCTCCTGTTCCTGGAGCGCTCCGGCGAACGGCGCAAGAGCTGGCTGCTGGACAAGGCACAGTCGGATGAAGAGCCACTCATTTCCATTCAACGCCTGACTCTGGATCAGGGCCGCTTGGGCTACGACGACGAGGCGCAAAACACGCACCTGCGTGGGACGCTGTCAACGCAGGGCCTGACAAGCGGTGGCGCGACCGGCACCGGTGTCAATTTCGCCGCCGAGGGTCTTTACAAAGGTCTGAAACTGGCCGCCCGTGGCAGCGGTGGTCCGGTGCTGGCACTGCGCGACGAAAGCCAGCCCTACCCGCTGAAGGTGGATGCCACGATTGGAGACACCGGCATCCAGGCCAATGGCAGCGTGACCAGCCTGCTCAAATTCAGCGCAGTGGACCTGCGTCTGGCGCTGCGTGGTGGCAACCTCGCGCAACTCTTCCCCCTGGTTGGCATGGCACTGCCGAAAACTCGCGCCTATGCCATGTCAGGTCATTTGACGCACAGCGGGACACTGTGGCGTTACGAAAAATTCTCTGGCCGAATCGGAAACAGCGACCTGAGCGGCAACGCGCAGGTGGACACCGTGGGCGCACGCCCGTTCATGCGTGGCGACCTGGTATCGAGCCTGCTGGATCTGGACGATCTGGGTCCGTTGATTGGCTCCAGTGCGCGCCAGACTGGCAAGCCCCAGAGCGCCAGCAGCCACATCCTGCCCGAGATTCCGTTCCAACCCGAACACTGGAACAGTGTCGATGCCGATGTCAGTCTGAAGGCCCACAGGATTGCGCGCGCCAAGGCCTTGCCCCTGGAAAATCTGGTCACGCGTTTGAAAATGCAGGACTCACAGCTCAGCCTCGATCCACTGGATTTTGGCTTCGCCGGCGGCCACTTGAAGACCGTCATCACGCTCGATGGCCGTCAAAGCCCGTTGCAGGCGCGGGCCCGCATAGGGGTGCGCGAAGTCCAGCTTTCCAAGCTGTTTCCAAGCGTACCGTTGACCAGGGCCAGCCTGGGTCAGATCAATGGCCGTCTCGAGTTGGCGGGCCGGGGCAACTCGGTCGGCCAGATGCTGGCCAGTTCGAACGGCAGCATCAGCCTGATTGCCGTTGACGGCAAAGTCAGCAAGCTGCTGATGGAGCAGATGGGCCTGCACCTGCTGGAAATCCTGCAACTCAAGCTGATGGGGGACCGCCAGGTCAAGCTCAACTGCGCCGTGGTCGACTTTGGCGTCAAACAAGGCGTGCTGCGGTCCCGCACACTGGTGCTCGACACCGAGGTCAACACCCTCATCGGCCAAGGCAGTATCGATCTGGCACAGGAAAAAATCGACCTGACGCTGCTGTCCAAAACCAAGACCACCAGTGCGCTCGCGCTGCGCACACCATTCCATCTCAGCGGCACGTTTGCCAAGCCGGTGCTTGATCTGGACCGGGCACGAATTCTGGCGCGGGGTGTCGGCGCATTGGCGCTGGGCGTGCTCAATCCGGCGCTGGCCCTGATCCCGCTGGTAGAGTTGGGACCGGGCGTCAAAAGCGAATGCGAACGACATGTCAAGGCAGCACGATGACCCTACCTACACCGGCAGCGCCCGAGCTGCCAATTTCAGCCGAATCGCAAGCAAGCGCTGGCGTTCGCTCCGACGCAGAGCCTGGCCTGTCGCCCAGCCCGCGACGCAAGCCGCGCAACGGTCTGGCGCTGATCATTCTGGCCATCATCGCCAGCGTCGCTGCACTCTATCTGGCACGCGCCTTTGTGGTGCCGCTTTTGATCGGCATCCTGGCCAGCTACACCCTGCACCCGGTGGTAGACCGGCTGCAGAAACTGCTCCTGCCACGGCCTGTAGGTGCCGCTTTGGTGCTGGTACTGCTATTGGGTGGCGTCTCCTGGATCGGCTACTCGCTGGGCGATCAGGCCACCGTGATGATTCAAAAACTGCCCGATGCCGCGCGCAAGCTGCGGCAAAACCTGGGTTACACCCACCGATCGGTGCCGACGGCCTTGCAGAACGTGCAGGAAGCCACCAAGGAACTGCAGGGTGTGGCCACCGATGCCGCCCTCAAGCCGGGCACGCGCACGATCGCGGCGCCGCTGCCGAATTCGAGTTCATGGCTGGGCGACTACGCGCTGGCGCAATCGGCCCTGTTGGCTTCGGTCGTGGCGCAAACGCCTATCGTTCTGCTGCTGACCTATTTTCTGCTGGCTTCGGGTGACCACTTTCGGCGCAAGCTGATGCAATTTGTCGGCCCCACGCTGTCGCGCAAAAAAGATGCCTTGCGCATCCTGGGGGAAATCGACACCCAGGTGCAGCATTATCTTTTGGTGACCGTGGTCTCGAATGCCCTGGTGGGTATTGGTACCTGGCTCGCTCTCGAAGCCATGGGCATGGAGCAGGCCGGCATGTGGGGACTGTTCGCCGGCGTGCTGCACTTCATTCCCTATCTGGGCCCGGCCCTGGTGGCCACGGCAGCGGCGGTGGTCGGCTTTATGCAGTTTGGCACACCGCTGCACGGCCTGGCCGTGGCCGGCGCGGTACTGCTGGTGGCGGGAGTCGTCGGCATGGGTTTCATGACCTGGCTGCAGGGACGCTTCGCACGCATCAACACGGCCGTACTGTTCATCGGCCTGCTGTTCTTTGGCTGGTTGTGGGGTGCTGCGGGCCTGCTGCTGGGCGCGCCGCTGCTGGCGATCACCAAGGTGATTTGCGACCGGGTGGAGTCGCTCAAACCGGTCGGCGACCTGCTCGGACGTTGATCAATCTGATTTAAAGCGGACTGCGTCCGCTGATGATGCGGATCAAAACCACCACGACGGCAATCACCAGTAGAACGTGGATGAAGCCACCCATGGTGGTAGAGGTGACAAGCCCGAGCAGCCACAGGACAAGCAGCACGACGGCGATGGTGTAAAGCATGAAATTCTCCAGTTAGGTTTGTTTAGGATTTTTTGTTCAGGGTGGGAAGAAGGCTCACCAGCGCAGTGACCAACGGCAGTGCATCCAGCAGCTGGGTCCAGGTTGCGGCTGCGCCAGCGGACTTCATGCTTGCATCGGGCTTGGCCCGGCGCAGCGGATTGAAGCGATAGATGGCGAAACCGGCAGCGGCCGCGGCCAGCAAGACCAGCGGCGAACTCAGCTTCTCGCGCAGAAGCTGCCGTGTTGCAGATGCATGCGAGACAGCCATCGCCTGATGCTGCGCCAGACGCAGTTGCACCGCGCCAATCTGTTGTTCAAGTGAGGCAGACATCAGGTACGCGCCTGCACAGCGGGATTTGCGCCCGAAGGTCTGAAACTTTGCACCGTTGCGGGGAAGCGCAAGCCCAGGCTCTTGCGCCTGACCATAAACGCAACCACGAACGCAAACGCCAAATTCAAAAGCGCGGCCAGTAGCAGCGCCGCACCCAACGCAATGCCATTACCTGTCAGGCACCACACCATCGCCGCCATCGCGCCCAGCCACGCGCTGGCCACCAGCGCACCGATGACGATGCCGCCAGCCAGGATGAAGGCCAGTGCTGCGCCAGCTCTTTGGGCCTCCAGTGCGGCCAATTCCAGACGGTCGTAGGCAATTTGCCGCAGATCGCCCAAGAGGAGGGTCACACTTTCGACCAGACCTGCAGGGCCGGCATGGGTCTCCATGACGTTTAGTCCTGGCGCCGACGCAGCAGACAACCCAATACAAAACCAACTCCGACGGCAATGCCAAGCGAGGTCATGGGCTTGTCCCGGACATAGCCACGGCAAGCATGGGTGACGTTGTATTGCGCATCACGCAACTGCTCGCCGGTGTGACTCAGCGCGTCGCCCGCCTGCCGTGCAACTCCAGTAATAGATTTCAGGGCAGGCGCCGCGGCGTCACTGGCCTTGTCGAAGGCGTCGCTCAAACTGTGGCCAGCGCGTTCCACGGTACGTGTGACGGCCTGGCTTATTTCATTTGTGTTTGTCATCATTTTCTCCAACGATTTCATTATTGACCGTAAAGTGCCTTGGCATCGCGGACGCAGTTGCTCTTTGCGTCACCGGACAGGGCATCGCACTTTTCCTTGGCAACCGCGTAGGCGGCGTCGTTCTTCTTGACAGCGGCGTCCTTGCGGGCATCCTGGGTCGTGCTGCGGGCGGAGGCCTTGGCATCCTGCGTTTTCTCGGAGGCGGTATTGTTGGCGTCAGTGGTCTTGCGTGCCAGCTTGGCATCGGCCGTGGCGCTCACATGGGCGCTCTTGGCCTCCTTGCGGCATACGTCCTTGGCGTTGCCCGCCTGGTCATCGCACTTTTCCTTGGCCACCGCATAGGTGGCATCGGCCTTTGCCACACGCACGTTGTAGCGGTTCTTTTCGGAAGGGGTGTTGTTCTCCTCCAGTTCGACCTTGGCGATGCTTCTGCGTCCCTTGGCCTCCTGCATGCAGATGTCCTTCGCGTTACCGGCCAGGGCCTTGCATGCGATCTTGTCTGCGTCATAGGTGGTCGATATTGCGGCCTTGGCGGCTTTGTAATCCGTGCTCGACAGGCTGGCGGCGATAGCGCCGCTGCTGAAGGCGACAAAAAGAACAACTGAGAGAGCGGAGCGATTAAAAGAGGTCATGATATTTTCCTAAGTGAAAAAATGGTCAGCGTAATCCTGCCAACCACAGGCGTCTGTCTGTCAGCGCACACTGACAGACAGCGAACGCATTACTTCAGTTTCATGTCGTTAGCGACCGAGTTCACGCCCTTGATTTTGCGCGTTAGCTCGACTGCCTTGTTGATGGCCACTTGAGACTCGACGAAACCGCTGAGCTGGACCCGGCCCTTGAAGGTTTCAACGTTGATTTGCGCCGACTTCAGGGTCGGTTCAACAAAGATTGCTTCTTTGACCTTGGCGGTGATGACGGTATCGTCAATGTACTCGCCGGTGCCTTCGGTGCGTGAAGTAGAGGCGCAGGCCGCGAGGCCGAGGACGCCGGTGAAGAGAGCAAGAATGGCCGTGCGGCGCAGAAGAGTGGTTGTCATGAATAGCTCCTATGGGTTTCGAGGGTAGCCAGGCTGATTCGGTTATGAATTGCGAATAAGACCTGGGGTCTTTTGCGTCGCACAAGACAGAGCTTGACGGTGCAGTGCTAGCATCGCTCAGTCAGGCCGCGCTGTCAGTGCGCTGGCACACATACCGATCTGACCGGCCCGTTTTTTAATCTGCCCTTACGTGGCCAAGCGCACAGACGGATACCGGTTCCGACATTAGCCTTGCAGCATCGACACGATGATTTGATTGTGCGATTCACAGCCCGAGCTGCAGTCTGTTGTGGCATCGGTTTCATCAACTGGAAAGCAAGGGGTTCGATATGAACAAAGATCAAGTCAAGGGCACAGTCAAGGACATAAAAGGCAAGATTCAGCAAGAAGCCGGAAAACTGGTCGGCAACAAGGAGCAGCAAGCCAAGGGACTGTTGCATCAGGCCGAGGGCAAACTGCAACATCATGTTGGCAATCTGAAGGAAGCCGTCAAGGACGCCACCAAGCGTTGATTGAGTGGACCTTGGCGCACGCTTGTGCGCCATGAAAAACAGCCGCGTTCAGCGGCTGTTTTTTTGACTCACGGACAAGTTCTAATTCGTTACGACGTCCTGGCTTTGCGGCGCAAACACGATTTCAACGCGACGGTTCAACTGGCGACCGGCTGCGGTGTCATTGCTGGCAGTGGGCAAATCCTGCCCGAGCGCCTTGGTGCTCAAGCGCCCTGAGGCCACGCCCAAGTTAACCAGCATCGTCATCACGGCATCGGCGCGGCGCTGCGACAGGCTGTAATTGGCACTGGCGGAACCCACGCTGTCAGTGTGACCCTCGATCGAAGCGGTGCGCTGCGGATAGCGTTTGAAAAACTCGGCCAGCTTGGCCATATTGTTCGCGCCCTCGGGCAGCAGGCGCGCCTGACCGCTGTCAAACAGAGTATCGCCTAGCGTGACCACGATACCGCGCTCGGTCTTCCTGGCGTTGAGCTCCTTGAGCTGCATCTCGAGTTCGTTGGCGCGCGCGTCGCTGCGTTGCGCCTGCGAGCGCGCGCTCTGGGCGCTGGCGTCGGCCGCAGCCAGTTCGCTCTGCTTTTGGGCATTGCTCTGTTGCGACAATGCCAACTGTTGCTGGGCCTTGTCAGCCTCCTGGGTGCGCAGCGCCAGTTGGCGTTGTGCCGCATCGGCTTCTTGTGTGCGCAAGGCAAGACGCATCTGGTCGCGCTCGGCCGCGGCACCTGTGGTGATGGCCTGCGAGGCCCGGCCTGAGGCCGTCTCCCTGGCAATGATCACGCGCTGAGCGGCGAGATAGGACAGGTGATCGACCGTGCTGGTCTTGGCGCCTGAGGTCCAGGCCTGATCGGCCACGCGCAGCGATTCGCCGGCGCGGTTGAGTTCGTCCGCTGCCAGCGTAGTGACCTGGCTGTCGCGCTGGGCCGAATTGAAACGGCCGCGCGCCTCCTCCAGAGCGATATTGCGGTCCGGGATGGAACTGCAAGCGGCCAGGCTGGCGGCCAGAGTGACGAGGCTAAAGATACGGGTTTTCATGAACAGTTCCTGATGAGCTTAACGAAGGGTCTTGCGATTGATTTCTTCGCGCAGCGCACGCGCGGCGTTTTGCGATTCCTGTGCGGCCATAGCCGATCGCGCCGACTGGGCGTGCAACTGGGCCACTTGGGCATCGACCTGAGCCTGCTCCGCGAGTTGTGCGGCACGCTCGTAGTCCTTGCTGGAGAGCGCTTGTTTGGCACTCGCCAGCTTGTCGTTGGCAACCTGGAGCTCTCTGGCAGCGTTTTCGCTGGTACTGGCGGTGTTGGCCTGCTGCACGGCGGCCTCAGCCACCGCCATTTGTTTCATCGGCACCGGGGCGCTCGCGCAGCCCGCCAGAACGGCGACCAACAGGGCGGCCAGACCGAGAGTTGACGCCGCAGCCGGCGGCGGAGAAGGTAGGAACTTGTTCATGCCGGATCTACTTGACCTGAGATTTGAAATAGCTGAGCGAGTGGACAAATGCATCGCTGATCTTTTCCATCTCGGCGACCATCTTGTCCCATGAGTCTTCGCCAGCGGCTTTCAACTCTTCGTACTTGGTCAAAGCCAATTTGGATTGATGGCGCAACTTGGCCATTTCGGCTTTGTAAGCGTCGCGCGCATCTGCTTTGGCTTCCTGGGTTTTGGCTTCCAGTTCGTCTATCTTGGCATTCAACTCGTCGAGTTGATGTTTGACTTTAGCTGTGTATTCTTCGCGTTTTGACATGATGATTCCTTTTGAGTGAATGAAGTTGATTTAAATGCTGCTTAGAGGCGCGGTTCGCCCCGGGCGTTGACTTCAACGGTCTGGCCCGGCGGCTTGGTCATTTGCGTGCGGTACTCCTGACCACGGAAGTTGTAGCTCACGTCCCAGTATTCCGGCGTAGTGCTGGCCGTGGTCTTGCAACGACGGACCTCGCGGTCTGTGGTTTGTCCGCTGTTGCGTCCCATGTTGTTGCCAATCATGCCGCCGGCCACAGCGCCACCGGCAGTGGCAATGTCTTTGCCGACGCCGCCACCCACCTGATGGCCCAGGATGCCACCAATCAGCGCGCCGGCAATGGTGCCACCGACCGCGTTGTTATTGTCACTGGAGACCTGTTCGCGCTCCAGCCAGCAACGCTCGTTGGGGGGCCCCACAACCACGCGCACCGAGGTCACTGGCGCCTGGAAAGTGCGCTCACTGGGTCGCCGCCGGTATTCATAGACCGGAGTCACAATCGGCTCGGGCATCTGGTTTTCAACGCGCTGGTTGTTAAAGGGTCGCACGGATGAAATGCGGTCGTTCATGCCCATTCCGGACAAAGAGTCGTAGCTGCCTCGACGCAGGATGACGCAGTTTCCGCCAAAGCGGACATCGTCGCAAACCTCCCACCTGCCACGCTCGACGATGACCGAAGAGGCACGGTCGTTGAAGCCGTATTTCTGGAAATTATTGACCGCCCTGCCGGTGGCAAAGGTGCGTCCCCGGAAGTTGTCGTGTTCATAAAAAGTCACTTGGGCGCTGGTCAGGCTGGCCAGACTGAGGGCGCCAAGGGCAAAGGCAAATTTCAGTTTCAATTTCATGGAGGGCTCCAGAGTGGATGGGAGACCTGTAGATTGCGCCATTGCTGGCCGTCCGTCTGTGCGCTTGCACACAGTACGGTTGTTCTACTTCTTGACACTCATCTCGTTGACCACGCCCTGCACGCCTTCTACCGCTTGGGTGACGGCAATGGCGCGGTCGATTTGGGCGCTGCTGTCAACAAAGCCGCTCAATTGAACTTGGCCCTTGCTTGTCACAACCGCAATTTGAATGCTCTTGATGGACTTTTCGGCCAGCAATGCCGACTTGACCTTGGCGGTGAGGATGCCGTCATCGACCTGGTTACCGACCGTGACTTTACCCTCCTTCAGGGTCATGCCCATTTCAACGCCCTTGACGCCTTCGACGCCTTTCGCGACCGACACAGCCCGCTCGATCTGGCTCGGGTTGTCAACGAACCCGCTGAGCAAGACCATGCCTTTGCGAGTTTCAACCTTGATGTCAATGCCTTTGATATCCTCGTTGCCAAGCAGCGCAGACTTGACCTTGGTTGTAACCACCGTATCGTCGATCTCGGTACCGACGCTGATCGGGTTGGCAGCAGCACCAGCTTCCTGTCGGTCACAGCCCGCCAGAAAAGCAGTTGTTCCGCAAACAAGTATCAGCGCCAGGGTGATCGAAGATAGTGAAGTTTTCATGTTGTACTTTCAATTGAAAGGCTCCGGGCGCAGACGTTCTCGCGGCAAGAACGCCCAGGGCACCCGTGGGGAAGAGGTCCGCGATGAATCTACTGTCTGCGCATTGATGGCAGCCGTCTGTTCGCTGTCGAACGTTCGAGCGACCAAGAACGGACCAAAAACCTCGGACAGCGAACGCGTTTCCGGCAGTACGTAGACGATGCCATTGCGCGACAAGAGAAATTCCTTTACTCACGCTGACTCCAAACCCTGTCTTACCAGTCCCCATGGAACGCTCAGTTGCGGTCTTTTTTGCGTGGACGCTCAATCGGTACATAAACCGGCGCGGGTGTCTCGGCTTGTACCAAAATCACCGGTGCCGGTGAGGCCACAGGCAGCGGTGTTGGCGCCACAGTCGGCAAAGGTTGAATCGCAAGTGGTCGGGGCGGCGTAACGGGCGCTATTTTGACGCCTCCACCAATCACGGCAAGTTGCATACCCGGAGCTACGACAAGTGGCACCATATCCTCAGGCATTAATACCGGTGGTGAAACAACAACGGTTGGTTCAACGGGAGGCACAACCGGTGGTACAACATCAGGCGGCACCACGACTGGAGGGACCACAACCGGCGGCTCCACTGGCGGAATCACCGGCGGAACCACGACTGGCGGAACCACGACTGGCGGCA
>JBBQZA010000046.1:0-16973 GCA_038208175.1 Burkholderiales bacterium
CAATATTGCGCGCCAGATCGCCTTGCGCGCCGGCTGCCCGGTCACCACGTCGGGCATGACCATCAACCGCTTCTGCTCGTCGGGCTTGCAGACCATCGCGATGGCGTCGCAGCGCATCATCGCCGGCGAGGGCGACATTTACGTGGCCGGTGGGCTGGAGAGCATTTCCTGCACGGCGCAAGAGATGAACAAGCACATGCTGCAAGACCCGTGGCTGGTCAAGAACAAGAATGAGGTGTACTGGTCGATGCTGCAAACGGCCGAGAACGTCGCCACACGCTACAAGATCGGTCGCGAAGCAATGGACGAGTACGGCGCCGCCAGCCAGCAAAGAGCCGCAGCGGCTCTGGAAGCCGGGCTGTTCAAGGACGAGATTGCGCCGATCACGGTGACCATGGGTGTCGCCGACAAGGTCATGGGGCTGACGACCAAAAAAGTTACCGTCAGCGACGATGAAGGCATTCGCGCCGGCACCACTTATGACGGCATCAAGGGGCTGCGCTCGGCCCTGCCCGGTGGCCTGATTTCGGCCGGTAACGCCAGCCAGTTGTCTGACGGCAGCGGCGCCGTGGTGGTGATGAGTGAGGCCGTTGCGCAAAAGAAGGGGCTCAAGCCGCTGGGACGCTTCCTCGGTTTTGCCGTGGCCGGCTGCGAGCCCGATGAGATGGGCATTGGCCCGGTGTTTGCCATTCCCAAAGTGCTGGCCCGCCTGGGCCTGAAGATGGACGACATCGACCTGTGGGAACTCAACGAAGCCTTTGCCGTGCAGGTGATTTATTGCCGCGACAAACTGGGTATTCCGGCCGAGCGCCTCAATGTCAACGGTGGTGCGATTGCGGTCGGTCACCCGTTCGGCATGAGCGGCCAACGCCTGACCGGCCACGCGCTGATTGAAGGCAAGCGCCGTGGCGCCAAGCGCGTCTGCATCACCATGTGCATCGGTGGCGGCATGGGCGCGGCGGGGGTGTTTGAAGTGCTGTGATTTTCAAGTATTCTTGAAAACAGGGTCAAATCATTCTGAAAAGGAATCAATGCAGAATATTCCTGCCATTTTGCAATCCCTTCGAGACGCCGAGGTTGAGTTCGTTCTTGTAGGTGGTTTTGCTGTTCAGCTCCATGGATTTGTTCGTTCGACGATTGACCTGGACATCGTTTTGGCGATGGATGACATCAATTTGGGAAGATTCATTGATGTCGCCAAGAAATTTGGCTTGGCTCCTGTCATTCCGGTGCCGATTGAGGCCTTGAAAAACGCCGCACAAATCGACCAATGGCACCGCGAAAAGGGCATGTTGGCATTTGCGTTGCGCGAGCCGCAGGCTGGCGGTAGCGTGATTGACGTGTTGGTTCGGCCGGAAGTGACCTTCGATACGCTAAAAAAAGACGCGGTGGTAGCGCAGCTTTTCGGGCGTGCAGTCATGGTTGCTTCCATTGATCATCTGCTAGTTATGAAGCGTGCAGCGAATCGCCCTAAAGATCGCCTTGACATTGATGCCTTGGAACGGATTAAACGAGGGGAAAATCCTAATGAGTAAGTCAAGCGTAGGCGATGTACCCGTCATTACCGCAGAACAGGCCCAAGCTCGTTGGGAGCAGGCCTTGGAACTGTTTAATACGTGGACGACTATTTGGGCGGACAACCCAAAGTTTGCCAAGCAGGCTGGTGCTCGCGTTGAGGAATTGATGCTGCCGCTTGCTGAGGTTCAGCTCCGCCACGCGAACAAATGGAATTGAGCGCTCCGCGTTCTTGTCACCCGGCTTCGCTGATTAGGAGAGCTTTTTGCTCTTTCGGAGATTAGACGTGCAATTGCGAAACACCCTGGACTTTCTACTCTACGACTGGCTCCAAGCAGAAATGCTCAACCAGCGCCCTCGCTTCGCCGACCATTCGCGCGAAACTTTTGACGCCGTGCTCGATACCTGCGAGCGCATCGCGCGCGAGAAATATGCGCCGTTCAACCGTGTCGTGGACACGCAGGAGCCGCATTTTGACGGCGAGAAAGTGACGCTGCCGCAGGCCACGCATCAGGCGCAAAAGGCCTATGCCGAATCCGGCATGCTCAGCGCCGCGCAAGATTATGAGGTGGGCGGCATGCAACTGCCGTACAGCATAGAAGCCGCCGCCAATTCGTTCTTTGCCTGCGCCTCGGTCAGCATCGGCACCGGCATGTTGACCACCGGCAACGCGAATCTGCTGATGGTGCATGGCACGCCGCTGCAAAAAGAAGTGTTTTCCAAAAACGAATTTGCCGGGCGCTGGTCCGGCACCATGTGCCTGAGCGAGCCACAGGCCGGCTCCAGTCTGTCGGATGTGGCAACGCGGGCCGTGCCCGATGGCGACGATTTTGAGGCCGAGCCACTGGGCGCGCGCTACCGCCTGACCGGCAACAAGATGTGGATTTCGGCCGGCGAACATGAGCTGACTGAGAACATCATCCACCTGGTGCTGGCCAAGATTCCGGGGCCGGACGGCAAGCTCATCCCCGGCACGCGCGGCATCTCGTTGTTCATCGTGCCCCGGAAACTGGTGAACACAAAAGGCGAACTCACCGGTGAGCGCAACGACGTGGCGCTGGCCGGGCTGAACCACAAACTGGGCTGGCGCGGCACCGTCAACACGCTGCTCAATTTTGGCGAAGGCAAGTTTCCGGTGCGCGGCCAGGCCGGCGCCGTCGGCTACCTGGTGGGCAAGCCGCACGAGGGTTTGCGCTGCATGTTCCACATGATGAACGAAGCGCGCAGCGGCATCGGCATTGCCGCCACCATGCTCGGCCTGGCCGGCTATTACGCGTCGCTCGAATACGCCAAGAACCGGCCGCAAGGGCGTCTGCCGGGCGTGGCTGGCAAGGATGCATCCAAGCCGCAGGTGCGCATCATCGAGCATGCCGACATCAAACGCATGCTGCTGGCGCAAAAATCCTATGGCGAAGGTTCGCTGGCGCTGGCGCTGTACTGCGCCCGGCTGGTCGATGAGCAACACACGGGCGACGCCGGGGCCGCTGACGAAGCGCGACTGTTGCTGGAAGTGCTGACCCCAATCACCAAGAGTTGGCCCAGCGAATGGTGCCTGGAAGCCAACTCGCTGGCGATCCAGATTCTCGGCGGCTACGGCTACACGCGGGACTTTCCGGTCGAGCAATACTGGCGCGACAACCGCCTGAACATGATCCACGAAGGCACGCACGGCGTGCAGGCACTGGATTTGCTGGGCCGAAAGGTGCTGATGGAACAAGGGCGCGGCCTGACTCTGTTGGCCGCGCGCATGCAGGCCACGGCCGCCCGTTCCACCGCTGTGCCGGCGCTGGCTACCTACGCCGAAGCCCTGTTACAAGCCTTGAAGGATGTGAGCGCAGCAACGCAAGCGGCGTGGGCCAGCGGCCGGCCAGAAGAAGCGCTGGCCAATGCCGTGCCCTACATGCAGGCCTTTGGGCACACCGTGCTGGCCTGGATCTGGCTCGATGTGGCGCTGGCCACGCTGGCTATGGACCCGAATCAGCAGCAGAGCGCCAGCGTTGGCAAGCTGGGCGCTGCAAAATATTTCTACCACTACGAACTGCCCAAGATAGGGGCCTGGCTGCAGGTGGTGGCGGCACGCGACCAGACTTGCGCCAGCTTTCCCGAGGAGGCGTTTTGACTAAGACCAAGTTGCCGTCGAAGGACAAGATCTGGGGTGACAGCGTTGGCAAGCCAGGAAGCTTGGGTGGGCAACTCCGCGAATGTCCCCCGCAACGGGCTGCGCCCGTTGCTCCTCCTTTATTTGGCAAAACCCCAAGTCCACGCTGCGTCGCCCACCCAAGCTCCCTGGCAACCAGCATTGCTGGTGCGCAAAATGCCGCCCACACCGTGCCACATATCTGAGTCTTTGACTGCCAAAAGGTACAAAACCAGTCATGATCACGCACATCGTCATATGGAGCTTCATGGACAGCGCAGCGGGCGCCACCAAGGCCAAGAATCTGGCAAAGGCCAAGGTCTTGCTGGAGTCTTGCGCCAAGCTTGTACCGGAGACCATCAAGTTTGAAGTAGCCATCGCTCAGCCCGGTCTGGAATGCACTTACGACCTGGTGATGAATACGCAATTTGCCGATGCGCAGGCGCTCGCTGCCTATCAAAATCACCCGCATCACGTCGCCATAAAACCGTTTATGAAAGCCGTGGTGCAAGAGCGCCAATGCATGGATTATGAAACTTAGTTTGGCGTTGACTGCGGCGAACCAGTTCGATAGGGGCTATGCATCGCCAACTACTCCCCATCGATGAAAACCGCCCTCCTGGTCATTGACGTTCAACGCGCGCTGTGTGAAGGCGAGTATGAGGTATTCGAAGCAGACAGCGTCATTGATCGGATCAATCTGGTCTGCGACAAGGCCCGTGACGCCAAAGCGCTGGTGGTCTTTATTCAACACGAGGCAGAAACAGGCATTCTTGAGTTCAACTCGGAAGGTTGGCAGTTGGCCAAGAGCCTTCGTACCGAACCCACGGACCGCTTCATCCGCAAGACCGCTGCCGACTCCTTTCACCGCACCACGCTGGAGCAACTTCTCCGCGACCACGGTGTCAGCGAGCTGGTGATCTGCGGTCTGCAGTCCGAGTTCTGTATAGACACCACAACCAGAAGAGCGTTGGCCCTTGGTTTTGCGGTGGTTCTTGTTGCAGACGCTCACTCGACACTGGCAAACAAACACCTGAGCGCTACCCAGATCATTGCGCACCACACTACGACACTGGCAAACCTTCACAGCTTTGGTCCACGGGTCTGCCCGGTCAATGCGGAGGAAGTCAAGTTTGAGACATCTGCCCGTGCCCAAGCGGACTAACCTCCGATCCCCCGAACCCGACTTTCAATCCCTGAAACACCTCCCTCATAGGCCCACCCATGACCCGTACCATTCAACAACTTTTTGACCTCACTGGCAAGACCACGCTGGTGACCGGCGGTTCGCGCGGACTGGGCTTGCAGATGGCGCATGCGCTGGAAGAGAAGGCAGCGTAGCGCCGGTTGCGTCCACTTTTAGCAACTCAAAGGAATCAACTATGCAAATATCCGATATACCGTTCGTTACCACTGACTGGTCCAAAATAGACCAGACGGAACACAAGGGCGAGCGTGGAACTGCGTATTGGCGCACTGGTAATTTCGGCAGCATTCGAGTGCGTATTGTTGAGTACTCGGCGGACTATCTTATGGATCACTGGTGCTCCAAAGGCCATGTCTTTTATTGTCTTGAGGGCGAGTTTCATGTCGAACTGGAAGATGGCCGCAAGTTCACTCTTACGCCAGGCGTCAGCTACCAGGTTGCCGACAATGCAGAAGCTCACCGCCACTCCACAACGACTGTTGGAGCCAAAGTCTTTGTGGTCGACTAAGAGTCCTTCCATCATGCGGACGCCTTTTGACAGGCTTCACCGGAAGACAGCCTGCGCCTGATTCAAACTTTCACCCTCACAACAATCCTCTCTAACGCCCACCCATGACTCGAACCATTCAACAACTTTTTGACCTCACCGGCAAGACCGCGCTGGTGACAGGCGGCTCGCGCGGGTTGGGCTTGCAGATGGCGCATGCGCTGGGCGAAGCCGGGGCCAGGATCATGCTCAGTTCGCGCAAGGCCGACGACCTGGAGCAGGCTTGCGCCGAGTTGCAGGCGGCCGGTATTGATGCGCGCTGGATTGCCGCTGATTGCGCCAAGGAAAGCGAGATTACGCGGCTGGCGGACGAAACCTTGCAGCGCATGGGCGACGTGGATATTCTGGTCAACAACGCTGGTGCCACCTGGGGCGCGCCGGCCGAAAACCATCCGGTCGAGGCCTGGGACAAGGTGATGAACCTGAACGTGCGCGGCTACTTTATTCTGTGCCAGCAGATTGCCAAGAAGAGCATGATCGCGCGCCGCTCGGGGCGCATCATCAACGTCGCGTCGATCGCCGGACTCGGCGGCAACCCGCATGGCATGGGCATGATCGCCTACAACACCTCCAAAGGTGCGGTGATCAATTTCACGCGCGCGCTGGGCGCCGAATGGGGCAAGCACAACATCACGGTGAACGCCATCTGCCCGGGCTTTTTTCCGAGCAAGATGACGGCCGGCACGCTGAAGGCGCTGGGCGAGGAAACGCTGGCCGCCGCCGCTCCGTTGAAGCGGCTCGGCGACGACGAAGACCTCAAGGGCCTGTGCCTGCTCTATGCATCGGATGCCGGCAAACACATTACCGGCCAGTGGCTTGCCGTCGATGGCGGTGTCAGTGTGGTGACCGGTGGTTGAGCCGAACTTTGGCATGAGCTTCGGGGTGGCGATCCCGTTTGTCGAGCATCTGGGCTTCGAGATGCATCTGTTCGACGGCGGCTTGTCCGAGCTGCGCTTCACACCGAAGCCGGAGCACCTCAATTCGTTCAGCGTCACGCATGGCGGCGCGCTCATGACGCTGCTCGACGTGACGATGGCGGTGGCGGCACGCAGCGTGCAAAAGGACATGGGCGTGGTGACCATCGAGATGAAAACCACGTTCATGCAAGCGGCCCGCGGCGCTTTGAGCGGCAAGGGGCGGCTGATGCACCGCACCGCCACCATGGCGTTTGTCGAAGCCACGGCGTTCGACGAGCAGGGTCGCGCCTGCGCGCATTCGACCGGCACCTTCAAATACGTCAAGCGCTTGCCCACCGGACCGAAAAGTGCCAACGGACTAAACGTTGAGCCCGGCGTCATTTCCACCGATTAGTTTTCACCCAGGAGTTTTTCATGCCACTCAACAAACAGATTCATCTCGTCAACCGTCCAACCGGCGAGGCCAGCGTCAGCAATTTCGAGCTCGTCGCCAGCGACACGCCAGCATTGCAGGACGGGCAGGTGCTGGTGCGGCATCACTTTCTGAGCCTCGACCCGTATATGCGCGGTCGCATGAACGACGCCAAGAGTTACGCCCAGCCACAGGCGCTGAACCAGACCATGGGCGGCGGCACGGTGGGCGAGGTGGTCGAGTCCAGAAACGCCAAATTTTCGGTTGGCGACAAGGTGGTCGGCATGGGTGGCTGGCAGCAATACAGCGTGGTCGATGCAGACCAGCCGGGCGCGCTGCGCAAGGTCGATACCAGGCATATTCAGCTCAGCGCCTACCTTGGCGCGGTCGGCATGCCGGGCGTAACGGCCTGGTACGGGCTGGTCAAGATCATTGCGCCCAAAGCCAGTGAAACGATGGTGGTAAGCGCCGCTACCGGCGCTGTTGGCAGTGCTTTTGCGGCATTGAGCAAGGCGCGCGGTTGCCGCACTGTTGGCATTGCCGGTGGCCCCAACAAATGCAAATACGCGGTCGACGAACTCGGTTTTGATGAATGCATCGACTACAAACTGCACGCCGATGCCGGCTCGCTGAGCAAGGCTTTGAAACAGGCTTGCCCGAACGGCATCGATGGTTATTTCGAGAATGTAGGTGGCATGGTGCTGGACGCTGTGCTGTCACGCATGAACGCCTTTGGCCGCATCGCGGTCTGCGGCATGATCGCCGGCTACGACGGCGCGCCGCTGCCGCTAACTTACCCGGCGCTGATTCTGATGAACCGGCTCAAGGTCGAGGGCTTTATCGTCAGCGAGCACATGGAAATCTGGCCCGAAGCCTTGAAGGAGCTGGGCACGCTGGTCGCCACCGGAAAACTGCGCGCGCGCGAGTCGATTGCGCAAGGCATCGAGGCCGCACCCGAAGCATTTCTGGGCCTGCTCAAAGGCAAGAATTTCGGCAAACAACTGGTCAAGCTGATTTAGGAAGATACCCATGATTACAAATTTCAAAGGCAAAACGGCCGTTCTCACCGGTGCCGGCTCGGGCTTTGGCCTGGAGTGTGCGCGAATCGGGGTCCGGCTGGGCATGAATCTGGTGCTGGTCGATGTGCAGCAGGACGCGCTGGACAACGCTGGCGCCGAGATGCGAGCGGCCGGGGCCCGGGTGCTGGCCGTCAAGGTTGATGTGTCCAAGGCGGCAGAAATGGAGGCTCTGGGTCGGGTGGTGCAAGAGCGATTCGGTGCGCCGCACTTTGTCTTCAACAACGCCGGCGTCGGCGCCGGCGGCCTGATCTGGGAAAACACGGTGCAGGATTGGGAATGGGTGATAGGCGTGAACCTGATGGGTGTGGCTCACGGCATTCGTGTCTTCACGCCAATGATGCTCGAAGCCGCCAGCCAGGACCCGTCCTATCAGGGGCACATTGTCAACACCGCCAGCATGGCCGGTCTGCTTAACGCGCCCAACATGGGCATCTACGGCGCCAGCAAGCATGCGGTGGTCAGCATGAGCGAGACTCTGTACCAGGACCTGTCCCTGGTCACCGATCAGATTGGCGCCAGCGTGTTGTGCCCCTTCTTTGTACCGACCGGTATCACGCAGAGTCAGCGCAACCGGCCCGCCGATGTGCCTGCCGCCAAGCCCACGCGCAGCCAGCTGATCGGTCAGGCCATGAGTGACAAGGCAGTCAGTTCGGGCAAGGTGACGGCGGCCGAGGTGGCGCAAAAGGTGTTTGATGCCATCAGCGCCAACCAGTTCTACATTTACAGTCACCCGAAGGCGATTGCAACTGTGCAGACCCGGCTGGAAGACATCATGCTGGCGCGCAACCCGACCGACCCGTTTGCTCACAAACCGGAACTGGGTGTCGAACTGCGACGCGCCTTGAAGGGCTAGTGAACGCCGTTTGTTGAGTCTCCTGAAATGGGGCTGAGCCATAATGAGATGATCGGGACTGCCCATCACTGACTTACGGTTAATGGAGTTGCATTTTTCATGGAACTGAATGACCTGCTGGCGTCGCAGTTCGTCTTGCCCAGCATTCCTCAGGTGATTGCGCTGCTGCTCAGCGAGCTGGAGCACGTTGAACCAGATCTGAAGAAGATCAGTCAGCTGGTCAGCACCGATCCGGCGTTGACCATGCGTCTGCTACAGCTTTCCAATTCGGGCTATTTCAAGCTTTCAGGGCAGATCAACAGTGTTTCGGAGTCGTTGGCGATTCTGGGGCTGGGCCATGTCCGGACTATGGCAACAGCGGCAGCCTCCGCGGCATCGTTCAAGGCCGTGCCCGGTATCGGGCTACAGCAGTTCTGGAGCTACAGCCTGAACGTTGCCAAATTGACACGTTCGCTGGCTGGCGTATTGCGTCAGAACCAGCAGGCAGCGTTCACCTGCGGTTTGATTCACGCGATCGGTGAGCTGGCGATTCACATCGGCATGCCGCTGGCAGCGGCCGAGCTGGACCTTAAAGTTCCCGCCCTCGATTTGAAAAGGGCGGATGCGGAACAAGCGGCGTTTGGTTTCTGTTATGCCGAGGTCGGTTCCGGTCTGGCCGGTAAATGGCATTTACCACAGCCGATTGTGGACGCGCTGGAACATCAGTACGCACCGTTTGAAAAGGATGTCTACGAACCCCTGGCCGGTGTGATTCATCTGGCAACCTGGCGCGAGCGCGCCAGGCTGGCCGACTTGTCCGAGCACGCGATGGCGGTGACTTTTCCGGGGCCGGTAGGTGAGGTTCTTGGAATTGATATTGACATGGTGCTGCAGCAAGAGTCGTTTAACTGGTTTTCACGAACCACCAGCGCCAGCCCGCTGTAAGTCCGGCCAGTGCAAGACCTTTAGTATCGGGGCATGCACGCAAGCCTTAGCCACAGACCGGTCATGGCACCGCTGTTTTTCCCGGCGTTGCTGGGTTGGGTGCTGGGCAACGCTGCGCAACTGCAGCAGCGGACGCTGTCTTCGGGTTTTCTCTATGGCTGCCTGATCCTGTCGGCAGCGGCCGTGCTGGCGCTGCTGGCCGTCAGATCACTCCCCGTTAGCGGGCGCATTCTGCTCACTTTGCTAGTTTTCAGTCTGCTGGCGTTTGCCGGCACCGGACTGCGCGCCGCATGGTTTGCAGGCAAGGCACTGGACCCGGCACTGGAAGGGCGCGATATCGCTGTAACCGGTATCGTTTCCGCCATGCCGCAGCACAACGAGGCGGGTTTGCGTTTTCGTCTCGAGATCGAATCAGCGCACATCGAGAGCCTGGCAGTGCGTTTGCCACCCCATATTTACCTGGGCTGGTACTCCGGTTATTTTGGCGACATTGGTGGCGGCCAACCCGATCCGCTGCAACGCCAACCGGCCACGCTGGTCGCCGGTGAACGCTGGCAGATGACGGTGCGGCTGAAAGCGCCACACGGTGGCAGCAATCCCTTTGGCTTTGACTATGAACTGTGGCTCTGGGAGCAGGGTTTGCAGGCGACCGGCTATGTGCGTGCAACTGCGAGGGACAGGCAGCCACTGCGTCTGCTGCAGACTGGCTCGCACCCGGTGGAGAGGGCACGTCAGCAGGTGCGTGAGCAGATATTCAAGCGCATCCCGGATCGCCAGTATGCAGGTCTGATTGCTGCCTTGGTGGTGGGCGATCAGAACGCCATCGATCGGGCCGACTGGGATGTCTTCAGAGCCACCGGTGTCGCGCACCTGATGTCGATATCGGGCCTGCACATCACCATGTTTGCCTGGATCGCGGCGCTGGCAATAGCCTGGCTGTGGCGCCGCTCCGCTGCCCTTTGTCTGTGGCTGCCCGCTGCCAGTGCGGCCCTGCTGGGTGGCGTGCTGTTGGCCACCGTCTATGCGCTTTTTAGCGGCTGGGGTATACCCTCGCAACGCACGGTCTTGATGCTGGCGACGGTTGGCTTGTTGCGTCTTTCGGGCAAGCAGTGGCCCTGGCCACAGGTCCTGTTACTGGCTTGCACGGTGGTCGTGGCAAGCGACCCCTGGGCCTTGCTGCAGGCCGGATTCTGGTTGAGTTTTGTCGCAGTCGGCGTCCTGTTTGCGACCGACCGCGGCAGCGCAGGCAGGCCAAACTCCGGTGGCAGAGTTGCAAAGCTAGGGGCTCACCTGCAAGCCATGATGCGCGAGCAATGGGTCATCACATTGGCGCTGACGCCGCTCACACTACTGCTTTTTGGACAGGTCTCCGTCGTCGGTCTGATAGCCAACGCGCTGGCGATTCCCTGGGTCACGCTGCTTGTCACACCGCTTTCCATGTTGGGCGTTTTGCTGCCAGTGTCATGGGATCTAGCGCAGCTGGCCATTGCGGCACTGACCTGGTATTTGAAGTTCCTGGCCGGCTTGCCGTTTGCGGCTCTTTCCCTGGCTCAAGCACCGGTCTGGGCCGGCGCCATGGGGGTCGTTGGGGGCCTGTTGTTGACGCTGCATGGGCCCTGGCCATTGCGTCTGCTGGGCTTGCCGCTGATGTTGCCAGTGCTGCTGTGGCAGGCGCCGCGTCCGGCCGAAGGAGAGTTTCAAGTGCTCGCCGCCGACATCGGTCAAGGCAATGCCATCATTGTGCAAACGACCCATCATGCCCTGGTGTTTGACGCCGGACCCCGTTACAGCCGCGAGAGCGATGCCGGCCACCGCGTCCTGGTACCTTTGCTGCGCGCACTGGATTTGCCGGTGGATGTGTTGATGCTGAGCCACCGCGACAACGATCACACCGGCGGCGCGCTGGCAGTGCTTTTGATGCAGGCCAGAGCCCAACTCATCAGTTCGATTGAAGACGATCATGAATTGCAGGCGCTACGACCGTCCCAGCGCTGCGTCGCGGGTCAACACTGGCGCTGGGATGGCGTTGATTTTGACGTTCTGCAGCCGCGAGCCCAGGACTATGACGCCCCTGCCAGGTCCAACGCCATGAGTTGCACGCTGCGTATTTCCAATGGCGTTCGCTCGGCGCTGCTGGCAGGCGACATCGAGCAGGCTCAGGAACAGCGATTGGTGCTCGAGATGTCCAGCGCTAAAGTGGATCTTCTACGATCCGACATTTTGCTGGTACCGCACCACGGCAGTCGATTTTCCAGCAGCGCCGCTTTTCTGGACGCTGTGCAGCCGCGCATCGCCTTGGTGCAGGCGGGTTATCGCAACCGCTTTGGTCATCCGGCAGAGTCCGTTTTGGTGCGTTATCGGGAACGCGGCATACGAGTTGTCGATTCCCCCCATTGTGGTGCAGCGACCTGGGATTCAGCCCGACCGCTTGACATCGTATGCCAGCGCAACGAGGGTCGACGCTATTGGCAGCACCAGGCGCCCTGATGATTTCCAGATGCTGGCGCAAAGCTTGCTAAGCTATATGCCGGAGAGAAATCCTTTATGCTGAAATTCGACGAGATGTACACCCGATTGCCCTATGAGTTTTTTACCAGGGGTGCACAGATTCGGGACCACTACAAGATCTATGACGAATGGCTGGCGCGCCAGCCCGGCGACATGATGGCCAAGCGACGCGAAGAAGCCGAAATGATCTTTCGCCGCGTCGGCATCACCTTTTCTGTCTACGGCGAAAAGGACGAGGAGGGCGCTGGCAGCGAGCGATTGATTCCGTTTGATTTGATACCGCGCATCATCCCGGCGCAGGAATGGGCGGCACTGGAGCGTGGTTTGCTGCAGCGTGTGACGGCGCTGAACCGCTTTGTGCACGACGTCTACCATGACCAGGAAATCCTTCGCGCCGGCGTGGTACCCAGGGAACTGATCGAAACCAATGCCCAGTTCCGTCGGGAAATGGTCGGCGTGGATGTGCCCAACAACGTTTATTCGCACATATCGGGTATCGACATTGTGCGTGCGCCCAACGCCAACGGCGAGGGTGAGTACTACGTGCTGGAAGACAACCTGCGCGTCCCCAGCGGTGTCAGCTACATGCTGGAAAACCGCAAGATGATGATGCGACTGTTTCCTGAATTGTTCAATATGCACCGCGTCGCGCCAGTGGCGCATTACCCGGATCTGCTGCTGGAAACATTGCGCTCCAGCAGCCCGGCGACGACGGCCGAGCCGAGCGTCGTGGTTTTGACACCGGGCATGCACAACAGCGCCTATTTCGAGCACGCTTTTCTGGCGCAACAAATGGGTGTGGAACTGGTGGAGGGGCAGGACCTGTTTGTGAAGGACAATTTCTGCTACATGCGCACCACCCGCGGCCCCAAGCGCGTGGATGTCATTTACCGCCGGGTCGATGATGATTTTCTGGACCCCAAGGTGTTCCGTCCGAACTCAACGCTGGGCTGCGCCGGACTGATCGATGTTTATCGCGCCGGTCATGTGAGCATTTGCAATGCGGTGGGTACTGGCGTTACTGATGACAAATCGATTTACGCCTATGTGCCCCGAATGATCGAGTTCTATCTGGGTAAAAAGCCCTTGCTCAACAATGTGCCTACCTATTTGTGTCGCGACCCGGATGATCTGGCGTACACGCTGGCCCACATAAAAGACTTGGTGGTGAAGGAGGTGCATGGTGCCGGTGGTTACGGCATGCTGGTCGGTCCGGCTGCGACCCAAGCCGAGATCGAGACCTTTCGCAAAGTGGTACAGGCCAATCCGTCCGGCTATATTGCACAACCCACGCTCAGCCTGTCAAGTTGTCCGACCTTTGTCGAAAGCGGCATCGCACCGCGCCACATCGACTTGCGTCCCTATGTACTGAGTGGCAAGACGGTGCAACTGGTGCCCGGCGGTCTGACGCGGGTGGCGTTGAAAGAAGGTTCGCTGGTGGTCAATTCATCGCAGGGTGGTGGCACCAAAGACACCTGGATATTGGAAGACATTGCGGGACAGATCTTTGGCTCTGTTCCCAACTGATTAAGGATGTTGTATGTTGTCACGTACCGCCGATCACCTGTTCTGGATGTCCCGTTATACCGAGCGGGCCGAGAACACGGCCCGCATGCTGGATGTCAACTACCAGACTTCACTGTTGCCCCAATCGGAAGCGGTGGCGCTGGTTGGTTGGCAAGGGTTGCTGAGCATTAGCGAACTACGCTCGGCCTATGAAGAGAAGCATGGTGATATCGATCTCCGCGGCGTGATGGATTTCATGGTCAAGGACGAGAGTAACCCCTCGTCGATTGTGTCGTGCCTGAGTGCCGCCCGGGAAAACGCCCGTGCCGTGCGCGGCACTCTGACGACCGAGGTCTGGGAGACGCAGAACCAGACCTGGCTCGAAGTCAAACGCATGATCAAGGGGGGCGAGTTCGAGCGCGACCCGGGCCAATTCTTTGAATGGGTCAAGTTTCGTTCCCACCTGTCACGCGGTGTCACCCTGGGCACCATGTTGATGGACGAGGCCCTGCGCTTCATGCGCTTGGGGACTTTTCTGGAGCGGGCCGATAACACAGCGCGCCTGGTGGATGTGAAGTTTCATGCGGTACGGAGCGACTTCTACGGCGCCGCCAGCGAGAAGGATCAGGAGTACGACTTCTACCACTGGAGTGCCATTTTGCGCAGCGTCTCCGGCTTTGAGGTCTATCGAAAGGTTTACCGCGATGTGATTCGTCCTGAGCGCGTCGCCGAGTTGCTGATCTTGCGCCCGGACATGCCACGCTCACTGCACGCTAGCCTCAATGAAGTGGTTGCAAATCTGGCGCTGGTGGCAAACGACCAGTCGGGTGAAACCCACAGGCGAGCCGGCAAATTGTGCGCGGAACTGAAGTATGGTCGAATTGACGAGATTCTGGCCACCGGGCTGCACGCCTATTTGACACAGTTTCTGGATCGGGTGAACGATCTGGGCGCTCACATCAGCCGGGATTTTCTGGTTCCTTCGGCAGAGTGACGCTTTTAAGGATGCCGAGTCATTTGCTGCCCATAACCAGCTTCGAAAGCTCATTTGAAAATCGGCACATACCCTAATGAACACGCATCCACAGGCTGGCAATGCTTTTGGCGCTTCGCCCAAGTGACCTTCTGCCCAACCGGGACTTGAAGATTGCGCTAAGGTCAGATATGGAGACTGCATTTATTTACGCTTCTTGGGATGCAAGGTGATGAATTTGAAAAACTTTTGGCTGCCAATAACAACTTCCTTGACCATCATGTTCGCCAGCGCTGCAGCACAGGCGGCGTTGTCCTTAGGGGCGCCCACGCCCGACTTCACGACCGATGCGGCACGTGCCGGTGTGGCCTTCAAGTTTTCGCTACAGGAAGCTCTTAAAAAAGGCCCTGTAGTTCTATATTTTTATCCAAAAGCCTTTACCAGTGGCTGCACGAAAGAAGCGCACAATTTTGCTGAAGCGACGCCAAAGTTTGATGCATTGGGTGCAACAGTGGTTGGCGTTTCAAATGACGATATCGAAACCCTGAAGAAATTTTCAGTCGAGGCCTGCCGCGACAAGTTTGCGGTTGCTGCCGACTATGGTGCGCGCATCATGAAGCAGTACGATGCTGCGATGTGGATCAAGCCCGACATGGCCGATCGCATTTCGTATGTGATCAGCCCGGAGGGCAAAGTGCTCTATGTCTATTCGAGCCTGAGCCCCGATCAGCATGTGGAAAACACCTTGCAGGCGGTCGAGAAGTGGCGCGCGTCGGTTCCCCGGCAATGATCCGAGACTGGCGTGGATGGTGCGCCGCTGGCTTGCTCAGCGGCTATGTTCGCGCCTTGCAATCCAGACGGTGGACGACAAAATGACCAGGGCGCCCAGCAGGGTGGTCTGACTCGGCACATCCGAAAAAATCAGCCAGCCCAGCAGCGAGGCCCAGATCAAATCCAGAAAGCGCAACGACTGTGTGGCTGAAATGTCGGCAACGCGAAAGCCGCGTGTCAGGAAGTAGTGACCCAGTGAACCCAGGACGCCAGCCAAGGCAAAGCCGAACCACTGCCAGGCGGTGGGCGTTGTCCAGTGAACGATGCCCAGCGGCAAGCTCAATGCAGTCACGGAAATCGCCTGCCACAGGACGATGACACCAGGTTTTTCATAGCGGGTAAGGGTTTTTGTCATCAGGAACGACGCCGCGAAGACGGGCGAGGACGCCAGCATCACCAGGGCATACCAGCCACCCTGAGCGCTGAGTTTGGGTGCCACCACCACCAGAACACCGACAAAGCCGATCAGCGCCGCAACCCAGCGGTCGCCGCGCATGCGCTCACCCAAGAACCAGGCGGCACCCAGCATGATGAAAATCGGACCGGTGAAACCAATCGCCGTCATATCGGCCAGTCCGATGTGCGGCAATGCCGTGAACCAGAGCATCAGCCCCAGGGTATGAACTGCGCCGCGCCACAACTGTCCGCGCAGGTTGACAGGCCGGTAGGTCCGCCAGCCCTGGCGCCAAAGCAGCGGCAGCATCGCCAGTATGCCGAACAGGTAGCGAAGAAACTGAGATTCAAACGGGTCGAGCGAAAGTGTGATGCTGCGCACGATGGTGTTGAGGCACGAAAACGCCAGGCCACTTGAGGCTACCCACAGCATGCCGCGCCAGACGGCTGGCAAACGCAATGCACGGCGTTGGCCAAGGCGGTGCGCCAGGGCGATGCGCCGCAGGAGCGGATGGGTCAAAGCTTTCTTCGGTTTCACCAGCTTGGGTTTCAGGCAGCATGCGTCACCCTGACAGTGTAGGGTCAAAGTGGACTTTAGAATCCAGTCAAATCATGATTTGAAACGAGGCGCCAGTGGACGTTGGGATTGACCGCATTGACCGCAGGATTCTGACGGCGCTTCAGCAAGACGGCAGAATTTCAAACCTGAAGCTGGCCGAGACCGTGGCACTCTCACCCACCGCCGTGCTGGCGCGGGTGCAGCGCCTGACCCGCGAGGGCTACATTCTCGGCTACGAAGCACGGCTGAACCCGATCAAGCTGGGGGCCGGCATGATGGTGTTTGTCGAGGTGCTGCTGGATCGAACCAGCCCCAACGTGTTCGACCAGTTCAAGGCCGCGGTCCAGGTGCGAGCCGAGATCATGGAGTGCCACATGGTGGCGGGAGGCTTTGATTACCTGCTGAAAACCCGTTGTGCCGACATGAACGCCTACCGCGAATTTGCCGGCACTGTGCTGTGGCAACTGCCAGGCGTGCGCGAAACCCGCACTCACGTCTTTTTTCATCATTGTGCCGATCGCTGGGGCACAGTCGGACGAGATCGATTCAACGCTGAACGAGTCGGTCCAGATGGTGCCAAAAAAGGGGATCTTCAACTTGGAGCTCGAAACC
>JBBQZA010000047.1:0-16786 GCA_038208175.1 Burkholderiales bacterium
GATGGAGCAGTGCCTGCAGATGATCAGGAAGCCGGTCATGGACGCAGGCCGCTACGACACCGTATGGGAGTCACATGTCCTGAAAATGAAGGGTCAGTACAGCATGCCTAGATAGGGCGGCTTGCCATCTCCGCCAGATAGCGCGCCTTGTTTTCAGCGTTCGGCGGATACAGGCCCGGCAGTGCAGCACCTTGTTCGACCTGGCTCATGATCCAGCTCTCCAGGCGCTCCTGTTCCGGCGCCAGCGCCACGATCTCGTCGAGCAACATAGCAGGAATCAGCACGGCGCCGTCATCGTCCACTACGACGACGTCACCCGGGAAAACGGCCACGCCGCCACAGGCGATCGGTTGCTGCCAAGCGACAAAGGTCAGACCGGCCACCGACGGCGGTGCGGCGGTGCCGCTGCACCAGACCGGCAGGCCGGAGCTCAGAACACCAGAGACATCGCGCACCACACCGTCGGTCACCAGTGCGCTAACGCCACGCTTGACCATGCGGGTGCACAGGATGTCGCCAAAGACGCCGGCATCGGTGACGCCCATCGCATCAACCACCGCGATGCAGCCCGCTGGCATGTCTTCGATGGCGGCGCGTGTCGAAATGGGGGATGACCAGGACTCGGGCGTGGCCAGGTCTTCACGCGCCGGCACAAAGCGCAAGGTGAAGGCGCGGCCAACCAGGCGCGGCTGACCGGCGCGCAGCGGACGCGTACCGCGCAACCAGACATTGCGCAGCCCTTTTTTCAGAAGAAGTGTGGTCAGCGTGGCGGTGGTGACCTGGCTGAGAATGTCGATAACCGAGCGGTCGAGTTGCATGTTGACGGGGTTGCTCATGGAGTCTCCCAATACGGCGTCATGGTTGCAGAAAATCGCGGATGGCAAACAGCACGCCGTCGGGTGCTTCGCTCATCAGCGCGTGGCCGGCATCGAGCATCAGCACGGTAGGCCGCGCGGCCTTGGCAATCAGCGACTGGGCCGCCTTGGCCGGTGTCATCTGGTCCTGTCGGCCCAGCACAAAAAGCGTGGGGGCCGTGACCCGTGCCATGGCGGCTTCGCCGTGGGAATAGTCGTCGCAGGCTTTGAAGCCGGCGTGGAACACGTTGACCGCCGGGTTGCTGGCCAGCACGCGCTTCATCAAGGCCTTTGAGCCGCCATACAGCCAGGTGCCGGGGCCAAGTGTCGAGGGCGGCGGCGCCAGCGTAAAGTGCGAGAAGGTGTTGACCATGTCGATGGCTTTGAACGGCTGTGTTTGCGAATTTTCCAGCAGTCCGGCTGACACCTTCATCGGGTGCGCCGTGCCCACCAGCACCAGGTGGCTGACGCGCGCTAGCGCGCGGCCCGCAGCTTCGAGCGCAATCAGCGAGCCAAAGCTGTGGCCCACCAGGGCCGCCTTTTGCAGTCCGGCGGCGTCCATCAGGGCCAGCACAAAATTGGCCGCATCTTCCACGCTGGCAGGAGGCGCGCCGGCGCTGCGGCAATGGCCTGGCAGATCGACCGCAAGGACGTTCCAGCCGTGATGCGCCAGGTAACGCGTCTGCAAGATCCAGACACTGTGATCGTTTAGCGCGCCGTGGATGAAGATGGCGGTGGGCTTGGCCGCGTCAAAGGCTTTGCCGCCGGTGTAGCAGTAGGTGCTGTGGCCGTTGACATCGAGCTTCATGCTGCTTTCTCCGCAGCCTTCAAGGCGCGCTTGAGGTCGTCAATCAGATCATCCGGGTCTTCGAGACCGATTGACAGGCGTATCGTTCCCTGCGTGATGCCGCCTGCTGCGAGTGCTTCGTCGCTCATGCGGAAATGCGTCGTGCTGGCCGGATGAATCACCAGGCTGCGACAGTCGCCGACGTTGGCCAGGTGGCTGAAGACTTGCAGGTGTTCGACAAACTTCTTGCCCTGTTCGCGGCTGCCCTTGAGGTCAAAGCTGAAGACCGAACCGGCGCCGCGTGGCAACAATGTTTGCGCCAGCGCGTGACTGGGGTGGCTTGGCAGCAGCGGGTGGCCGACGCGCGCCACGAACGAATGTGCCGCCAGAAATTCCACCACTTTTTCGGTGTTGCTCATGTGGCGTGCCATGCGCAGCGACAGGGTCTCTATGCCCTGCAATATGAGCCAGGCCGAGTGCGGACTCAGGCAGGCACCAAAGTCGCGCAGGCCTTCACGGCGGGCGCGCAACAGGAACGCGCCGATGGTGGACTCCTCACTGAACACCATGTTGTGAAAGCCTTCGTAGGGCGTCGTCAACTCGGGGAATTTTCCCGACTTGTCCCAGTCGAAGCTGCCGCCATCGACCACAATGCCGCCGATCACCGTGCCATGGCCGCTCAAAAACTTGGTTGCGGAGTGGTACACCAGATCGGCGCCATGCTCGAACGGTTTGATCAGCCACGGCGTGGTCAAGGTGGAATCGACCAGCAGCGGCACACCGGCGTCGTGCGCGATGCTGGAGACGGCGGCGATGTCGAGCACATCGAGGCCGGGGTTGCCCACGGTTTCGCCAAAAAACAATTTGGTGTTGGGCTGCACGGCAGCGCGCCAACCGTCGATGTCGCCGGGCTTGACGAAGCTGGTTTCTATGCCGAAGCGGCGCAGCGTGTAGTGCAACAGGTTTTGCGAGCCACCATAGAGCGCGGTGCTGGCCACGATGTGCGAGCCGGCCCCCATCAGTGTGGCAATGCTCAGGTGCAGCGCCGCCTGGCCGCTGGCGGTCGTGATGGCGCCGATGCCGCCTTCCAAGGCAGAGACGCGCTGCTCCAGCACCGCGTTGGTCGGGTTGCTGAGGCGCGAGTAGACGTGGCCGGCGCGCTCCAGATTGAACAGCGCCGCGGCGTGGTCACTGGACTCGAAGACAAAAGAGGTGGTGAGATAAATTGGCACCGCGCGCGCACCGGTCGCTGGGTCGGGTGCGGCGCCGGCGTGCAACGCCAGTGTGTCAAAGCCGGGGTCTGAGTAGCCAGGCATGGTTTTCCTTCGTGATTGTGTAATCAGACTGCATTATCCGGTGACGCGGACACGGCATTGTGGCTCTGGGATAATCCGCGCCATGAGCGGTAACACCTTTGGAAACTTATTCGCAGTCACCAACTTTGGTGAATCCCACGGCCCGGCTATCGGCTGTGTGATTGACGGTTGCCCACCCGGCATGCTGCTCTGTGAGGCCGACATCCAGGGCGATCTGGACCGGAGGCGTCCCGGGACTTCCAAATATGTGACGCAGCGCAATGAGCCCGACTCGGTGGAAATTCTGAGCGGTGTCTATGAGGGCAAAACCACCGGCACGCCGATCTGCCTGCTGATCAAGAACACCGACCAGCGCAGCAAGGACTACGACAACATCGTCGAGTCGTTTCGGCCCGGCCACGCCGACTACAGCTATTTCCAGAAATACGGCATTCGTGATCCGCGTGGTGGCGGTCGCTCCAGTGCGCGCCTGACGGCGCCTATGGTGGCGGCCGGTGCCGTGGCCAAGAAATGGTTGTTTGAGAAATATGGCACGGTGTTTCGCGGCTGCATGACGCAGATGGGGGAACTGCCGATCGCGTTCGAGTCCTGGGATTTGGTCCCCAATAACCCGTTTTTTGCACCGGTGGCCGATGTATCCAAGCTGGAAGATTATCTGGAGGCGCTGCGCAAGGCCGGTGACTCTTGTGGCGCCCGTATCCGAGTCTCGGCGGCTAACGTTCCGGTCGGTCTCGGTGAGCCCTTGTTCGACAAGCTGGATTCCGACATTGCTTACGCCATGATGGGCATCAATGCCGTCAAAGGCGTGGAAATTGGCGCCGGCTTCGCCAGCGTGACGCAGCGTGGCAGCACGCATGGCGACTCGCTGTCGCCACAGGGTTTCATGTCGAACAATGCCGGCGGCGTGCTGGGGGGCATCAGCAGCGGGCAAGACATTGAGGTGTCGATTGTTGTCAAGCCCGCCAGTTCGATCCTGACACCGCGTGCGTCGATCGACATCCACGGCCAGCCGACCGAGGTCAGCACCAAAGGTCGGCACGACCCCTGTGTCGGCATCCGTGCGACACCGATTGCCGAGGCCATGCTGGCCCTGGTGGTGATGGAGCACGCCTTGCGGCAGCGTGCCCAGTGCGGCGATGTGAAAGTCGCCTTGAAGCCAATCAAGGCCTCGTTTTCCTCGTAGTCCACAAACCGTTGCCCTGCATCATGACGGGCGACAAATCATCAGCAGCCCGGTAGAAGTCTGGGCTGCATAGCCAACTGTCTAAAAATAGACTAATATTAGTCCAATTCAAGACTTATTAGGAGCCTCACCATGGCAACAAGCACAGCAGCAGGCACACCCAAGGCATTGGCGTATCACCCAGGCAAGGGAGCAATCCGGTCATTCACGGCCGATGTCGCACGTGCCTCGCCCCTCACGCTGGTGGCGTTGGAAAGGCAGGGCGTGTCGCCCCGGTTGTTCAACGACCTGCGATCAGAAATGGGGCTGTCGTCTGCCCGCATGATTGAGATATTCAAGTTTCCACGCTCCACGCTGGCCAGCAAAATCAAGTCAAATGCACCGTTGAAGGGCCGCGAGGGGCAGGCCACCATCAAAATGGTCAAGCTGCTGGCGCAAGCGCAGCGCATTCTGGACAACAGCACCAGTGACCGGGCTGAAGGGTTCGATGTCGCGCACTGGTTGGGCCAATGGCTGGAGCTACCCCAGCCTGCGCTGGGCGGACTGCGCCCCTCCGATTTGCTTGACACCGAAACCGGCACACAAATGGTTCATCAGGTGCTAGGTGCCATGGAAAGCGGAGCCTATTTATGAGGCTATGGCTATGAGGCTGTGGCGTAGCGCCACCGAGACACGTGCCTTTGTTGCCCAGGATCTCAGTGGCAACAGTGCCGCCATCAGCCCGGGTCGCTGGAATGGCCCAGGTCAAGCGGTGGTTTACGCTGCACCCACGGTGGCCCTGGCCATGCTGGAGACTGCAGCTCACATCAACACGCTGGGCTTGCCATTGAATCGCTTTCTGGTTGCCATTGACCTGCCTGACGCACTGTGGGCGCAGCGCCAGGACATCTCTGTGGATCAACTTCCGCCAGGGTGGTCAGCCATACCAGCAGGGCAGACCAGTGTTGAGGTGGGTGCACAGTGGCTGTCGCGCCAGGGCAGCCTGTTGCTGTGCGTGCCATCCGTTCTCGTGCCGGAGGAGTTCATTGCACTCATCAACCCGGCGCATCCCATGGCCAGCCAGCTCACCGCCCACAAAGTGCGGTCCGTCACCTATGGCACAGTCTTCAGGTAGTTGCTATAAAAATAATAGCTACATGTGCAATCCCGTCAAGGCTTGGCATCGACCGCGTCAAGCCACTTTTGCCAGGGGCTGAAACCCGTTACCAGGGCGCTGGCCAGCAGCACCAGGGCGCCTCCGGTATAGATGCCGCTGCTGAGTTGCTCGCCCAGAATGAAGTGGCCCCAGAGCACGCCAAACACCGGAATCAAAAAGGTTGGACTCATGGCCGCGACTGGCGACACATGCACCAGAATCCGGATGTGCAGCCAGTAAGCCAGGCCGGAGGTCACCACGCCCATCACCGCCACGGCTCCCAGTGCTGCCGGGGTGAACTGTGCTTGCGGCCAGCTCCACACCGCGCCCGGCGTCAGCATCAATAGCGACATGGCATGAATGCCGGCGGCAATCTCAAGCGGCTGCATACGCTTGAGAGCGCGCTTCATCAACGGCGTTGAAACACCATAGCAGGCGGACGCGGCGATACACGCCAGTGCTGCCAGAATGACCGGGGCCGAGGGTTGGACCGGCCCCAGGCTCACGATCAGCGCGACACCAAAAAAACCGCAGGCGCAACCCGCCAGCTTGCGCACAGTGAGAGTGTCTTCCTTCATCCAGGCGGCGGCAAAAATGCCGAACAGCACGGCGGTGCTGTTGAGCAGGGCGCTGTAACCGGCCGGCAGTTGCAGCGCAGCCCAGGAGAACAGCAGGAAGGGCAAGGCCACCGAGAGCACCCCCAGGCGCGCCAGCTCGCGCCAGTGCTTGAGCGGCCAGCGGTGCCGCATGGCGCGCATCAGGATCGTCAGCGTCAGCGTCGCGACACCAATGCGCAGCGCAGCCAGCACGTTCGGCCCGAGCAGCGGGCTGGCGATGCGGATCAGCATGAAGGAGGCGCCCCACAGGGCGGAAAGCGCAATCAGTTGCGCAAAGTATTTGGTTTTCACGGGTGCGGGTATTGTGCTGCAGAGAGA
This sequence comes from Burkholderiales bacterium, assembly GCA_038208175.1. GTDB lineage: Bacteria > Pseudomonadota > Gammaproteobacteria > Burkholderiales > Burkholderiaceae_C > Rhodoferax. Next base: position 6,211 of record JBBQZA010000047.1, read on the forward strand.
CCCCAAACCTTGTCCGCAACACGACAGCGCCGATAATTGGGCCATGACTTTGAAGAAACCTGAACTGCTGGCGCCGGCAGGCTCGCTGAAAATGCTGGAGACGGCTTTTGCCTTTGGTGCGAATGCCATTTATGCCGGCCAGCCGCGCTATTCACTGCGGGTGCGCAACAACGACTTCGGTGACATCGAGGTGCTGCGCCAGGGCATTGATCTGGCGCATCAACTGGGCCACAAGTTCTACTTGGTCTCGAATATTTTTCCGCACGACAACAAGATCAGGAACTACGTGCAAAACATGGCGCCGGTCATTGCCCTGCAGCCTGACGCGCTGATCATGTCCGACCCCGGCCTCATCATGATGGTGCGCGAGACCTGGCCCGAGATCGAAATTCACCTCTCGGTGCAGGCCAATACGGTCAACTCCGCCGCGGTGCGTTTCTGGAAGAGTGTCGGCGTCAGTCGGGTCATCCTGTCGCGCGAGTTGTCGTTGGATCAAGTGGCGCAGATTCGCCAGGAGTGCCCCGACACCGAGCTCGAAGTCTTCGTGCATGGCGCGCTGTGCATCGCCTATTCCGGGCGCTGCCTGCTGTCGGGCTATTTCAACCACCGTGATGCGAACCAGGGCAGCTGCACCAATTCCTGCCGCTGGGACTACAAAACCCTGCCCGGCGTTGTCGATGCGTCGGGCGATATTCTGGCGCCACAGGCGGCACTCGAGCGCGAGCGCGCCGAGGTCTATGTGATCGAGGAGGGCCAGCGCCCCGGCAGCTATATGCCGATCGAAGAGGATGAGCACGGCACTTACGTCATGAACTCGAAGGACTTGCGCGCCATCGAGCACGTGCAGCGGCTGGTGGAAATCGGCATCGATTCACTCAAGATCGAAGGCCGGACCAAGAGCCCGTATTACGTGGCACGCACGGTGCAAAGTTACGCCCAGGCGATTGACGATGCCATGGCCGGGCGCGAGCTCGACCCGGCGTTGCTTGGGCAACTCGAAGGCCTGGCGAACCGGGGTTACACCTCCGGGTTTTTCCAGCGCCATACACCTGAGGAAACGCAGAACTACCTGCGCGGCTATTCCGAATCGGGGCGTAGCCTGTATGTCGGTGATGTGCTCTCATTCGATCCTGCGCGCGGACTGGCCGAAGTCTCGGTCAAGAACCGCTTCGGTGTTGGCGACTGGCTGGAGATTATTCAGCCCGCGGGCAATCAGGACCTGCAGTTGACGCAGATGGAAAACAGCGAAGGGCAGGCGGTGATGGTGGCGCCGGGCAGCGGCCACACGGTGTGGCTGCCGCTGCCGGCCAGCGCGGTCGGTGCTTTTGTAGCGCGCTATGTATCGGATCATGAATTTCAAGGTACGCCGAATCAGCCCGCTGGCTGAGGAACTTCCTCATGGTTGAACCTGCCTCCCCGCCACTGCTGGAAATCAATGAGGCCGAGGTTACTCTCACGGCCATTCGCGCACAGGGCGCGGGTGGACAAAACGTCAACAAGGTCTCCAGCGCGATTCATCTGCGTTTTGATATTACGCTATCGTCGTTGCCGCAAGATGTGAAGGACAGACTGCTGGACCTGCGCGACAACCGCATCAACAAGGACGGCGTGCTGGTGATCAAGGCGCAGCAGCATCGCACGCAAGAGATGAACAGGCTCGATGCCATGATGCGCCTGCACGAGTTGGTGAACAGCGTGGCGCTGCCGCCGAAGAAACGGCGTGCCACCAAGCCAACCTATGGCTCCAGGCAACGGCTTCGCGTTGCCAAAGGTCAGCGATCAGAGACCAAAGCCCTGCGCGCGCGGGTCGTCGAGTGATTGCCCTTTTGACCGGCGACTCAGATAGCGCAAGCCCGATAATGCCTGCTGGCCGGAATGTCCCGGTCTGAACTCGACACATAGATGGCCATCCAGTGGTTTCCGGGTCATATGCATTTGACCCGCAAGGCGATCGGCGAACGCATCAAGAACATCGATGTGGTCATCGAGCTGCTGGATGCGCGCCTGCCGGGCTCCAGTGCCAATCCGATGCTGGCCGAACTGACGGCCGGCAAACCTTCGCTCAAGGTGCTGAACAAGCAGGACCTGGCCGACCCAGTCGGCACCGCTTTGTGGCTGGCGCATTACAACGCTCTGCCCGGAACCCGCGCGCTGGCGCTCGATGCCAGTGTGGCGGCCCCGGCCAAGGCGCTGGTGCATGCCTGTCACGAACTGGCGCCACTGCGTGGCGGCATGGTCAAACCGATGCGCGTGCTGATCTGCGGTATACCGAATGTCGGCAAGTCGACGCTGATCAACACCCTCACCGGCAAGCGTGCAGCCAAGACCGGCGATGAAGCCGGCATTACCAAGCTGGAGCAACGCATCACGCTGGCCGATGATTTTTACCTGTACGACACACCGGGCGTATTGTGGCCGCGCATCATCGTCGCTGCCAGCGGCTACAACCTGGCCGCCAGCGGCGCGATTGGCCGCAATGCCTTCAACGAAGAAGAAGTGGCGCTGGAATTGCTGACCTACTTGAAGACCCATTACGCTGCGCTGCTGCAAAATCGCTTCAAGCTCGATGCTGTGGCCGCACTGAGTGACGAAGAACTGCTGGAAGCCATTGGCCGCAAACGCGGCGCGCTACAGGGCGGCAGACGAGTCAATCTGCAAAAAGCCGCCGAGATCGTGATCTACGATTTTCGTGCCGGCCTGATCGGGCACATGACGCTGGAAACGCCGCTTGAGTTTGCGCAGTGGCTGCAGGAGGGTCAAAAGCTCGACGCGCAAAGGCAGATCAAAAAATTACCTCGTCAGCACCAGGTCTGAGCAGGCAAAGGCGACGCAGGGCAGGGCGTTATCATTCCGGCATGAAATCATTGCTTCCCTTGAGTCTGCTGCTGCCACCCGAAACAAACGATCCGCACCCCCTGATCATCTACCACGGCCGCAATTGTCCTGACGGCTTTGCCGCGGCGTTGGCGGCCTGGCTGTTCTACCAGGGGCAGGCCGAGTTTCTGGGTCTCGACCATGGCGATGTCAAGTCGTTGGACGACCTGCCAGCGCTCGACGGTCGGGCGGTCTACATTCTCGACTTTTCGTTCGCGCAAGCGCTGCTGCGCGACATCGAAAAGCGCGTCAGCAAGCTGGTGCTGCTCGATCACCACAAGAGCGCGGCGGACAAGCTGTCTGGCTTTGCCTGCCGTTGTGGCGCCGTGCATTTCGACATGAAGAAGTCGGGTTCCAGGCTGGCGTGGGAGTATTTTCAGCGCGAGCGGGAACTGCCTGATCTGGTGCGTCTTATCGAAGACCGCGACATCTGGATCTGGCAGTACCCCGAGAGCGCCGGTTTTCTGTCAGCGCTGGATCTGGAGCCCATGGAATTTGAGCGCTGGAACGAAATTGCCGGCTTTGATGCGGCGCAACTGGCGCGCTACGTTGATCGTGGTACTGCGATGGACCAGAAGTTCAATCAATTGGCAGCCGAGATTGCGCAGGGCGCCCAGGCCATCAATTTCAATGGTGTCAGCGGCCTGATGGTCAATGCACCCAGTGCCTTTCACAGTGTGATCGGTGATGTGGTCTCGAAGCAAAGCGCTACTTTTGCGTTGTTGTGGAACCTTGACAAGACCGGTCATGTCAAGGTCGGATTGCGCTCGCAGCGCGACTTCAATTGCATTGCGCTTGCAGAGAGCATGCACGGTGGCGGACATGCGCAAGCCTGTGGTTTCAAGATGGACCTGCAACGGTTACCGGAATTGCTCAGCGGCAACTTTGTTGCGGGTCATTTGAGCGCGGCCTGAGCGCGCTTCTTTAAGCCGCTTTGGCCTTGCGTGGCTTGCGCTTCGATGCAGCAGCGGGTTTGACCACCGCCACCGTCGGCTTGTCACCTGCGATCTTGCTGGCCAGCGCAGCTGATTTCTGCTCAATCTTGGTCGCCAGCGCACTGAGTGCCACCGCGCCGGGAAGGGTTGCCTGGGCCAGCGTGTTCAGTGCGCTGGAGCCGGTCTTGACTTCAAACAAGCTGGCGTTGGCGGCAACACGCTCGACACCGGTGCCGGCCAGTCTGACGATCTGGTTGACCGCTTGCTGCACACCGTTGCTGGTCAGGTTCAGGCCCTTGATGTAGTAGGCGAAGAACACTTGTTGTGCCGTTGTCGCGTTGCCGGCCACACCAGCGGCCAGATTCGGACGCGATTCGCGCAGCGCGCGGTTCCAGTTCTGTTGCAGCAGGTGCACTACGCGCTCGCCGCCAGCGCGGTAGGCGTGAATCACGTTCTTAGCGGTGTTGCCATAGGATTCAATGACATCGGTGGCAACGGTGGAAAGTTTCTTGGCGCTCATGGTGTTTCCTAGGAAGGAGTTGTTTAGATGCGCCGATTTTCCGGGTTTCGCCTAGTGAACGCACCCTAATAGGCTAGGGAGAAGCGTCCAGATTGTTCGCCCGGCTGGCGCTCGTCACCTGGCCCGCAGCCCTTGCACCAGTGCGCCCAGGATCAGGCCCAGCGCATAGACCAGGCGCCAGCCCAGGGGAAGAGGGTGAGGGCAAGATTCGTGGTTGTAGATGATCGTGCCTTGAAATCCCGCATACTGGAGTCAGTTAGCCAGTCTTGATATCTGTTTGGAAGGAAGCCGGGCGTGGCCGTTTATCTGTTCTTTGCGGCGGCACTGGCTTTGATCGCGGGCTTGCTCTGGCATCCTGCGTGGCTGGCATGGCGTCGCCGTCGACTGCAACAAAACGCGTTTCCTGCCAGCTGGCGCAAGCATTTGCGACGCCGCGTGCCACTGTTGCGGCGCCTGCCGGCCCCGCTGCAGTTGCAATTGAAGAAACGCATGCAGGTCTTCATTGCAGAAAAGGCGTTCATCGGCTGTGCCGGCCTGCACATCACAGAGGAAATGCGGGTCGTGATTGCAGCCCAGGCCTGTCTGCTGATTCTCAACCGCCCCACCGACTACTTCGCTCAGGTGCGCCAGATTCTGCTCTACCCCGCTGCCTTTGCGGTGCAGCGCGCTAGCACCGATGGCGCTGGTCTGCTGAGTGAGAATCGACTGGCACTGTCGGGCGAATCGTGGTCGCAGGGGCAGGTCATCCTGTCATGGCAGGACACGCTGGAAGGGGCCGCTGACCCGAACGACGGGCGCAATGTCGTGATCCACGAATTTGCGCATCAACTGGATCAGGAAAATGGTGCCCCCCAAGGCGCACCGCCGCCGCTGGCGGGTGACGCCGAGCACGACGTGGAGCGCTGGGCGCGCGTGTTTCAGGCCGCCTTCAGGCAATTGAAAGGGGAGGTGCGCTTCGGTCAGGAGGGCCTGCTCAACCACTATGGCGCGCAAGACCCTGCCGAGTTTTTTGCGGTGGTGTCCGAAACATTCTTTGAGCAGGGCGCAGCATTGAAGCAGGACTACCCCGATCTGTACCGCGAGCTCAGTAATTACTACAAGGTCGATCCTGCAGGTTGGTAGACAGGCAGCGCTTCGCCCCAGTAGTGAAATGTGAACGGCCTGGGGCCGGTGAGGTAGCGGGTTTGCAGATCGGGCACGGTAAAGCCGGCCCCGCGCAGCAGCGCGGGTATGTCGCGCCCCAATTGGCAGCCGCCCGCCAGCGGGCCCCATAGCGGCTGCAGCCGCTCTTGCCAGCGCTGCACCGAGGCGTCGGGTGCGCGCCCGTGTTCACAAAACAGCAGCTTGCCACGCGGCGCCAGCACGCGGTGCATTTCCAGCAACGCCGCGTGTGGGTCGGCTATGGTGCACAGCGTGTAGGTGATCAATACGGTGTCAAAACTGTCGTCGGCCATCGGAATCTTCTGGGCCGACAGAGCCACCAGGTCGACCGTCAAACCGGCCAGTGCAATGTGTTCCCTGGCGAGCGGGTGCATTTCCAGCGCCGGGTCCAGGCCCGTGATGTGCGTTACGCGGCGCTTGTCGTAGTAACGCATATTCAAGCCGGTGCCAATGCCCACCTCCAGCACCCGCCCTTGCGCCAGTGGCACCACGCGCTGGCGCATACGCCCCAGCATTGGCAGGCCGCAGACAAAGTCCAGAGCCGTGGGCAGTATGTGGCGTTCGTACCAGTTGCTGGTCATGGGCTTGGGGCAGGTGCTTCAGGCGGCCAGAAACAGGGCCGGATCGACCATGGTGCGGTTCAGCATCACGCCCCAATGCAGGTGCGGTCCGGTTGCCCGACCGGTAGCGCCGACAGCGCCCAGACGTTCGCCGGTCTGCAGCACATCGCCGAGCTTCACGTCGATGGCGCTCAGGTGGCACAGCATGCACAGAAGCCCGCCGCCATGATCCAGCCAGACCGTGTTGCCGTTGAAGAAATAGTCGCCCGTGTCGATGACCCGCCCCGGCAGCGGAGAGAGCACCGGCGTGCCCGTGCCAGCAGCGATGTCCATGCCGCTGTGCGGGTTGCGCGCCTGTCCGTTGAAGACGCGGCGCAGCCCGAATGAGCTGGAGCGCTGCCCCGGCACCGGCACGCGCATCTGCATCGATGCCGACTGTTGCAAAGGCTCGGTGAAAGTGGCCATCACCGCTGCTTGGTGCACTCTTTCACGCTCGAAACGTGCCAAGTCCTCGGGTGACAAATCGACCGTGCCCGGCGCCACCTTCAGGCGCTGCTCCAGATAGCGCTTGGGCGCCACTGTGTAGTCGATCTGGCGCAAGGCAGCACCCCCCAACTGCACCGTGATGTGCGCCTTGCCAGGCTTGGCAGCCAGCGGGATGCCGACCAGCGCCGTCCATCCGGTCACGTCGCCAAGCACCAGCAAGGGCACCTCATCATTACCAGCACCAGCACGCATATGCGCCACTGGCCGTGCGGCAGCAGGTCCGAGCGACAGGCGAGCAATGCCACCGGGAACCGTGGATGCCTGTGGCCATACAGTGCTGGCCTGCTGTGTAGCTGCAGCTTGCCGTGACGCGGTCAAAGCCAGCAGGCCCAAGCCACTCAGCAGGGTCGCACGGCGGGTCAGCAGACCCTCATTCACGCGGCTTGCGGTGCCCATGCTTGGCCAGAATTTCCACGTAAAACTGGACGCCACCGCCTTGTGCCATGGCGTCAATCAAAGGCGTCAACTCATTCAGGTGTGCCACCACGGCAGACTCGGGGGTTGCGCCAAACTTGCAGTCAAAGTCCCAGAAGTCGAAGCCCTCGGGCAAGGCGCGACGGCGTTCGCGCTTGATGTACTTGCGAATCTCGTGCTTGGTCGCCTCTAGCAGACGGTCCGGGTTTTTACCGGCTAGGGTGAGCGGGAATGTTTTTTTCATGACGTGTCCTTATGCGATGATGATACGACCACATGAACACCCGCCACGCCACACCCGACAAAGAGACCATTGCCTTGCTGCCACCCTTTGAGCGACTGGGGCTGGACCGTATTGCGCTGGTTAGCAGCGTGGCCGAAGCGCGTGAGGCGTTTGCCATGCTTGCCGACGCCCCGGCCTGGGGCTTCGATACCGAATCGAAACCCACTTTCCACGTCGGCGATGTGTCCGAGGGGCCGCATGTTGTGCAACTGTCCACACATCAGCGAGCCTGGGTGTTCCAACTGCACGACCCGCATTGCCGCACGGTGGTGGCCGAGCTGCTGGCGCTGCGAGGCATTGCCAAAGCCGGCTTTGGCCTGGGCGATGACCGCAAACGCATCATGCAAAAGTTCGGCGTGGAGCCAGCCGGAATATTGGAACTGAACGCCATTTTCAGGGAGCGCGGCTACCGCAAAGACATGGGCGTGAAAGGCGCAGTGGCAGTGCTGTTCAAGCAGCGCTTTATAAAATCAAAAAAAGCAGCCACCAGCAATTGGGCCAATGCCCGGCTGACTGAAGCGCAACTGGTTTATGCCGCCAATGACGCCTATGCGGCGATTCGGGTGTTTGATGCGTTGGGGCTGGCGGGTGGGGCGCCGGCCCGCAGTTAAGCGGCAAATTTGGCGTAGTACTGCGCCACGGCGGGCGTTTGGGCAATGCGCTGCATGTGGGCGTTGAGCTTGGGCGCAACCTTCTCCACCAGATCGGTGGGCACATGGTCCAGGCGGCCGGAATTGAGCCCGCGCACATAGGTAAACACCTTCAGGTCGGCAACGGTCAGGCGCTTGTCGGCAAAGTACTCGCCGCCGTGGCTTTCCAGCTGGGTCTGCAGCCAGCGCAGGTACAAAGGCAGAGCACCTTCGACGAGCGCCGTGCGGGCTTGCTTCAGGGCGTCGCCCGTCATGCCAAAGGTGGGGCCCATCTTGACGTTGGCGTCTTCTACGGCGTCCAGCACCTCGTCGCACAGCAGGGCCTGATACGGGTCGGTGGGGTACAGGCCGGCCAGCTTGCCGGCATAACGCGTGATCGCGTCGCTCTGGGTGACCAGCACGCCATCGACATGCAGCGTGGGCACCTGCCCCAAGGGTGTAGTCTTGCGCACCTCAGGAAAGTCGGCGGGAGCAAAGCGGAAGTCTTCAAACGCTATGCCGCCAATGTGCAGTGCCAGCCGGGCCGGCTCGCCGCGACCGCCGTGAAAGTCGAAGTAAGTGAGTTTGAGTTGGCTCATGGTGTTTTCCTGATGGTGTTGCGCAGCACAGGCGCGAAGGAAGGAGTGCGGCGGATTCTATGCCCATGACGGCAGGGGCGGCGGTGTGGGGGTATTGCCACTGCGCGGGGGTTGAAACTGCGCTGTCGCCGGTGAGCAGGACTACGATGCTTGGCGCGCGCCGCCTGTGGGTTTCGTATTGACGGCTGGCACGGTCAGGCCGAACGCATCGGCCATTCTCTTCGCCTGCCGGGCCGACTGCTCCAGCGCTTTTTGCAAGGCCTTGGGTGAAGGCGTCAGGCGGCTTGGCTTAGTTTTTGCAGTTTTTGCCATTTGGTGTGCTCGGTAACGGTCACTTGGTTTGCAAGGTGTGCAGCAACTTGATGCGCTTGCGAAGATGTTGAATTATCGAACAATGTCCATTCGTCTGCCAGCGGAGCGTAGAGCGAGAAAAAATTACGCAAACTGCGCCCGAAGCGCCGCTTCACTACATCTGGCGGCACATCGTGTCCGCCCATTGCTACGCGCAACTTGATGCGGCGCAACGCCAGCGTCGCATTGGCCAGCGAGAAATAATAAATCGCCACCGAATAGCCTCGCTTCTTGAGTAAACGCAGAAACGGCGCGAAGGTCCGACTTGACAGAGTAGATTCAAAAGCAAAGTCTTCCCCCGAATCACCCAGTTGATGCAAGCGCTTGAGCATGATGCGGCCTGCCTCAAACGCCACAGCCTCAGTGATGTGCCCGGAAAGACCGCGCGCAATGTAGTCCGCATTGACAAAGGTTTTGATCTTCAATGCCGCCAGAATTGCGTCGGCGTGTGTGGACTTGCCTGCGCCGTTGGGTCCGGCAAATACGACGACGCGGGGCGATAGTTTGGTTTTACCGGGCATTGTCAGAGGAGGTCAATTTGGGCAAAGTGCTCAAGACATTGCTGCAATGCGCAGTGGGTCGGCACGGTTCATACTGAAACATCGTCGCCGCGAAGTTCCGAGCCAAACACCCGAACACCACTCACGCGATGACGCAGCGCAATCTCGCGGATTTGCGTGCGGTTCAGGGCAAGAGCTTCAAAGCGGCGCATGGTGGCGAGTTTACGGCAGACGGTGATTCCGCAACGTGGGGTAATTCCACAGCGCGGCTACCGCAAAGACATGGGCGTGAAAGGCGCCGTGGTCGTGCTGTTCAACCAGCGTTTCATCAAATTAAAAATACCCATAATGGGGTTTATCGTACCCAAAAAGGGTGTGATGGCAGACGGTCGTTTCACGTCATCAAAGGAACTGACGCCAGTCGGATTCTCCGATATCGCGGAAGCGAGCAATGGTTCGCCCTACCGCAGCACGGTCGAGGTTGGTCTCGGCGCGTGTCGGAGGGGCGTTTGCGCGGCACGGGCTTGAACTCCATGGCGAATTCGCTCTTGGCTTCCTCTTCGCTGAATTTCGCATAAGCGACTTCGTGGGCGTGATTGCTGATGGCATCGTCAACCGCAAGCCCCGTAGTGATGATTTCAGCATTCCATAGCGTGCAGCGATCGCGTCCCAAGAAAACCACGTCAATCCACTGGTGCTGCCGGGTTGGAAGGTCCGGGTCTTCCATCAAGTGGTCCGTCCAGAAAACAATGTGGCCAGCTTGCAGGGCGTTGCGCTCAATCTTCCATTTCAGTTGAATCACCGCATCACGGCGCTTGTGCGCAGACAGGTCTATGAAGCGCCGGTGCTTGCGGTGGCGAGATCGAACGGGCATGACCTTTAGGCTCTGGCCGTTGCGTCAATCACAGACAGCTCATGCACCCGAGCCGGCGAAATCTCCAGGCCATTGGGCCAGCACAAGGCGCCTGCATCAATGAAGAAACGCTGAAAGTAGGGCGCGTCATGCAGCTTGTCCAATAACGGACCTGAGTGGCTCGCCAGATAGGCGCCAGCATCAAACACGCCATGCGTGTGATTGCTGAACTCGACTTCCAGTTTGAATGAATCAACCAGACGGGCATTGAGTACTTTAATCACGGTCAGCTCCTTGAATGCGATCCAACGGTTCAAACCGCTGTGCACGTTGCCAATTGTCTTGCAATTC
>JBBQZA010000048.1:0-16635 GCA_038208175.1 Burkholderiales bacterium
CAGCGGTGGCGGTGGCGATGTTGCTGCCGATCACCACCAAGGTCGATGCGACCGCATCGATGATCTTCTTTGCCGGCATCTATTACGGCGCCATGTACGGCGGCTCGACGACGTCCATCTTGCTCAATACGCCGGGTGAGACCGCCAGCATGGTCACGGCGCTGGAGGGCAACAAGATGGCCAAGAGCGGCCGCGCCGGTGCCGCGCTGGCCACATCCGCCATCGGCTCGTTCGTGGCGGGCACCATCGCCACCGTGCTGGTCACGCTGTTTGCACCGGTGGTGGCGGACTTTGCCGTCAAGCTGGGGCCGCCAGAATACTTCATGCTGATGCTGCTGGCTTTTACCACGGTCAGCGCCGTGCTGGGCCAGAGCGCGGTGCGCGGCTTGACGGCACTCTTCGTCGGCCTGGCGGTCGGCCTGGTCGGCATGGACCAGATCACCGGTCAGGCACGCTATACCGGCGGTGTGCCGGAACTGCTCGATGGCATAGAGATTGTGCTGGTGGCGGTTGGCCTGTTTGCGGTTGCCGAAGCCTTGCACGCGGTGCTGTTTGAACGCAAGTCGGAAGAGACCGAAAACAGGATGAGCCGTGTCACCATGACACGCCAGGACTGGCGCCGTTCGATCCCGGCCTGGCTGCGCGGTACCGCTATTGGTGCGCCCTTTGGCTGTATTCCTGCCGGTGGCACCGAGATTCCGACCTTCTTGAGTTATGCCATGGAGAAGAAGCTCGCCAAGGGCAGCAACCTGGCCGAGTTCGGCACCAAGGGCGCCATCGAAGGTGTCGCCGGCCCCGAGGCTGCCAATAACGCCACCGTCACGGCGGCACTGATTCCGTTGTTGACGCTGGGCATTCCGGTTTCCAACACAACGGCCATCATGCTGGGTGCGTTCCAGAACTACGGCATCCAGCCCGGCCCCCAGTTGTTTACCAGCTCGGCGAATCTGGTCTGGGCCTTGATCGCGTCGCTCTACATCGGCAACGTGATGCTGCTGGTGCTGAACCTGCCGCTGGTTGGCCTGTGGGTCAAGCTGCTGAAAGTCCCGAAGCCGCAGCTCTATGCCGGCATCCTGATCTTCGCCACCGTCGGCGCCTACGGCATGCGCCAAAGCGCCTTTGATCTGTTCCTGCTGTATGCGATTGGTCTGCTGGGGCTGGTGATGCGCCGCTTCAGTTTTCCGACAGCGCCAGTGGTGGTCGGCATGATTCTGGGCCCATTGGCCGAAGCCCAGTTTCGCAACGCGATCTCGATTGGCGAAGGCAGTGCCATGGTGTTTCTGCAGCGCCCCATGTCATTGACGCTGCTGATCATTGTCATCGCGATCCTGATCGTGCCGCGTCTGTTGAAACGGCGGGCTGCTGCGCTGGTGTGATGTGAAGGTTTGCTTGCTGCCTTGAGTGCGTGCCAGGCAATCGGCTTCTATTTCGATCCGATGTTTACGTTGCCAGTAGTTCGCAACGGGAAATGCGCGCCAGTGCCTCGCCCATTGATTCGCGCGCGATCGCTGTATCGTAGTTAGCCTGGCCGCGAAGCCACCAGCCGTCGCTGAGTCCGAAGTACCGGCATAGCCGCAGATCAGTGTCCGCAGTGATGGCGCGCTTGCCTGCGACGATGTCGCCGATACGCTGGGCCGGCACACCAATCTCCTTGGCCAGACGGTATTTTGTAAGACCCAACGGCTTCAAGAATTCTTCCTCAAGCATCTCGCCAGGGGAAACAGGGGGGACGGTACGCATGCTCAAACTCCTTCAATGGTAGTCAACGATCTCAACCTCTTTCACACCTTCGGAAGTCCACAAAAAGCACACACGCCATTGATCATTGATGCGGATGCTGTGCTGTCCCTTCCGATGTCCCTTCAGCGCTTCGAGCTGATTGCCGGGCGGTACGCGCAAGTCTTCCAGGACACAGGACCAATCAAGCTGTTCCAGCTTTCGAAGTGCTGGACGTTCGACATTGACCCAACGGCGTACTCGCTTACCTTGGAAGAGTGCCTCAGTGTCCTTGCACTTGAAGGTCTTGATCGTCATTGTCGGATAGTAACGCCATGCATTACTATCGTCAAGCGTTTATACGACGAGCATTGCTTTTAATTGATTGTGAGGGCGGCGGCTTGGGTGGTGCCGGCCACCGATTTAGTTACGACATAACTTGCAAGCAAGTTAGTCTCCTCTGCAACTTCGTTGTCTGGGCATTTGACAGCATGAGGGCGCTGGCATACCCCTAGCCACTGCCCACGAGGCGGCTGCAAGCCAAGGGCGGTTGCGTGCCAGCGAGGCAAGCTAACATCCACCCATGGACCCCAAAGATTCACTGCCGCGTGACGCCCAGAGCATTCTGGAGTTGGCGGCGCGCTCCATGTTCGATCTTTTTGCCAATGCCAGTGAAGGCATGATGCTGGTGGACCGGCAGGCGCGGGTGGTCTGGATCAATGAGCAGTACAAGCGCTTTCTGCCGGCTTTGGGTTTTGAGCGGGTGGAGGATTTTGTTGGGCACCCGGTGGCCAGCGTGGTGCAGAACACGCAGATGCATCACGTGCTGGAGACCGGTAAGCCGATCCTGATCGATTTGCTGACGAATCGCGCCGGCACATTTGTCGTCAGCCGCATTCCGTTGCGCGACAGCGGGGGTGAGGTGATCGGTGCCTTGGGCATCGTGCTGTTTGATCATGCCGAGACCAGTTTGCAGCCGCTGGTCGGAAAATTTGCTCTATTGCAACGTGATCTGGACGATGCCCGCCGAGAGCTTGCCAGCCAGCGAAATAGCGAGCGTCAGGGGCAGCGCCAGTCACGCTATACCTTTGCCAGTTTTGTTGGCGCCAGCGCGGCCGCAGTGGAAGTCAAGCGCCAGGCGCGCCGCGCAGCGCAGACTTCGAGCACGGTGTTGCTGCTGGGCGAAACCGGTACCGGCAAGGAATTGCTCGCGCATGCGATTCATGCCTCGTCGGCTCGCTCGGCCCGGCCCTTCATCAGCCTGAATATTGCGGCCGTGCCCGATACCCTGCTGGAGGCGGAGTTTTTTGGCGTGGCGCCCGGCGCCTACACCGGAGCCGATCGCAAAGGGCGCCAAGGCAAGTTCTTGCTGGCGCATGGCGGCACGCTGTTTCTGGACGAGATTGGCGACATGCCGCTGGCCTTACAGGCCAAGCTGCTGCGTGCTCTGCAGGAGGGTGAAATTGAGCCGCTGGGATCGAACAGGCTGATTCCCTTTGACGCCCGGGTCATCGCCGCCACTTCGCGCGACCTGGGCCGGCTGGTGCGTGAGGGCAATTTTCGTGAAGACCTGTTCTATCGACTCAATGTATTGCCGATCCGCGTGCCACCGCTGCGCGAGCGGCGCGAAGATATCGCTGCACTGGTCGAGGTGCTGGGCGAAGACATGGCTTTGCGCAGCGGCCAGCAGCCACCCGAACTCAGCGCTGAAGCCTTGACACTGCTGTCTGCGCAGGTCTGGCGCGGCAACATTCGGGAGTTGCGAAACGTGCTGGAGCAGGCGATGATGCGCAGCGATTCACATCGCATCGAGTCTTTGCAACTGGAGACCGTGCTGCGCGACTCAGGCATTGCGCAGTTGGCACCCTTGGTAAGCGCCACAGCACCGGGCCAGGATGCCGCGATGGCCGCCGCCAGCATCCGGCCCTTGACCGAGCAGGTGGCCGAATTGGAACGCCAGGCGATTGCTGCGGCCATGCGTGCTACTGGCGGCAACAAGGCGGCAGTGGCCAAAATGCTGGGTATTTCTCGTGCGACGCTGTACGGACGTCTCAGAGAGAATGTCTAATATTTATCCATATGTATGACAAATAGACAAAGCAAATTGTCCAATTTTCAGACGCTTGGCGATTTCCAGCGCTTTAACTGAATAGAATCAAATGCTTGAAATTTGGCACGGTTGGTGCATCATCCATTCTTTGATAGTTTGCTACAACAGGAGATAAGCATGTTTCGTCGTACTTGGGTCGCGCATACCGCATTGGGTGCAGTTGCCATGGCTTGCGCTCTGACTGCGCCGCTGGCGCTGGGTCAGTCCAAAGAAATCAAGATTGCCCTCATTGCCAGCAAGACCGGCCCGCTGGAGGCTTACGCCAAGCAGACCATTGTCGGCTTCCAGATGGGTCTGGACTATGCCACCGGCGGCAGCATGATGGTGGCAGGCAAGAAAATCGTCGTGATTGAGAAGGATGACCAGGGCAAGCCCGACGTCGGCAAGAGTCTGCTGGCGGCCGCCTATGCCGATGACAAGGTTGATATCGCCGTCGGCCCAACGGCTTCGCCGGTTGCGCTGGCCATGCTGCCGGTTGCCGAGGAATACAAAAAGATCCTTCTGGTTGAGCCGGCCGTGGCCGACTCGATCACCGGCGACAAGTGGAACAAGTACATCTTCCGCACCGGTCGCAATAGCTCGCAGGATGCTGCCGCAAACGCGGTCGCACTGGACCAGCCGGGCAATGTCATCGCCACCCTGGCCAACGACAACGCATTCGGTCGCGACGGCGTCAAGGCGGCCAAGGATTTCACCAAGAAGGCCAAGATCGTTCACGAGGAATACCTGCCCGTCGGCACCAACGACTTCACCGCCGGCCTGCAGCGCATCATTGACAAGCTGAAGGACCAACCGGGCAAGAAGTACATCTCGGTCGGCTGGTCCGGCGCGCCCACGCCCTTCAGCAAGATCGCCGATCTGGACCTGAAGAAACGCTACGGCATCGAGTTGGCCACCGGTGGCAACATCTTGCCCGCGATGGTGGCCTACAAGCAGTTCCCCGGCATGGAAGGCGCCCTGTACTACTATTTCGGCATCCCCAAAAACCCGGTGAACGACGCGCTGGTGGCCCAGCACTACAAGCAGTTCAAGGCGCCGCCGGACTTCTTTACGGCCGGTGGTTTCTCAGCCGCCATGGCGGTCGTCACCGCACTCAAGAAGACCAATGGTGACGCCAGTGCCGCCAAGCTGATCCCGGCGATGGAGGGCATGAGCTTTGACACGCCCAAAGGCAAAATGACTTTCCGCAAGGAAGATCACCAGGCGATGCAGAGCATGTACCACTTCAAGATCAAGGTGGACCCGGCCTTTGCCTGGGGTGTGCCGGAACTGGTACGGGAGATCAAGGCCGAAGAGATGGATATCCCAATTAGAAACAAACGCTAAATCGTAACCACCGTTCGGGCTGCGTCCGGACGGGTTTTTCTCCTGTCTGACCGGCGGGGCTTCATGCTAGAAACCAAAGAACTCACGGTGCGCTTCGGTGGCCACGTGGCGGTGAATGCTGTCAGCTGCGCCTTCCGGCCTGGTACCTTGACGGCCATCGTCGGCCCCAACGGTGCTGGCAAAACCACCTACTTCAATCTGATCTCCGGGCAGCTCAAGGCCAGTTCGGGCGAGGTCTTTTTGAATGGCAACAACCTGGCCGGTATGAGCCCCTCAGCCCGCACGCGTGCCGGCCTGGGGCGCGCCTTTCAGCTGACCAATCTGTTTCCCAATCTGTCGGTGCTGGAAAACGTGCGCCTGGCAGTGCAGGCGGCGCGCGCTGGCGCCCATTTGCGTGGACTCAACCTCTGGTCCATCTGGAGTGACCACAAGGCCCTGACCCAATTGGCCGAGGAAGTGCTGGAAGCGGTGGCGATGAACGACAAGCAGGACACGCCGGTCGCCAGTCTGCCGCACGGTGATCAGCGCAAACTGGAAGTGGCGCTGCTGATGGCCCTCGAACCCGATGTCTTCATGTTTGACGAGCCGACGGCCGGCATGAGTGCCGATGAAGCACCGGTCATTCTGAACCTGATTCGCAAACTGAAAGACGACAAGCGCAAAACCATTCTGCTGGTGGAACACAAAATGGACGTGGTGCGCGAGCTGGCCGACCGCATCATCGTGTTGCACAACGGCGCGCTGGTGGCGGATGGTGAACCGGCCGCAGTGATTGCGTCGCCGATTGTGCAAGAAGCTTATCTGGGGGTGACACCCGTGACGGCGGAGCGCGCAGCATGAGCGAATATTTGCTGGAACTCTCGGGTGTGCACACCCACATCGGCGCCTATCACATCCTGCACGGTGTCGACCTCTCGGTGCTGCGCGGTCAGCTCACCATGCTGCTCGGGCGCAACGGCGTCGGCAAGACCACCACGCTGCGCACCATCATGGGCCTGTGGCATGCCAGTCAGGGCAGCGTGAAATTCGCAGCGCGTGACATCACCGCTTTGAGCACGCCCGAGATAGCGTCCCTGAACATCGCTTACGTACCCGAGAACATGGGGATTTTTTCCGACCTGAGCGTCAAGGAGAACATGTTGCTGGCGGCGCGCTCGGCCAAGCGCGCCAGCCAGATGGATGAGGCGCGACTGAAGTGGATCTTCTCCCTGTTCCCGGCGGTTGAAAAGTTCTGGAATCACCCGGCCGGCAAACTCTCAGGCGGCCAGAAGCAGATGCTGGCAGTGGCGCGTGCCATCGTCGAGCCACGTGAACTGCTGATCGTCGACGAGCCGAGCAAAGGCCTGGCGCCGGCCATCATCAACAACATGATTGACGCCTTTAGCGAACTCAAGTCCACCGGCACCACCATTTTGCTGGTCGAACAAAACTTCAACTTTGCCAAGCGCCTGGGTGATCGCGTCGCCGTCATGGACAACGGCCGGGTGGTACACGCGGGCTCGATGCAGGCGCTGGCCGACGACGAAGAATTGCAGCAGCGGCTGCTCGGGCTGGCGATATGAACAAAATAGACTTTGACTGGAAACCGCTGGCGCTGGTGCCCTTGCTGGCGCTGTTGGTTCTGCCGTTCATGGGCTCGGCTTCAACCTGGCTGACGCTCACCTTCGCCGGCTTGGCGATGGGCATGATCATCTTCGTCATCGCTTCCGGGCTGACGCTGATCTTTGGTCTGATGGACGTACTCAATTTTGGACATGGCGTGTTCATCGCGCTGGGCGCTTTTGTCGCCACTTCGGTGTTGGGTCTGATGACGGACTGGACTGCTTCGGAAGACTTGTGGCGCAACCTGCTGGCAGTCTTTGCCACCATGCTGGTGGCCATGGCCGTATCCGGTGCCGTCGGGCTGGCGTTCGAGCGCTTCATTGTGCGGCCAGTCTATGGCCAGCATCTGAAACAGATCCTGATCACCATGGGCGGCATGATCATTGGCGAAGAACTGATCAAGGTGGTCTGGGGTCCGCAGCAGATTGCGCTGCCGCTGCCCGAGGCCCTGCGCGGCGCTATTTTGGTCGGCGACGCGGCCATCGAAAGATACCGCTTGCTGGCGGTGCTGGTCGGCGTGGTGGTTTTTGCCCTCCTGGCCTGGACGCTGAGTCGTACCAAGATTGGCCTGCTGATCCGTGCCGGTGTGCAGAACCGTGAAATGGTGGAGGCACTGGGTTATCGCATTCGACGCCTGTTCGTCGGTGTTTTCGTGGTCGGTAGCGCGCTGGCCGGACTGGGTGGCGTGCTGTGGGGCCTGTATCAGCAAAGTGTCGTACCGCAAATGGGAGCGCAGGTCAATATCCTGATATTTATCGTCATCATCATCGGTGGTCTGGGTTCAACGGGTGGCGCATTGATCGGTGCTTTGCTGGTTGGCCTGATGGCCAATTACACCGGGTTCCTGTTGCCCAAAGTGGCGCTGTTTTCCAACATTGCGTTGATGGTGGCCATTTTGCTATGGCGTCCCCAGGGTGTCTACCCGGTGGCCAACCGCTAGGAGCGATATATGCTGAAAAGGTTGTTGTCCAATGATTTTCCGCGTAGCCGGGTACTCGCGGCGCTGCTGCTGTTGGTGCTGATTGCACTGGCCGCAACCCCCTTCATATTCCCGGGGGTCAAGGCACTCAATGTGGCGGCCAAGGTGCTGGTCTTCATTGTGCTGGTAGCCAGTTTTGATTTGCTGCTGGGCTTTACCGGCATTGTCAGTTTTGCCCACACCATGTTTTTTGGCATCGGCGCCTACGGCATTGCGGTTGCGACGACGCGCCTTGGGCCGACCTGGGGCGCGCTGGCGCTGGGACTGCTGGGAGCTCTCGGCTTGAGCTTGGTTCTGGCCTTGCTGGTGGGACTTTTCTCGCTTCGGGTGCGGGCCATCTTCTTTGCCATGATCACGCTGGCGGTGGCCTCGGCCTTTTTGACGCTGGCCTCGCAACTGTCGGACATCACTGGCGGCGAAGACGGGCTCACTTTCAAGGTGCCGGACCTGCTGTCGCCGAGCTTTCAATTCATGGAGCAGCCCTTCCTGGGTGTCGCGCTCGATGGCCGACTGCTCTGCTACTACCTGCTGTTTGCGGTGGCCGTGTTGCTCTTTCTTGCCATGCTGCGCATTGTCAACTCGCCCTTTGGTCGTGTCTTGCAGGCGATTCGCGAGAACGAGTTTCGGGCCGAGGCGATTGGCTACCGCGTCGTCGTCTTCCGCACCTTATCGAGTGTGTTGTCAGCGCTCTTTGCTTGCCTGGCGGGCGCCATGCTGGCGCTCTGGCTACGCTATAACGGTCCTGACACCTCGCTCTCGTTCGAGGTCATGATGGACGTGCTATTGATCGTCGTCATCGGCGGCATGGGCACGATTTACGGCGCTGCTATCGGCTCGGTGCTGTTCCTGGTGGCGCAAAGCTATCTGCAGGATTTGTTGCAACTCGGCAGCCAGGCCGCAGGGGCGCTGCCCTGGCTGGCGGCTTTGTTGTCGCCCGACCGTTGGCTGCTCTGGCTCGGTGTGCTGTTTGTGCTGTCGGTCTATTACTTTCCGACCGGTGTCGTGGGGCGCTTGCGCGCCCTCGCAGCCGGAGTCAAATCATGAGTCAGGATTCAAACTATTCATCCGCGTACGTCACCTGTGCTGGGCGCGAGATTCATTACACCGAGTGGGGCGCAGGGCGACAACCCACGGTGATCGCCTGGCATGGTCTGGCGCGCACCGCTCGCGACATGGATGAGTTGGCTGCTGACTTGAGCGCGCGCGGTTATCGGGTGATATGCCCGGACACCATCGGGCGCGGCCTGAGTCAATGGAGCCCCCTGCCCGAGCAGGAATACTGCCTGGACTTTTATGCCCGCATTGCAGCTGAACTGTTTGACCAACTTGGCATACAAAAAGCGCACTGGGTCGGCACTTCCATGGGCGGCTCGATCGGTACCGTTTGTGCCTCCGGCCTGTTCGTGTCTGGCATGAAGCAGCGCATTCAGAGTCTGACCCTGAACGACAACGCGCCGCAACTCGCCGACTCGGCGATTGCCCGCATTCGCGCCTACGCGGGCAGTCCGCCGGCGTTCAATACGCTGCTGGAACTGGAAGCTTTTTTCCGTCAGGTCTACAAACCCTATGGTTGGCTGAGCGACGCACAGTGGCGCCGGCTCACGGAAACTTCAACGCGCCGCCTGCCGGATGGTCGCGTCACGCCGCACTACGATCCGGCCATGGTGCAGCAGTTCATCAGCCATCCCAACGACTACCTGATCTGGGACCATTTTGATGCGCTGGATATCCCGGTGCTGTGCCTGCGCGGGGCCGACTCCGATCTGGTGCTGCCTGAGACCACCGAGGCGATGATGCATCGGGGTCCCGGTCAGCGGGGTCTGTTGCAGGTGGTCGAAATTGCCGGTTGCGGCCACGCCCCGGCTCTCAATGTACCCGATCAAATGGAGCGGGTGGCAGCGTTCATCGCCGCTGCGCACTGACTGCTTATTGCTTGGCGCCCAACGCCAGCGCTGCAGCCCGCGAGGACGCCAATGCCTGGGTGTCGTGCGATACCTGCGTTGGCCAGCCAGCCAGGTGTTGCTGCGTCAGCTCGCACAGTGCGCTGATCCATTGCGGGTCATCGTTGAGGCAGGCAATGTAATGGAACTCCTTGCCGCCGGCGTTCAAGAACGCGGTGCGACCTTCAATGTTGATTTCTTCCAGCGTCTCCAGGCAGTCGCTGGTAAACGCTGGGCAAATCACATCAACCCGTTTCACACCGGCCTGTGCCAGCGCAATCAGGCTCGGCTCGGTATACGGTTGCAGCCACTTGGCGCGCCCGAGACGTGATTGAAAGGTCACTTTGAATTGATCTTTTCTCAAGCCGAGTTGCGCGCCCAGCAGGCGGGCGGTCTTGAAACATTCGCAGTGGTAGGGATCGCCCAGCAACAGCGTGCGCTCCGGCACGCCATGAAAGCTCATCACCAGTTGATCGGTACGTCCGTTGACTTTCCAGTGATTCTGAACCCTGGCTGCCAGCGCGCCAATGTAGCGCGGATCATCGTGGTAGTGGTTGACAAAGCGCAGTTCCGGAAGGTTGCGCACGCTGCCGGCCCAGGCATAGACGGCGTCGAACAAGCTGGCCGTGGTAGTGGCTGAGTACTGCGGATAGGCCGGCAAAATCAGCACACGGCTGGTGCCCTGGGCTTTCAATGCGTCGAGTTGGGAGGCGATCGAGGTGCTGCCGTAACGCATCGCGTACCTGACCTGCACATCATGTCCGCGCTGTGCCAGCCAACCCTGCAGCAGCTTGGCCTGCTTTTCAGTCCACACCTTCAGCGGCGAGCCCTCGGCACTCCAGATGCTGGCGTATTTGGCCGCCGATTTGGCAGGACGAAAACGCAGGATGATCCCGTGCAGAATCAACCACCAGATCAGCCGGGGAATTTCGACGACCCGCGGGTCGCTCAGAAACTCTCTCAGAAAACGCCGGACGTCGGCCGTGCTGGCTGTGTCAGGTGTGCCCAGGTTGCAATACAGCACTGCGGTGCGCGCCGCCTGGCCATGCTGGAACGGGGGCTCTGGCTTGAATGAAGTCATGCCCTATTTTCGCGTATCTGCTAGCGCTGCGCTCAGCGAGCCGGTACCAGCGTCAACGTACTACGGACGTGGCTCGCCACATCGGCTTCACTCAGATGCTGCGGCACATAGCCACCGGTGATGAAGGTTTGTGCCTGGTCCTTGTAATACGTATCAAACAGCACGCCGCTTTGACCGACCGGATTGATGCCCACCGCCTTGCTGGCATCGACAAAATCAACAATGCGCCGGGTTGAGGGTCCGTAACTCACGGCCCAGGGGCCGGGACCGACGGAGCCAGCCAGGTTGTTTGGTATTTCACGGCCGCCCGGCGCGGCAAAGGGGCCGATATTGAATAATTTGTCGAGTGGTTTTTGTGCTGCCAGCGGGTGGCCGTGCGTCAGGGTGTGGGTCTTGCCCCAGTTCCACGCTGCGGGGTCTTGGCCGAAAGTGGTTTGCAAGTGCTTGAGGGTGGCGCGCCACGCCACTTTGAGTGTGTCGGCGCGGCTCTCAAGCGCGGGTGTATTGCGGTTGTCCCACCACGGCGAGTTGGCGTCGGCGGCCAGTCGCGGCAGGGCGAAATCCAGTACCCGGGTGTTGAGCAGGTTCTTGAACTGGACCTCGCCCATCTCGTCGGCCAGCGCGGCGCGGGCCAGCTCATACAGCAGTTGACTGAAGACGGTGGGGTTGATGCTGTCGGTGTTGTAGCTGCCGTCCCACTTGGCCAGACCGTCCAGCAGGGGGCGTTCACCCGGGTCGGTGAGCAAAGTGTTCAACACCGGTAGCAGGGGTTGCAGTACGCGCCGCGCATAGCCGGTTTGCGTGTCGAGTTGCAGCGCTTGACTGGTCTTGACATCCCATTTGATGCTGGCATCGCGCAGCCGATCATTTAGCCGTTGGGCGCGGTCTATCAGGTTGTAATAACCGGGCACCGCCACACCGTTGTGGGGTTCGGGTTGGTGATTGGCCGAGACGATGTAGCCGCGCGCCGGATTTTCTTCCTGCGGATTGTCGGCAAAGCTGTAGAAACCCAATTTATCTGCGTCAGCGCTGCTTCCGTCCAGAATGAAAGTGGGGTTTATGTTGGCAGGCCGCATCGGTAGTTTGGCAGCCGCCCACCAGCCGATGTCGCCGGCTGCATTGGCCCACACCAGGTTCAGGCCAGGGGCGTGGATTTTGCTGGCAGCATTGCGTGCCTTGGTCAGTGTGTCGGCGCGGTTGAGTTCATAAAAAGCATCCTGAACCGGGTTTTCCGTTTCCAGAAAAGCCCACCACATGGCCACCGGTGTAGAGCCCAGAGAGTCCTTGAAGGCATCGGTGATGAGGGGACCGTGCGGCGAGCGCCGCAGCGTGAGTTTGACGGCTGCCGAACCCTTGACCAGGATGCTTTCCTCGCGGCTTTGCAGGTCGACCCACTGGCCGTGGTACCAGACCTGATTCGGGTTGGCAGGATTGACTTTCTCGGCGATCAGGTCCATGTCATCGTTCTGGAACATGGTCAGGCTCCAGCCGAATTGCATGTTGTGGCCCAACAAGGCGGTTGGGTTGAGAGCCTGGTGGTGTCCATACAACTCGAAGCCGGGCGCCGACAGCTGCGCTTCATACCAGACCGCAGGGGTCGAGTAGGCAATATGCGGGTCCCCTGCCAATAGCGGCTTGCCGCTCGCCGTTCGGCTGCCCGAAATCACCCAGGCATTGCTGCCTTCAAATTGCGGCAGCCCGGCGTCGGCCAGCGCCTGCTGGCTGATGAGTGCAATTTGTTCCAATTTTCCCCAGTCCTGGTGGCTCAGGGTGGCTGTTGGGCTGGCTTTCAAAATCCCTTGCGGGCCGCCGTCGGGATCGAAGATTTTCAGGTAATCGGCTCCCAATTTGTCGCGCACATAGGTCAGCGCCGGTTCGGTGCGGAAGGTTGCCGCAAAGCTGTAGGCCAGGTAGCCGGCCACGGCAATCGTGTCCTGCGCAGTAAACGGACGTTTCGGAATGCCCAACAGGTCAAATTCGATTGGCGCAGCATGCGACGCCTGGAATTGGTTGATACCGTCCAGGTAGGCCAGCAAGACTTTGGAGGACGGGCTTTGCAGGTCCATTTTGGTCGCCGCGGCTTGAGCGTGAGCGCGAATGCCGAGAGTGCGAAACAGGCGGTCGACGTCGATCAATTTCGGTCCCAGCACTTCGGCCAATTCGCCCTGTGCCAGTCGGCGCACCATCTCCATTTGAAACAGGCGGTCCTGTGCATGGACATAGCCCAGCGCGCGGTACAGGTCGGGCTCGTTTTCGGCCCGGATGTGCGGTACACCTCGTTCGTCATAGCGTACGTTGACCGCTGCGCTCAGTTGTGTCAGCGGCAATGTGCCAGATCGCTGTGGTTGTTTGCTGTGGACGTACCAGGCCGCTGCCGCTGCCGCGATCAGCAGAACGCCAAGCAGCATCAACGTGAAAATTTTCAGGGCGCGTTTCATCGGCTTGGCTCCTTGTGTGTTGTTCCCGCTTGCAACGCATCATAAACGGGCGCTGCAAGTGCTTGAACGGCCTGCAGCGCATTGCGCACCGCACCTTCCAGCGAGGCCGGATAAGGGCCCGCCACGTAGTCGCCACAGGCCAGCAGCCCGGGCGCCACCTGCAGACCTGGTCGTTCGAGAGCCGGTGTGCAGGCAAAAGTGGCGCGTTTTTCGATAATCGTCTGCACCGCTTGCAGCGTCAAGCCGAGTTGCTGTTGTGCCTGTTCCAGCACCTGTGCCTGCAGCGTTTCGCGCTCCCCGTTGCTGGCACTCACGACAAAAGCCAGCAGACCTGGGGGGCCACCCAACTGGCCGCGGTCAAACACAAACTGGGCCGGTGCCGCTCTGGTCTTGTCCGCTGAGCCGCGCAGCGCCAGCATCGGCTGCGCAAGGGCGGCGTCACGGCCCCAGGCATAGACCGTGCAGATGGCTTGAAACTCAAGTGTGCTGGCCACCGCTGTCCACTGCCGGATCCGTGCGGCGATTAAATCTGGTGCTGTCTGCGCTGTTCTTTCCAGTGTTCTGACGGCGTCAGAGGAGGGCGTGGCAACAATGACGACGTCGAAATCTTCGCCCTCGACCTGCCACTGCGAGCCCTTGTGCCAAACCGTATCCACCCGTGCCCCCAGGTGTAACTGGCCACCGTGCTCACGCAGCCAACGCGCCGCCGCATTCGGAAACAGCTCGGACAAATCAAGTCGCGGCAGCAGCAAATTGGAGCCGCCCTGGACCCCGAACAAGGCGTCTTTCAGCACCCGCAAGAACACCTGGGCACTGGCTCGCTCAGCTGCCGTATTGAGAGCCGACACACACAGCGGCTCGATCAGCTCGCTCATAGGGCGCACCCTCAAACCCTGGCACAGTTGGGTCACCGTCAACGCCGCATCACACCGAAAATCCTGCCGTTGCCAAGAGCCTGCCCGACTTAAGAGCGACCACTTGTCGGCCCAACTCCAGCCGCGCGCGCTCAGGATTGCCAACAGCGCGTCCCATGGCGTCGGCCAGTCGCCAAAGCGCAGGCCTGCGCCGTCCGGAAAAAGCAGCGTCATTGGCCGCCGCAACAAAGCGCTGTCTGCCTGAACGCCCACCCGTTGCAGCAGGCGCAGCGTTTCACGGTAGGCGCCAATCAGAATGTGCTGTCCATTGTCCAGCGTCACCGGTGTTCCATCCGGCAGCTTGGCACTCACTGCTCTGGCGCGTCCGCCGATGGCGTGTGACGCTTCGAAAACCGTGACCCGATGGCCCGCCGTGCTGGCCTCCACCGCCGCTGCCAAGGCGGCCCAGCCGGCGCCAATGATGGCCAGCTTCATGTGAGGCTTACCTTCCAAGCGCCTGCACCTTCCAGGCCAGCCACAGCTTGCGCAAGGGTGTCAGACTGATGCGTTGGTTAAGTACCTGAAAATTGTCATGCTCAATTTCCCGCAGCAGGGCGCGGTAGATGCAGGCCATCATCAGCCCCGGTTTTTGCGAGCGCCGCTCCGTCGCTGGCAACAGGGCCAGCGCTTCGTCATACAGACTGTGGGCCCGACGAGCCTGGAACTGCATCAGCTCAACAAAGCGCTCCGACTGATTTCGCTTCAGGATTTCATGGGCTTTGACATCAAACTGCTGCAATTCGTTCATGGGCAGGTAGATGCGCCCTCGCAACGCATCCTCACCGACGTCACGGATGATGTTGGTCAACTGCAATGCCAGGCCCAGCTTGTGGGCATAGGCAGTGGTCTCAATCTGCTGTTGGCCAAAGATGCGGGCCGCCACTTCGCCCACCACGCCTGCAACCAGATGGCAGTAGCGTTGCAGCGCCACATAGTCCAGATAGCGCGTCTGATTCAAATCCATCTGGCAGCCCTCAATGACGGCTTGCAAATGCTGTTGCTCAATGCCGTAGCTCCGTGCCAGCGGCATCAACGCCTGCATCACCGGGTGCGTGGGGCGGTCGGCAAACGAATTCGTGACCTCAGCCTGCCACCAGGCCAGTTTGGCACTCGCCACCGCCGGATCCACAGCGTCGTCCACGACGTCATCCACCTCGCGGCAAAAGGCATAAAACGCCGTGATGGCTGCGCGCCGCTGTGCCGGTAAAAACAGAAAAGCGTAGTAAAAGCTGCTGCCGGAGGCAACGGCTTTTTGTTGGACGTATTCCTGTGGCGTCATGAAGGGTGCGGCTTGCGCGCTCTAGTTTACTCAGGGTCCGTGACGCTTGCCTTTTTGCTCATGCACCAGGCGCGCCAAAAAAGAACAGCTAGATCCCGCCAACTCAGCTTCGGTCGCTCGCGCCAGGTTGCAAAGTTCATCGCCTTCATTTTGTCCAGCACACGCAGCCCCCCTTGCACCACCAGGCGTAACTCCCAGCCGGAGCGACCCGGAAGGCGACACGCGAGCGAGGCACCCTGCTGCATTAAATCGTTGGCTTGACTCGCGTAGTCAGCTAGCAGTCGGGTAACGTTAGTGCTCTGGTTGCTGCTTGCCTGCAGGTCAGCGTCGATAACGTCGTGACGCTGCATGGCTTCAACAGTCGGGTACCAGCGTCCACGAGGCACATCAACGCTAATGTCCTGCCAGAAATTGATCAGTTGCAGCGCGCTGCAGATCTGGTCGCTTTGCGCCAGCGAGAACGCGTCGTCAATGCCATAAAGGTGCAACAACAGTCGGCCCACCGGATTTGCCGAGCGTGTGCAATAGTCCAGCAGTTCGGCATCGGTCTGATAGCGGCGGCCGCTGGCGCTGTAGCGCACGTCCTGCTCGAAAGCATCCAGCAATTGCTCGAGCAACGCCAGCGGCAAGGCAAAATCATTGAGCACGCGCCCAAGGGGGTCAAAGACTTGTGGCCATCGACCGCTGTGCGGCTGGTCGGACGCAATAGCGTACAAGTCACTTCGAAAGGCAGCCAGGTTGGAGAGCCGGGTTGAGGCTGGCGCGTCGCCTTCGTCGGCCAGGTCGTCAGCGCTGCGGGCAAAGCCATAAATGGCTGAAATGGCCGGTCGCAGCCGTGCTGGGCAAAGCAGCGAGGCGACCGGGAAGTTTTCGTAATGATCCATTTTGACAAGGTTTGAATGGGTAGGCACTCCTTGAGCCCCCTCAGAATGTACGCCAAGTCGCTAGGGATGCTCTGCATAACTCCCGCCATGCGCGTTCGGGTCCAAAACGGGATGATTTGCTCGCCAACACCGCGCGTCGTGTGCCCGAGGCACACGCAAGCGGTTTGGTGGGCAAGGCGTCCGTTTTGGGCCGAACCCCTTTGGGGGCGTGGTTTTGCGGGCGATCCACTTCGTTGCAAAACCAGGCAAGGCTTCAGCCTTGCCTTGGGTTTTTCGCCTCGCGGCTCATTCCGCAAAAGCCCCGCCGCGCGCGGCGCGAGTTATGCAGAGCATCCCTAGCCCCAATCCGCAGCGAGACACAGCAGG